>NZ_JBJTJF010000040.1:0-2756 GCF_046095365.1 Mycobacterium sp.
TGCGCCAGTGTGGGCAGGCGCGAGGTGTGCCGGAAATACCAAGGCATGGTGGGGGGATAGGCGGGCTCCGCCTCATGCTCCTCGCCGCTCAAGGCAAAGTGTTCGCGATACTGGGTGCGCGCAGAAAAGGCGCGGCCGTCCGACGGCGGCGCCGCCCACCGGCGCTCCAAGGCCGCCTGCCATATTCTGTGAACCCGTGGCAGCGGCGGCATGTCGCCGCTGCCTGACAGGATGGCGGCCAGCGCACCCCGCCAAAAGGGCGCCGCAGGGGGCGCCGAGTCGGGGGCGCTGTCGCCCGCGGCCAGGCCTGTGAGTGCGCGGCCGAGTGCCCCGGTCCAGGTGTGGTGTGCGTCAGCCGCAGGGAGCGAGGCGGTCAAGAGAATGTCGGCCCGCAGAGCAAGCTCAAGCAAGGGGTGTTGGAGCCGGATGCCCGCACTGGCGCGCGCCCACAGCTGGGCGCAAGCGCGCAGCCAAGCCGCCCCTAGGAGCGGCAGGCCCGACTCGGCCGAAAGCACAAGGGCAGGCACAGCCCGGCGCAGGCCGCCGAGGCCCCGGATAAAGTTATTTTGGAGGGCTTGGAGTGGGGCGCGCAAGGCATCATGCCCGGAGGGCATGAGGTCGGGCGCCCAGACCTCGGCCCCGTATGTGAGGATGGGCTCCACCAGGGCGCGGTAAAGGCGTGCACGGAGGGAAAAGTCTGCCACACCCAAGGCGCTGCACCGGCCCTGCAGGGCCCAGAGCGCGCGCAGGGCGGCGGTGCGGAGGTGCTCGACCGCAGGGCGGGCCCCGCAGGTGGCGTGCAGCACTATGCCGAGGTAACGGAAGGACTTGGCCACCGGTAGGGGTAGCCCCGCATAGGTCAGCGCTGGCGCCGCGCGCGCGGCGGCCAAACACGACCACCTCGGTTTTTGAGACGTTGACGCGCAGGTGGTGGGCCTCGCAAAAGGCGCGCAGTGAATCGAGGAGGGCCTGTAGGCCAGCAGCAGAGTGGCAGAGCAGCACCAGGTCATCCGCGTACAGCAGCACTTGGAGGGGGGTGCTGAGGCCAGAGAGGGTGGCGCCAACCTCGCGTACGTGCCGGGCCAAGTGGGCTTCGATCCGGTCTATGTACATGCCAAAGAGCAGGGGCGAGAGCGGGTCGCCCTGCCGCACCCCGCAGGTTGTGCTGAAAGCAGGCCCGAGGCAGCCGCGCAGCTTGGGGCGCGCCCGGACCTGCCAATACATATCACACAGGGTGGACAGCGTGTTGCCGCCGATGCCGACAGACGCGAGATAGCGCATGAGGGCGTCGCGGTGGATGCTGTCATAGGCCTTCTCAAAGTCCACAAAGCACGCGAACAGGCGCTGGCGGGGAGGGGGGGCGTGCCGGGCGCGGTCGATGAGGTGCCGGAGAATGAAAATATTGTCAGAGGCGCGGCGCCGGTCGCGGAAGCCGGCCTGCCCCATGGCGCGCAGGCCCTGCCCCTCTGCAAACGCGTTAAGGCGAGCATGCAGCACCATGCTGAACAGCTTGGCAAGGGCGCACTGGCTCTGGATAGGGCGGTAATTGTGCAGGTCTGAGGCAGAGCCCTTGCCCTTGAAGACAGGGGTGAGGGGCTGCTCATTCCAGTGGGAGGGGTACCGGGTGCGCGCAATCTGGGTGAATAGCAGGGCCAGGGAGTCGGCCAGCAGGGGGTTGCGGTGGGTGCGCCCCTCTGAGTCCTCCACCTCCTCAAATGCATTTTTCAGCAGGCAGGCGCCCAGGCCATCCAGGCCCGGGGCCGCCCCCGCGCGCATGCGCTTGACCTGCGCCCACACCTCATCGCCGGTGAACGGCTCCTCCAGCTGCGCGGCCGCACGCCGCCGCGCAGCCGTCGGCCCGCCGCCGTTGCCGCCGCCGCCGCCGGTGCCGCCGCTGCCGCCGCCGCCCGCGGCCGCCCCGGGCCCCGGCCCAGCCGCCGCCGCCTCCAGCTCCGCCGCCAGCTGCCTGGGGCCGGCCGCCCCAGTTTCCTCCAGGGCCCCGCAGCCGGCCGGGCCCAGCTGCGCGCGCCAGTGCGCCGCGTGGTCCTCCAGGCTGGCCCCGCCGTCGACCGTCGCGCTGTCGTCGCGCTTGTACGCCGTCCAAAAGGCCCTGGGCTTGCCTCGCAGCGTGCCCATGAGCCGATTGTTTTGCTCCGCCCTCCAGCGGCGCTGCGCGCGCCGCTTGGCCGCGTTGAAGCGGTTGCGCCGCCGCCGCAGCTCGGCCGCGCCGAGCCGCTGGCGCGCCGCCGCCTGCAGGGCGGCGTACTCGCCGCGGCAATGCCGGAACCATGGCTGGTCCTGCTGCTGGGCCGCCGGCGCCGGCCGCCCCGCGCTGGGCCGCGCGCCGAAAACGGTGCGCGCGGCCTCGCGGAGCAGGTCAGCGACCGCGGCGGCCGCCGCGGGCCCAGGTTGGGTGAGGGCCGCGTCGAGCTGCCGCCGGAAGTCGGCGGACTTGAGGGCTGCGACCCAGGCGTCGTGTCGGGCGTCGTCGTAGCGGAGGGCGGGGGGCGGCGGAGCTAGAGGCGGCGGTGACTGGGCCTGGGGCTGCGGCAACGGCGGGCGGCGGCAGCGGCGGCGGCGGCGGCGGTGGCGGCGGCGGCGGCGGGCCGACGGCTGCGCGGCGGCGCGCGGCCGCGCCGCGTGAGGAGCCGGTGACCGGCCATGAGGTGTGGGTGCCGGTGAAGCGCATGCGCGCTGGGGCGGCCCCAGGCCGGGATGGCGTGGGCGCCTGCCAGCTGAAAAATGCATTTGAAGAG
>NZ_JBJTJF010000041.1:0-5151 GCF_046095365.1 Mycobacterium sp.
CAGCATCCCACCCCGATCCCACCCCGATCCCACCCCGGTCGCCGGCCGCGCCGAGGGTGTCGGGCATCCGTCCGCGCCGGCCACGCGTGATGATGGTCGCCATGCACCGCGCGCCCGAGGTCCGCCGCCCGCTGTGGGAGCGGATCGGGACACTGGTCGCCGGCACCCGGTCCTGGGTGCTCGCGCTTGTCGTCGCCGCCGTCGGCGGCGCGCTGCTCGGCCTGATCCCGCAAAGCGGATCCGACCAGCAGTCCCCGGTGGTGCTGCCCCCGACGGCGGAGTCCGCCCGGGCGGCCGAACTGGTCAGGCAGTTTCCCGGCGGGGACACCGCACCGGTGCTGCTGGTGATCACCCACCGCGACGGAGCGGCGCTCACCGCCGGGGACCTCGCCGCCACCCAGGCCGCACGCGACCGGATGAGCGGGGTTGCCGGGGTGGTGCCGGGCCCGCCGTTGCCGCCCATCCCCTCCGAAGACGGCCAGGCGGCCCTGGCACCGGTTGCGCTCGAACCCGACCTGACAGGTTTCGAGTTGTCCGACACCGTGACCGCCCTGCGGGAGGCCGCCCGCGACGGCCTGCCCGGCGGCCTGGTGGCCAGCGTGACCGGGGGCCCGGCCTTCGGCGCGGACATCGCCAACTCGTTCTCCGGGGCCAACGTCACACTGGTCGCGGTCACCGGGTCGGTGGTCGCGCTGCTGCTGATCATCACCTACCGCTCACCGGTGCTGTGGCTGGTGCCCCTGCTCGTGATCGCCTTCGCCGACCGGATCGCCGCGGTCTTCGGGGCGGCGGTCGCCGAGGTCACCGGCCTGGGCGGCGACGGTTCGACGTCGGGCATCACCAGCGTGCTGGTGTTCGGCGCCGGCACAAACTACGCGCTGCTGCTGATATCGCGGTACCGCGAGGAGCTGCGCCACAGGGCCGATCACCGCGAGGCGCTGTCCGTCGCGGTGCGCTGGGCCGGACCGGCGATCGTGGCCAGCAACGCCACCGTGGTGCTGGCCCTGCTGACGCTGCTGCTGGCCAAGTCACCGACCACGCGCAGCCTCGGGACACAGGCCGCCGCGGGTCTGCTGGTGGCGGCTGTCTTCGTGCTGCTGGTGCTGCCCCCGCTGCTCGCTCTGTTCGGTCCGAAGTTGTTCTGGCCCTTCGTTCCCCGCGTCGGAACCGGAGAGATCACCACCGCAGGGGCCTGGCACCGGGTGGCCGACTGGGTGTCCGGCCACGCCGGCCGCGTGGCTGTCGTGTCGGTCCTGACCCTGGGCGTGCTCGCCACCGGGGTGATCGGCACCCCGATCGGGCTGTCGCTGATCGACCAGTTCCGGGTGAAGGCCGACTCGGTAACCGGCTTCGCCACCCTGGCCGAGCACTTCCCCGGCGGGCTGACCGATCCCACCCGGGTCATCGCGGCGACCGACCGGGCCGACGCGGTGACCGCGGCCATCGGCGCGACACCCGGGGTCGCCTCGGTACGGCCGGCCGGAGTCACCGATACCGGGCTGTCCCAGTGGCAGGTCGTGCTCGACGCCGCGCCGGCATCTCCGGCTGCCTTCGACATCGTTACCGCACTTCGTGATTCGGTGCACGCGGCGGACCCGGCAGCTCTGATCGGCGGCTCCGACGCCCAGGCCCTGGACACCAAGCGGACAGCCGTGCGCGATCAGAAGGTCATCATCCCGGCGATCCTGATCGTGGTCCTGGCGGTGCTCTACGTGTTGCTGCGGGCGGCACTGGCTCCGGCGGTGCTGGTCGCCGCCACCGCGCTGTCGACCCTGGCCGCCCTCGGGCTGGGCAGTTGGGTCAGCATCCACCTGCTGGGTTTCCCCGCCCTGGACAACACCACCCCGCTGTTCTCGTTCCTGTTCCTGGTCGCACTCGGGGTGGACTACACGATATTCCTGGTGACCCGGGCCAAGGAGGAAACCCCGCTCTACGGAACCCGCGGCGGGATCGTCCGTGCCGTGTCGGCCACCGGCGCGGTGATCACCAGCGCCGGGGTGGTGCTCGCCGCGGTGTTCTGCGTGCTCGGTGTTCTGCCGCTGATCGCGCTGACCCAGTTGGGCATCATCGTCGGACTGGGCATCCTGCTGGACACCTTCGTGGTGCGCACCGTCGTCATTCCGGCTCTGTTCACCTTGATCGGTCCGAGGATCTGGTGGCCTGCTTTCCGGCCCGACGACATCGAGCGGACGGACGAATTCCCTACGCCTGCGACGGGTCTGGCTCTCGGTGGCTCTCGAACACCCCGGCACGAACCAGGAAAAGCACGCTGACGACCAGCACCCACAGCGGAAATGCCAGCGTCAGCCACATGCTGGTCTCGCCGCCGAGCATCAATGTCAACGCCATCAGGTAACTGACGATCGCGAGCCAGCGCGGCATCAGGTCGGTGCGGAACCAGATGGTGGCCAACGACATCATGAAGACCGCCGCCATCTTCACCGCGTAGGTCTTGGACAGTTTGAGCAACAGCATCTGGCCGAACACGGTGCTCGCCGTCGACCCGCCCGAGTAGTGTCCCGCCGAGGCCAGACCGGCACCCACCGCCGCCGACGCGAAAATCATCGCCAGGAACAGCAGCCCGCTGCCCAGCGTCACGGTTGCGAAGAACTTGTCCTCGTAGCGGCCGAGATTGGCACGCACCACGCCGATGAACCACAGGAAGCAGATGCCCGCGAACGGCATCAGTTCCGAGGCGAACCTGATCTTGCCGTTACCGGATTCCAGCCACTGCGTGCCGGGTTGGGCGCCCTCGGGCAGCGAGGACCGGATCAGCACGATCGCCGTCGAGAACAGGACCGCGAACAGAACTCCGGCCAGTGCGGCGGCGCGCGGAGTGGTCAGGTAGTGAAGAGATCTCCTCTGGGCCACGCTGCCATGCTCGCAGACTCAGGGCTGGCCGGGCAGCAGACGCACCATGAGCCCATTGGCTTCGGCGAGCATCCTCCCGTCCGGGTCGATGAGTTCGGCGTTGACGAAGGTCTTGCGGCCCTCGAGTCTCGACGCCCACCCCCGCATCGTCAACGGCACGTCGATGGGGGTGATGTTGCGGTAGTCGACGTGCAGGAAGGCGGTACGGCTGATCGGCCTTCCGATGGCGTGGATGACGATCCCGCACATCACGTCGAACATCATCGCGACCATCCCGCCGTGCACGGCGTTGTTGCCGCCGACGTGGTATCGGCTGAACTGCACTCCCACTTCCACGATCTCGGGTTCGAAGCGCAGGATGCGCCACGGCGGCATCAGGATGCTGCCCGCGCCGGGCAGGCCCGCCACCCGCCCGGCCGGCGCCACCGCGCCGGGACCCTCGTGCGGCGCGAGGTAGGCGTTCAGCTGCTCGACCAGCTCCGCGGCAGCGTCCCAGTCGGGGGCGTCCGCGGCGACGGCCAGGTCCTGCGCACGGCGCATGGCCGTGACGAAGCGCCCGAACCCGTGCGGTTCGTCGATGACCTGGAAGCGGGGAAATCCGCCGTGGCTGTCGTACTCCGGATCGAGCTCGTGGGGGTCCCGCTCGCTCACCGTGGTGCCAGCACGTCACGGCGCACGATGGTCTGGTCCCGCCCCGGACCCACGCCGATACACGAAACCGGTGCTCCGGCAAGCTCTTCCAGCCGAAGGACATAGTCGCGCGCCTTGGCAGGCAGGTCATCGAACTCCCGGGCGCCGGAGATGTCCTCCCACCAGCCGGGGAGCTCCTCGTAGACCGGCACCGCGCGGGCGATGTCGGCCTGGGTCATCGGCATCTCGTCGGTGCGCTTACCGTTCACCGTGTAGCCGACGCACACGGGGACGGTCTGCAGACTGGACAGCACGTCGAGCTTGGTCAGGAAGTAATCGGTGATGCCGTTGACGCGGGTGGCGTAGCGGGCGATCACCGCGTCGAACCACCCGCACCGGCGCCGGCGGCCGGTCGTCACCCCGATCTCGCCGCCCGTCTTGGACAGGTACTCGCCGTTGGCGTCGAACAGCTCGGTGGGGAACGGCCCCGAGCCCACCCGGGTGGTGTAGGCCTTGAGGATGCCCAGCACCGTGGTGATCCGGGTGGGGCCGATGCCCGAGCCGACGGCGGCCCCGCCCGCGGTCGGGTTGGACGACGTCACGAACGGATAGGTGCCGTGGTCGACGTCGAGCAGCGTGCCCTGCGATCCCTCCAGCAGCACGGTCTGGCCGGAATCCAGCGCGTTGCCCAACAGCAGCCTGGTGTCGGCGATCCGGTGGGCGAACCCCTCGGCCTGGGCCAGCAGGGTGTCGGTGACCTGCCGGGGGTTGAGCGCCTTGCGGTTGTAGATCTTGACCAGCACCTGGTTCTTGAACTCCAGCGAAGCGGCGATCTTGGCGGCCAGCAGGTCGGGGTCGGAGACGTCGGCCACCCGGATGCCGATCCGGGCGATCTTGTCCTGGTAGCACGGCCCGATGCCGCGGCCGGTGGTGCCGATCCTCTTGTTGCCCAGATAGCGCTCGGTGAC
This sequence comes from Mycobacterium sp., assembly GCF_046095365.1. Classification (GTDB taxonomy): domain Bacteria; phylum Actinomycetota; class Actinomycetes; order Mycobacteriales; family Mycobacteriaceae; genus Mycobacterium. The sequence goes on from NZ_JBJTJF010000041.1 coordinate 4,470, forward strand.
CTTGTCGATGGCGACGTGGTAGGGCATCAGCAGGTGGGCGTCGGCGGAGATCAACAGCCTGGAGGTGTCCACGCCGCGGTCCTGAAGTCCGCGCAGCTCGTCGAGCAGGACGCCGGGGTCCACCACGACGCCGTTGCCGATCACGTTGGTCACTCCCGGGGTGAGGATGCCCGACGGGATGAGGTGCAGGGCGAAGTTCTCCCCGGTCGGCAGGACCACGGTGTGCCCGGCGTTGTTGCCGCCCTGGTAGCGCACCACCCACTGAACACGGCCGCCGAGCAGGTCGGTGGCCTTCCCCTTGCCCTCGTCACCCCACTGGGCGCCGATGAGGACGATTGCCGGCATGGATGACCCCGCTCCGCTCCTGGCTTAATGTGACCAGCCGGTGACCCACCCTATCGGAGCGCAGGACCAGGAGTGTCGTTGATGAGAACCGACATCACCGTTTTGCGGTTCGGCGACCGCCGCCTGCCCCGGGCCCTGGCGGGCCTGCCGTGCCGCGACGTGGTCGATGCCGGCCAGATCGACGCGGCGGTCGGCGAGGCCGGCCGGGTGGTGGTGGCCGGCGCGGACGCCGACCTGGCCGCGGTGCTCACCCGGCTGATGCGGGCCGACCGGCTCGACACCGAGGTCGCCTACGTTCGGGGACCGCTCAGCGCTCGCCGGGCGATCAGCGCAGGCG
>NZ_JBJTJF010000042.1:0-9427 GCF_046095365.1 Mycobacterium sp.
CGTGGTGCCGCAAGACCGCGGCCGTTCGCGACGCGCTCTACCGCTCCCGGGCCGTGCACACCGATCCGCTGGGGCTGCTGGGCGCCTGCGGCGGAGCCGACCTGGCCGCCATCGCCGGATTCTGCGCGCAGTCCGCCGTCCGCCGAACCCCCGTGCTGCTCGACGGCCTGGTGGTGACCGCGGCCTGCGCGCAGAATCCGGCTATGGCGGCCAGGTCGGCTCCCCCGCAGGCGGCCAGCAGCCGCAGCGGATCGCCGTGCACGGCCCGGGACCGGTAGAGCGCGTCGCGAACGGCCGCGGTCTTGCGGCACCATGCCGCGTCGTCGATCCCGGTGCCCCGGCCCACTGCCGCCACCGGTTCGACACCGGTCACCGCGGCCACCAGAGTCGTTGCCGGTCGTCAGAGCGGCGGTGGCCACCCTGTCGTCGATGGCGACCTTCACCGACGCAGGCGTCTCCGGACCCCCGAGCCGGCGTTGATGACCGGTCTGGCAAGCGCTTTCGGCTTCGCCACCGTGCTGCCGGTCGGCCGCGGTGACCGCGGGCCGGACAGCGCGACGATCACCGCCCTGCCGGTCGTCGGCGTGATCCTCGGGCTGGCAGCGGCCGCGGTGCTCTGGACCGGCAGGTGGGCTTTCGGCCCGCACAGCATGCTGGCCGGGTTGCTCGCCGTGAGCTGCCTGCTGATGCTGACCCGCGGCATCCACGTCGACGGCCTTGCCGACACCGCGGACGGCCTGGGCTGCTACGGTCCGCCGCCGCGCGCGCTGGCGGTGATGCGCGACGGGTCGACCGGTCCCTTCGGCGTCGCGGCCGTCGGTGTGGCGATCCTGGCCCAGGCCGCCGCGTTCGCAGCCCTGCCCCCGGGCGCGACCGGGGTGGCGGCCGCGGTCACCGGTGTCGCCGCCGGCCGGGTGGCCGCCGTGCTGGCCGGCAGGCGCGGAGTGCCGGCCGCACCCGGCAGCAGCCTGGGCGCCCGGGTGGCCGGCAGCCAGCGACCCGCAGCGGTCGTGGCATGGGTCGCGGCGGTGGTCGGTTTCGCGGTGCTGGCCACCGAGCGGCCCTGGCAGGGGCCCGCGGTGGTGGCGCTCGCCCTGCTCGCCTCTGCGGCGCTCGTCGGCCACTGCGTGCGCCGCTTCGGCGGGATCACCGGCGACGTCATGGGTGCGGCCGTCGAGGTGGCCACCACCGTCACGCTGATCGGACTGGCGATCCGCGCCTGATCAACCGAACCGCAAGGGGCACAGCATGCTCGGTGAACTCACCGCGTCGCAGATCGAGGAACTGCTGCACGCCGAGGTGATCGCCAGGATCGGCTGCATCGACGAGGACGGGCGGGTCTACGTCGTTCCGGTGAGTTACGCCTACGACGGGACATACCTCTGGGGACACGGGATGGACGGCGTGAAGCTTCGCGCGATGCGCTCCCACCCGGAGGTCTGCGTCGAGGTGGAGCGGGTCGATGACCTGTCCAACTGGCGCAGCGTGATCGCCCGGGGCCGGTTCGAGGAATGCCACGGCCCCGACCGCGACGCCGGGATGGCGCTGCTCGTGCGGCGGATCATGCCGCTGCTGAAGTTCCCGCCCCACCGCCCGCCGCCGGATCCGGCGGGGCCGAAGCACGGCAGTGTTTACCGGATAAAGTTATCGGAGAAGTCGGGGCGTTTCGAGGAGGTGCACGATGACTGACTCGGAGATCCCGACCGGCGATCCGCCCGATTCCCGGTGGTTCCAGCTGGTCGCCGACAGCGCCGGTTTCGTGTTCTTCATCCTCCGGATCCGCCCGGACCTCGCACTGGAGTTCGTCAACGGCGGAACACGAACCCAACTGGTGGGCCAGCGTTTCGGCACCACGCCCGCCGAGGCCGAGGCGATGGTCGAGCGGATCGACCCCGAGTCGATCGGCACCTTCGAGGCCATGCGATCGATGCGGCCCGGCCAGAGCATGTGGGTAGACCTCAAGTGGCGGCACGTCAGCGGGCGACCCGTGTACAGCCGCGGCTGGGTGCAGTGCTCGCGGCGGGCGGACAATTCGGTGGTGCTCGATGGCGCCATGCAGGACATCACCCGCGTGCACGAGATGGAAGCGGAGTTGCGCCGCTCCGAGGAGCGCCACCGGCTGCTCGCCGAGAACGCTTGGGACGTGATCTGGACGATGGCGCTGGACGGCACGATCACCTACATCAGCCCGGCCGTCGAGCGGGTGCGCGGGTTCACTCCCCAGCAGGCCATGCTCCAGACGCTCGAGGACATTCACCCGCCGGAGTCAGCCGCCGTCGTGGGCGACTACTTCGTGCGACTGTTCGCCGCCGTCGCCGGGAGAACCGAGCTGCCCGAGTTCCGCGGTGAGCTCGAGTACTTCCGCAGGGACGGCTCCATCATGATCGGTGAGCTTCAGGTGATCCCGCACATCGACGCCGACGGCAGGGTGGTGGAGATCCTCGGCGTCACACGCGATGTCAGCGAGCGCAAGCGGTTTGAGAGCGAGTTGACCGAACTGGCGGTGACGGACCCGCTGACGGGCCTGTGGAATCGCAGGCGGACCGGCGAGTTGCTCTCCGCCGACCTGGCCCGGGCACAGCGGCACGGCCAGGCGCTGACCATGCTGGTGGTGGACATCGACCGCTTCAAGGACATCAACGACAGTCACGGGCACCAGACCGGCGACCGGGTTCTGATGGAGGTCGCCAGTAGGCTGCGCGAACTCATTCGCACCACCGACGTGGTAGGCCGTTGGGGCGGTGAGGAATTCGTCATTCTGCTGCGCTACTGCGGCCTGCGCGACGGGGTCGCCGCGGCGGAGAAGCTGCGTCAGCGCATCAACGACGTACCGTTTGAGAAGCTGTTCTCACTCAGCGTCAGCATCGGTGCGGCGGAACTGCACGCCGATGATGATCTGACGTCCTGGATGGCCCGCGCCGACGCTGCGCTCTACCAGGCCAAGCGTGCCGGCCGCAACACGGTGGCGACGGGATAGCCGAGGCGTCAGCGGAGCCGGGTCGTCCAACCCCACCCGCGCAGCGTCAGCGGAGCCGGGTCATCCAACCATGCGTATCGGCGAAGGTGCCGCGCTGGATTCCGGTGAGGGTGTCGCGCAACGCCATGGTGACCTCGCCGGGTTCCCCGTCGCCGACGGTGAACTCGCCCTGGCCGTACTTGACCTGCGCCACCGGGGTGATCACCGCCGCCGTCCCGCAGGCGAACACCTCGGTGATCTCCCCCGAGGCGACACCCTTGCGCCACTCCTCGACGTCGATCTTGCGCTCCTCCACCGCGAATCCGGCGTCCCCGGCCAACTGCAGCAGCGAGTCACGGGTGATGCCGGGCAGCAGAGAACCGCTGAGCCCGGGAGTCACCAGCCGGGCCGAACCGCCACTACCGAAGACGAAGAACAGGTTCATCCCGCCCATCTCCTCGATGTAGCGGCGTTCGATGGCATCCAGCCACACCACCTGGTCGCAGCCGTGCTCGGCGGCCTCGGCCTGAGCAAGCAGTGAGGCGGCGTAGTTGCCGCCGAACTTCGCCGCGCCGGTGCCACCGGGGCTGGCGCGGACGTACTCGGTGGAAAGCCAGACGCTGACCGGTTTGATGCCGCCCTTGAAATAGGCCCCGGCCGGAGAGGCGATCACCAGGTACCGGTACTCCGCCGACGGGCGCACACCCAGGCCCGGTTCGGTGGCGATGATGAACGGCCGCAGATACAGCGACTCCTCGCCCCCGGCGCCCGGCACCCATTCGTGGTCGACGGCGATCAGCTGACGAAGGGACTCGATGAACAAGCCCTCGGGCAGCTCGGGGATGGCAAGCCGGCGCGCGGAGGCGCGCAGCCGCGCGGCGTTGGCCTCGGGGCGGAACGAGACGATCGACCCGTCGGCCCACCGGTAGGCCTTGAGGCCCTCGAAGACCTCCTGGGCGTAGTGCAGCACTATCGCCGACGGGTCCAGTTCGATCGGGCCGTAGGGCAGTACCTGGGCGTCGTGCCACCCGCGATCGTGGTTGTAGAGCAGCGAGACCATGTGGTCGGTGCAGTAGCGGCCGAAGCCGGGGTCGGCCAGGATCGCGGCCCGCTCGGCCTCGCTCGCAGGCGCGGCACTGCGCTGCACCGCGAAGTCGAGCGTGGTCTGGGGCATAGCGGGGATTCTATAACCGCGTTATCGGGTCCTGACATCGACGAACGGCGGCTTGACGACCTCACAGTCCAGCAAACGTCCCCGGACGTCGAGGCTGACCTGCGCGCCGTCGGCCACCTCGGCATCCGAGTCGATCAGGGCCAGAGCGATGCCGGCGCCGAGCGTCGGGGAAAAAGTCCCCGAGGTGGTGACCCCCACCGGCTGGGAATCCCGCAGCACCACCATCTCGGCGCGCGGCACGCCGCGGCCGGTGGCTCGGAGTCCGCGCAGCAGACGGCGGGGGCCGGCCGCCTTCTCCGCCAGCAGCGCGTCGCGGCCCCAGAAAGCATCCTTGGACCACCCGACGGCCCACCCGCATCGGGCCTGCAGCGGTGAAATCTCCAGCGACAGTTCGTGACCGTGCAGCGGGTAGCCCATCTCGGTGCGCAGCGTGTCTCGCGCACCCAGGCCCGCCAACTGCCCGCCCCGGCCTTCCACCTCGGCGGCCAGCGCATCGAACACCGTGGGTGCGGAGTCCCACGTCGGCAGCAGTTCGTACCCGTGCTCGCCGGTATAGCCGGTGCGGCACACCCGGACCGGCACGCCGTCGTAGTCGGCATCGACGTAGCCCATGTAGTCCATCTCGGCCGGAAGGCCCAGGGCGGCCAGCACCTCGGCCGATCGCGGGCCCTGTACCGCCAGCACAGCGTAGGAGCGGTGCTGGTCGGTCACCGAGATCCCCTGCGGGGCAGCCTTCTGCAACTCGGCCACCACCGCGGCGGTGTTGGCGGCGTTGGGAACCAGGAAGATCTCGTCGTCGCTGACGTAGTAGGCGATCAAGTCGTCGACCACCCCGCCGTCGGCCGCACAGCACAGCGTGTACTGGGCCTTACCCGGACCGATGCGACCCAGGTCGTTGGTGAGCGCGGAGTTGACGAAAGCCGCGGCGCCCGAACCGGAGACCAGCGCCTTGCCGAGATGACTGACGTCGAACAGTCCGACCGCCTCGCGGGTCGCGGTGTGCTCGCCGACGGTGCCCGCGTAGGACACCGGCATCAGCCACCCGCCGAACGGGGCGAAGGTGGCACCGCGATCGCGATGGCGGCTCTCCAGCGGGCCGTGCAGCAGATGGGATCCGTCGGTCACACCGTCAGTCACGGGGCCAACCCTAGTGCCCGTCCGATTAGGGTGTCGCTGGTGAGCACCCACCCCGGTTACACCGCCCCCGCCGTCACCGTCGCCACCGCCGTCCCCAAACGCCGCTCCGGATCGGCGGTCCTGCTCGTGCCGATCGTGAGCGGCCCGGGCAAGGACGCCGCACCCAAGGTCGTCGGCGGACCGTTCCTGGACGCCGAGGCCATTGGCGAGATCGAGGTGGCGCTGCGGGCGCTGGGCGCCAAGGCCGGTCCCGAGCAGCTCACCCGGCTGCATGTGCCGTCGCTTCCGGTGGGCAGCGTGCTCGCGGTCGGACTCGGGGCCCCGCGCGACGACTGGCCGGCCGAGGCGATCCGCCGCGCCTCCGGAGTTGCCGCGCGCTCGCTGAGCGGGGTGCCGACCGTCATCACCCTGCTCTCCGAACTGCATCTGGACGCGGCAATCGAAGGTCTGATCCTCGGGGCCTACCAGATGCACGAGTTTCGCTCCGAGAAGACCGCCCCCACCGAGCCCGGCCTGACGGCGATCACCGCCCTGAGCACCTCCTCCGGCGCCAGGAACCGGGCAGCCCGTTCGGTGGCGGTCGCCTCGGCGGTCGCCACTGCCCGCGATTTGGTCAATACCCCGCCCAGCCATCTGCATCCCGACGAATTCGCAAGGCGTGCAAAGCTTCTGGGTACTGACGCCGGGCTGGCCGTCGAAGTCCTCGACGAGAAGGCCTTGGCCAGGGCCGGCTACGGCGGAATCATCGGGGTGGGCAAGGGTTCGGCCAACCCGCCCCGCCTGGTCCGGCTGACCTATCGGGGCTCGAAGGGCCGCAAGGGGAAGGTCCCCAAGGTGGCGCTGATCGGCAAGGGCATCACCTTCGACACGGGTGGAATCTCGATCAAGCCGGCCGCCCAGATGCACCACATGACCTCGGATATGGCCGGAGCGGCCGCGGTGATCGCCACCATGGTGCTGATCGCGGACCAGAAGTTACCGATCGACGTCGTCGCCACCGTCCCGATGGCCGAGAACATGCCGTCGGCAACCGCCCAACGCCCCGGAGACGTGCTCACCCAGTACGGCGGCGTCACCGTGGAGGTGCTCAACACCGACGCCGAGGGCCGGCTGATCCTGGCCGACGCCATCGTGCGGGCCTGCGAGGACTCCCCCGACTACCTGATCGAGACCTCGACGCTGACCGGCGCGCAGACCGTCGCACTCGGCGCCCGCATCCCCGGGGTGATGGGCAGTGCGGAGTTCCGGGACCGGGTGGCCGCGCTGTCCCAGCGGGAGGGCGAGAACGGCTGGCCCATGCCGCTTCCCGAGGAACTCAAAGACGAACTCAAGTCCACGGTGGCCGACCTCGCCAACATCAGTTCACAGCGCTTCGCCGGGATGCTGGTGGCCGGGGTGTTCCTGAGCGAGTTCGTCGCCGAGGGCGTGCAGTGGGCCCACATCGACATCGCCGGGCCGGCCTATAACACCACCGCGCCGTGGGGATACACCCCCAAGGGCGGTACCGGGGTGCCGGTCCGGACACTGTTCGCGGCATGCGAGGACATCGCCGCGAACGGGTGAGCGGCGAAACGACACCAGCCGCGAACGGGTGAGCGGCGACACGACAGCGCCGTCACACCACGCGGCCGCGGGCGGTGCTGCGCAGCACCGGGGGAAACCACCTCGAGGTTCCGTAGAGCAGGTAGGCCTCCGGGGTCACCGGCCGGACCGCCTTCCCGCTGCGCACCGCCGCGAGGATCGCAGCGGCCACCTTCTCCGGGGGGTAGCGGCGTAGTTCGAACATCCGCTCGAGCTGGGCCCGACGGACGGGCACCGCCGAGTCACGCCCGTCGGGGGCGTGAAACCCGGTGGCCGAGACGATATTGGTGTTGATCAGCCCCGGACAGATCGTGGTCAGACCCACCCCGGCGGCGTCGAGCTCGGCGCGCAGGCAGTCGGAGAACATGTACACCGCGGCCTTGGACGTGCAGTAGGCGCTCAGCGAGCTCAGCGGCGCGTAGGCCGCCATCGAGGCGACGTTGACGATGTGCCCCCCGGTCCCCCGCTCGACAAGGCGGCGGGCGAACGACCGGCAGCCGTTGACCACACCGCCGAGGTTGACGTCGAGCACCCGGTCGAATTCCTCGGCGGGGGTATCCAGAAACGCTCCCGCGATCCCGATGCCGGCGTTGTTGACCACGATGTCGGGTACGCCGTGCTCGGCGCAGACCCGCTCGGCGAAGCGCTCCACCGCGCCGGCGTCGGCGACGTCGACCACATACGGGTGTGCCGTGCCGCCGGCAGCGTGGACCTGCGTGGCGGTTTCGGTGACACCAGCCTCGTCGATGTCACCCACCACCACCTCCGCACCCTCGGCGGCAAAGGCGAGCGCGGTGGCACGGCCTATGCCGCTACCCGCCCCGGTGACGGCAACCAGCAAGTCTCCGAAGGTCTTTCGCGGCCGGCCGACCTCGGCGCGAAGCAGCGAACGGCTCGGCGGTCCGCCGTCGATGAAGCGGACCATCTCGTCGACAGCGCCGGCCACGACGTGGGGGTGCGACATGGGTGACCAGTGTCCGGCCCGGATGTCCCGGCGCCACAGCCGCGAGACCCAGCGCGGAGTGTCCTCATAGACATGGGGCCGGACAGCGTTGTCCTCGGTGTTGACCAGCAGTTGCACCGGGACCCCGACGTAGCGGCCGCGCTGCGCCCGGGTCAGCGAGGGGAGGAAGTTGGCCCGGTAAATCCTCAGGCCGTTGACGGCGTCGGAGACGAAGCCAGGGCCCTGGTAGCGCCGTTGCGGCGGAATACCCGCGGTGATCACCCGGCGGTTGATCCAGCCGGCCAGGAACGCCCGCATCACCGCCGGTGCGATCACCGGGATCGCGAAGCCGATCATGTAGCCGAAGTGGGCGGCCTGGGCGAGAGCGCGGGCGAACCGGCGGGGCCGATAGGGGCGGGCCAGAGCCGACCGCAGGTAGATGCCGAGGTGACCCGGGTCCGGGCCGGAAATCGAGGTGTAGGACGCGACCCGGTCGGCCGCCCCGGCGCGGGTGACGAATTCCCACGCCGTCGCCGCGCCCCAGTCATGGGCGACCAGGTGGACCTTGTCGGCGGGAGCCAGTTGGGAGATGACGGCGCCGAGGTCGTCCGCCAGGGTCGTCAGCCGGTAGGAGGCGACGTCGCGGGGCACCGCCGACTCGCCGGCTCCGCGGTTGTCGTAGCGGACCACCCGGTATCTGTCGGCCAGCAGTTCGACCACGCCGTCCCACAGCACGTGCGAGTCCGGCCAGCCGTGCACGAAGACGACGACCGGCCCTCGCGGATTGCCCTCCTGGTAGACCGCGATGCGGGTCCCGTCGGTCGATTCGATGTGGCGAGCCGGCATCCGATGATTATTGCCCGTCGAGTTCGCCACGCAGGGTGCGGCGGCGCTCGATGCGCCTGCGGGCGTCGAAGTCGCGCATCCGCTGCGGATAGCCCACCTTGAGGACGTCGTAGACCGGGATGCCCAGGCGTTGCCCGACGCGCCGGGCCCCGGCGGGTCCGCCCGCGGGCCGACGGGTCCACTGGCCGTCGGAGGCCACCAGCACCACCGTCATCGGGGTGACCGCGGTCTGCGGTTCGACGTAGGCCTCAACCCCGGAGCGGGCGGCGGCCCACTCGCTGAGGTAGCGCAGGTCGGGAACGGCCTGCGAGTCGCCCCGCCGCTTCCGGCGGATCCTGTCGAACAGGCCCAACGCCGCCGTCTCCTCTCGGGTTGCCGCTCTTTCGATGGTGCCAGAGCGATCGAGCTTTGCGCTTACGCGCCGATGCGGGGCCCGACAATGACAGGATTGGGCTACCACGCTGTGGTAAGCCAGAGGTCGATCGACGACAGGAGTCAACTCACATGGCCGTCTCCGTCCAGATGCCCGCACTCGGCGAGAGCGTCACCGAAGGCACCGTGACCCGCTGGCTCAAACAGGAGGGTGACACCGTCACCGCGGACGAGCCGTTGCTGGAGGTCTCCACCGACAAGGTCGACACCGAAATCCCGGCACCGGCGTCGGGGGTGTTGAGCAGGATCATCGCGCACGAGGACGACACCGTCGCCGTCGGCGGGGAACTGGCCGTGATCTCCGAGGCCGGCGGCTCGGGGGCGCTGGCGGCCGGCGCCGGAGCGGCCGGCGCGGACT
>NZ_JBJTJF010000043.1:0-3312 GCF_046095365.1 Mycobacterium sp.
CCGCCGAGGCCGCCCGCTCCTGCGGCGCCGCCGTCGCCACCGAGACCGGTCACCGACGAGCCGCCCGCGCCGCCCGCGCCGCCGGCACCGCCCTTGCCGCCGGCGGTCGCAGCCGCCTCGCCGGGGCTGTATCCGGCGCCGCCGGCTCCGCCCGTGCCTGCATCGCCGCCGTTGCCACCGGTGCCGCTGACCGACGAGCCGCCCGCGCCGCCGGCACCGCCGGCACCGCCGTCGAAACCGCTAGCAGTCGGGTTACCGGCTTTGCTGCCCGCCGCGCCGATACCGCCGTCGCCGCCGGCGCCACCGTCGCCACCGCCCAACGCCTTTCCGCCCGCTCCGCCGGCCCCACCGCTGCCGCCGGCGCCGAACGGCACGGCAGCACCCTGCCCGCCGTTGCCGCCGTTGCCGCCGTCGGCCACGGCTCCGCGGGTGCCTGGCGTCGACCCGGTGCCACCGGTGCCCTCGACCCCGGAATCACCGCCGGCACCGCCGGCACCGCCGTTGGGGTTCTGGCTGCCGAAGGTCCCGTCGCCGGCGGACCCGTCGGCACCGTTGCCGCCGGTGCCCGCGGCGCCGCCGTTGCCACCGGTACCGGTCACACCGTTGGTGCCGCCGCCGGCGGTGGTGCCGCCCAGGCCGCCGTTGCCGCCGTTGCCGCCGTCACCGCCCACGCCGCCGAGGCCGCCGTTCCCGGCAACCCCGCGACCGCCGCCGTCGCCGCCGTTGCCGCCGGTGCCGCCGGTGCCGCCCGCGCCGCCGTTGCCGGCGTTGCCCTTCGTCGCATCACCGCCGGCCCCACCGGCGCCGCCGGTACCGCCGGCGGTGCCGTCCTGACCCGGCTGACCGGTGCCCAACGGGTCGGCGGTGCCGACGCCGTCCTCGCCGGTGTAGCCGGTCGCGCCGTTACCGCCGGCCCCGCCGACGCCGCCGTTGCCGGAGACGGTGCCGCCCCGGCCGCCGGCCCCGCCGTCGCCACCGGAACCGCCGTCGATACCGAAGAACAGGCTGCTCACCCCACTGCCACCCTTGCCGCCGGCGCCGCCGTTGCCGATGGTGCCGGCGTCGCCGCCGCGTCCGCCCTTACCGCCGGGGGTGCCCGGTGTCGCGTTGGGGTCCGACGCCGCGTCGTAGCCGGCCCCGCCGTTGCCGCCGTTGCCGCCCGAGGTCGCAGCGTCGCCGGCGGTGCCGGCGGTGCCGTTCACGCCGCCGGTTCCGCCGGTGCCCTTAAACCCGGCCGCCCCGCCGGCGCCCCGCGCCCCGGCATTGCCGCCATTACCGCCGGCGGCGCCGTCGGGGAAGTCGACGTTGCCGTTGCCGCCCTTGCCGCCGTTGCCACCGGCCCCGGCGGTGACGCCATTGCCACCGTCGCCGTTCACGCCGCTCGTCGCGTTGCCGCCCTTACCGCCGGCGCCGCCCGCCCCCGCGGTGCCGCCGTCCCCCCCGACGCCGCCGGGCTGGGCCAGGCCCTTCGCCGAGGCATCGGCGCCGGCGGTGCCGTCGCCGCCCTTGCCGCCATTGCCGCCGAGACCGCCGTCGCCGCCCGCGCCGGCGTTGCCGGTGCCGACGGCCGTTCCGCCGGCACCGCCGGCGCCGCCCGCGCCGCCGGCGCCGCCGTTGAAGCCGAGGGTGCCCGGATCGAGGGATGGCCCACTGCCGAGGCCGCCGTTACCGCCGGCCCCGCCGGCCCCGCCGGCGCCCGCCTGGCCGTTCTCGGAATTGCCGCCGGCTCCGCCCACACCGCCGGCCCCGCCGCGTCCGCCACTGCCGATAAAGGGCGCCACGCGGTTGCGGCCCGCCTTGCCGGCGCCACCGGCGCCACCGGCGCCGCCGGTGCCGGGTCCGGTGCCGGCGCCACCGGCGCCGCCGTTGCCGCCAGCAGCGCCCGCAACAGCGGCCGGGTCGGCCGCGGCGTTGTATCCGGCGCCGCCGTCGCCGCCGTTGCCGCCCGTTGTGGCGTCGGCACCGCGCGCCCCGTCGGTTCCGGCCTTACCCGCGATGCCGGTACCGCTTCCGGCCGCGCCACCGGCGCCGCCGGCGCTTCCGATGCCCGCGGTCCCGGCTTTACCGCCGTTACCGCCGTTGGGGAAGTCCGCGTTGCCGTCGCCGCCGTTGCCGCCGTTGCCGCTGGTGCCCGCACCGCCGCCGGCGCCACCGTTTCCGCCGTCGCCGTTGGCGCCGGTGACGGCATCTCCGCCGGCACCGCCGGCGCCGGCGACGCCACCGTTGCCTCCGGCGCCGCCCTGGCCGCCGTCCTCGGCAGCTGTACTGGCGGTCGCGTCGGCGCCGTCGGCGCCGTTGCCGCCATTGCCGCCGAGACCGGCGTCGCCGCCGGCGCCGCCGTCGCCGGCATCACCGCTACCGGTGGCCGCACCGCCGGCCCCGCCCGCACCGCCGTTGCCGCCGGCGCCGCCGGCGAGGGCGGTGTCGAGGGGCGAATCGGGATCGGGGGCGGATCCGCCGTTGCCGCCGTCGCCGCCGGCGCCGCCGGCGCCGGCCTGGCCGTCCACCGCGCTGCCCCCGGCAGCGCCGCTGCCGCCGAACCCACCTGACGCATTGGGGCTCGAGGTGTCGCCGCCGTCACCGCCGGCGCCGCCGGCACCGCCGTTGCCGGTCCCCAGCGCCGAACCGCCATCGCCGCCGCGGCCGCCGAAGCCACCGAGGACGCCGGCGATGCCGTTGCCGCCGTCGCCACCGTTGCCGGCGTTGGCGGAGTCGCCATTCTGGCCGGGGGCACCGGGAGTGCCCGTGCCGCTGCCGGCCGCGCCGCCGAGGCCCTCGGCCCCGCTGTTGCCACCATTGCCGCCCGCACCCGACAAGTAGCCCAGCGACTGACCCGCGTCGGTGCCGTTGCCGCCGGTGCCGCCCGCCCCGGCGTTGCCACCTCGGCCGCCGTCGCCGTTGGCGCCCTTGATCGAGGAACCGCCGGCTCCGCCGGCGCCGCCGGACCCCCCGGCCCCCCCGGGGGCCCCGGCGCGCGAGCCCAGCCCGTTCGCGCCGTCGCCGCCGTTGCCCCCGGCGCCCGCATCACCGCCGGCGCCACCGTCGGCGCCGTCGGAGTAGTTGCCGTCGGTGGCGCCCACGCCACCCTTGAGGCCGCCGACGCCGCCGCTGCCACCCCGGCCGCCGGCGCCGCCGTTGCCACCGTCGGTGCCTGCCTCGCCGGTCCCGTCCACACCGGTGTAGCCGGTGCCGCCGTCGCCGCCGGCCGCGCCGGTACCGGCCAGTCCGGCGTCGCCGCCGTTGCCCGCGGTGCCCAGCGTCACGCCGTCACCGCCCAGGCCGGCCTTGCCGCCCTTGCCGCCGTTGCCGGCA
>NZ_JBJTJF010000044.1:0-7128 GCF_046095365.1 Mycobacterium sp.
CGGCTGGAAGGGCGCGATCCCTCCGCCGGACAAGCCCGATGCCCGCTGGACGCGCCGTCCGGACGGGACCGCCGGCGGTGTCGGCTACGAGACCCAGGCGACGCTCACGGCGATGGCCGCCTTCCTGCCCGGGGTGGTGCCTTCTCCTCTGGTCAACCTCGGCGCGTGGTATTCGACATTGGCGCGCAACGGTTTCACCGCTGTCGGCGATCTGGGGTTCATCAGCAGGCTGCGCGCCCCGATGCAGGAACTGGCAGCGCTGCCCGGCTGCCCGGTTCGCTACTCGCTCTACCAGACCACCTACGACCCCGGGGCGCATTCGGACATGGACTTCGGCGACCTCTCGCCGATGATCCGGCGTGTCGGCTACAAGATCTGGATGGACGGGAGCCCGTCGATCGGAACCGCCGCGATCAGCGTGCCCTATCTGGACTCCGACCGGGCCCGTGTCGCCGACGTACCGGTCGGCACGGCGCCCGGCTTGTCGGTGCTGAACTACTCGCCGGACCAGTTCCTCGCCCTCGTGGAGCAATTCGCCGACGCCGACACCCAGATCGCCACTCACATCAACGGCGACGCCGGTATCGACGTCGTCCTCGACGGCTACGAGCAGGCGCTGGGGCGGCTGGGCCTGTCGGCCTCGGACCACCGCTGGCGGGTCGAGCACTTCGCGACCCCGACCCGGCAGCAGTGTGGTCGCGCGGGGGCGCTGGGCGTGAGCGCGTCGATGTCGCCGTTCCAGTCGCTGTACTGGGGAGACCTCTACGACGGCGTCATCTTCGAGCCCGCCTACGGAGCGCGGTGGCAGCCCTATCGGGACGCGTTCGACGGCGGGGTCCGGCCGACTTTCCACAACGACGGCTACCTCTCGCCCCCGCTGCCCTGGCTGAACATTCAGAACGCCGTGACCCGGCGCAGCGCGTCGGGAACCGTTCACGGGCCGGAACAGGCGCTCTCACTGGACGAGGCACTGGCGGCGCACACCGTCAACGCGGCCTGGCAGCAGAAGCGGGACCGGGAAATCGGTTCGATCGAGGTCGGAAAGCTCGCCGATTTCGTGCTGCTCAACACCGACCCCTACGGCGTGGACCCGGGCCGTCTGCAGGACACCATGAAGGTCTCGGGCACCTGGCTGTCGGGCCGGCGAGTCGACCTGGACGCATTCATGGAGTCGGTCAGGGGACTCGCCCGCCGGTTCGACCTGGATCTGTTCCGCGGGGCGCAGCCGCATCAGTGCTGAGCGGGGTTCGGCGGCCGCCCGCCCGGAAACGGTGGCCTAAGCTGACCCGCTGTGATCACCCGCATGTCCGAGCTGTTCCTGCGCACCCTGCGCGACGACCCAGCCGACGCCGAGGTGCCCAGCCACAGGCTGCTGATCCGGGCCGGCTACGTCCGGCCGATCGGACCGGGCCTGTACAGCTGGCTGCCGCTGGGCCTGCGGGTGCTGCGCCGCATCGAGGACATCGTCCGCGAGGAGATGGTGGCCATCGGCGGCCAGGAGATCCTGTTCCCGGCTCTGCTGCCCCGTGCGCCCTACGAGACCACCAACCGGTGGACCGAGTACGGCGAGGGGGTGTTCAGGCTCAAGGACCGCCGTGACAACGACTATCTGCTGGGCCCCACCCACGAGGAACTGTTCACTCTGACGGTCAAGGGCGAGTACAGCTCATACAAGGACTTCCCGCTGCTGCTGTTCCAGATCCAGGCCAAGTACCGCGACGAGGCCCGGCCCCGGGCGGGCATCCTGCGCGGCCGCGAGTTCATCATGAAGGACTCGTATTCCTTCGACGTCGACGACGCCGGCCTGCGTGCGGTGTATCTGGCCCACCGGGACGCCTACCAGAAGATGTTCTCCCGCATGGGAATTCGCTACGTGGTCGTCTCGGCGGTGTCCGGGGCCATGGGCGGAAGCGCGTCGGAGGAGTTCCTGGCCGAGAGCGAGGTCGGCGAGGACACCTTCGTGCGCTGCCCGCAGTCCGGCTACGCCGCCAACGTCGAAGCCGTCACCACGGCGGCGCCGGCCCCCCTGCCGTTCGACGGGCTTCCCGAACCGGTCGTGCACGACACCGGGGACACCCCGACGATCGCCACCCTGGTGGACTGGGCCAACGGCGTCCGCCCGGAAGGCTGCGGCAGCCGGGAGATCACCGCCGCCGACACCCTCAAGAACGTCCTGCTGAAACTCCGCGCACCCGGCGGCGACTGGGAATTGCTTGCCGTCGGGGTGCCCGGAGACCGGGAGGTCGACGACAAGCGCCTGGGCGCCGCACTGGACCCGGCCGAGTACGCGATGCTCGACGACGCGGATTTCGCCCGGTACCCCTTTCTCAACAAGGGCTATATCGGCCCGAAAGCACTCCTGGACAACGGGGTTCGCTACCTCGTCGACCCCCGGGTCGCGGACGGCACGGTGTGGATCACCGGAGCCGACGAACCCGGCAGGCATGTCGTCGGCCTCGTCGCGGGACGGGATTTCATCCCGGACGGCACCATCGAGGCCGCCGAGGTCCGCGACGGCGATCCGTCGCCGGACGGTGCGGGAACGCTGGTCAGTGCGCGCGGCATCGAGATCGGGCACATCTTCCAGCTCGGCCGCAAGTACACCGACGCGTTCTCGGTCGACGTGCTCGGCGAGGACGGCAAACCGGTGCGGCTCACCATGGGCTCCTACGGCATCGGGGTTTCCCGGCTGGTCGCGGTCATCGCCGAGCAGCATCACGACGAACTCGGGCTGCGGTGGCCGTCGTCGGTGTCGCCGTTCGACATCCACGTGGTGATCGCCAACAAGGACGCCGACGCCCGCGCCGGCGCCGAGGCACTGGCCGGCGAACTGGACCGCCGCGGCGTCGAGGTGCTGCTGGACGACCGCACGGCATCGCCCGGGGTCAAGTTCAAGGACGCCGAACTGCTCGGGGTGCCGTGGATCGTCGTCGTCGGGCGCGGCTGGGCGGACGGGACCGTCGAACTGCGCAACCGGTTCACCGGCCAGACCAGGGAGCTCGCGGTGGCCGGCGCTGCCGGGGCGGTCGCCGACGCGCTTGCGCAGGGCTGAGCGCGGCTACTCGCCGCCCCCGGGGAAGGGCTCGGTCACCGGCCACGCGCCCAGCACCTTGCGCCAGCGCGCCGCCATGACGGCAGTCTGGGTCAGGGCGTTGCCGCCGAATGTGCGGTCCTTCTCGGAGTCGGCCTGCTCGAGGACCGCCCGCCAGGCCACCGCGCAGTCGCTCTCCATCCGGATCGCCAGTCTGGCCGCGGTGTTGGGGGAGTTGACCACCATCGGCAACTGGTAACCCACCGCCGGCAGCGGCGCCTTGACCGAGCGTTCGGACAGCAGCGCTATGGCGGCTTCACGGCGGTCCCGGTGCTCGGCCACCGCCTGCGACACCAGTCCGTTGTCGTCCGGCATCACGTGGGCGGAGACCAGGCCATATCCGTAGATCGCGGCGTGCTCCGCGACGACCGCGTCGTACAGCGCCGCCGGACCGGGGTCGCCGGGACGGTCCGGGTCCGGCGGCGGTTCCCCCGACGACGTGGGATCGGTCGGTGACGTCACTGCGGCTTTCCCTCTCCTGGCAGGCCCACGGTGAACATCGCGGTACACGACGCGGCGATCGACCCCATCAGCCCGGCGCGGTAGCCGGACAGCGCACCGGCCAGCTTCGCCGCCCGCTCCGCGGACTTCCTCAGCGCCTCAGCGACGTCGCGGGCGGACGGTGCGGATGTCCCGGCCGGGGTGGGCGTGGGCGTGGGGGTCTCGGTGGGGGTCGGTTCCCCCGCCGCCCGGGCCAGCTCCTCGACCAGGGCACCGGCGTGCCGGGCCCGCTGGGCGGCGACCTCGCTCAATGCCGCCGACACCGCGGGCTTGGCGGCCCGCGCCGCCGCCGAGGCGAGTGCACTGTCCTGGCGGGCCGCCGCCAGTTCGGCCTCCAGCGGGTCGGGTCCCGGGGGCTTGGACGGCCCGCACGCCGCGACGGCCGGACCGGCGAGAGCCAGCGCCAGCAACCCGCGACCGCCGCCGGCGAGAACACGCCGACGGCTGAGGGTGGGCGCCGGTGCGGCTGAATCTGGGTCGGGCACGCCAACATCCTGCCATTGCCGTCCCGGCAGCTGGCGTATCGTTGGTACCCGGCAGGTACAACTCAAGATGAGGAGCTCGCCGTGACGCAGCGGTCCGCGGGTCTACCCTCGCCGGAGCAGGTGATCGAGCTACTCCAGGACGAGTTCGCGCGCGCCGGTTACGAGGTCGACGACGTGGCCGTCGACACCCGCGCCCATCCGCCGCGCATCCGTGTCGTCGTCGACGGCGACGCCCCGCTCGACCTCGACTCCGTCTCAACGCTGTCCCGATCGGCCTCGGCCCTGCTCGACGCCGTGGACACCGGCCCGACGGCCTACGTGCTGGAAGTCAGCTCCCCTGGCGTGGACCGGCCGTTGACCGACGAGAAGCACTTCCGCCGGGCCCGCGCGCGGCTGGTGGAGGTGTCGATGAACGACGGCAGCACTCTCACCGGACGGCTCGGCGCGACGGCGAACGGTGTGGCGGAGTTGGTGGTCCGCTCCGGCCGTGGCCTGCAAGTGCAGCAGGTGCCGCTGAGTGAAGTCCGCAAAGCCGTTGTCCAGGTTGAGTTTTCGCCGCCCAACGCCAAGGAGCTGGAATTGGTCACGGAGGCCGGGACATGAACATCGACATGGCCGCACTGCACGCGATCGAGGTTGACCGGGGGATCGCGGTCGACGAACTGCTCGACACCATCAAGTCCGCGCTGCTGACCGCCTACCGCCACACCGAGGGCCACCAGCCCGACGCGCGCATCGAGATCGACCGCAAGAGCGGCGCGGTTCAGGTGATCGCCCGGGAGACCGACGCCGACGGCGCCGTCGTCAACGAATGGGACGACACCCCCGAGGGCTTCGGCCGGGTCGCCGCCACCACCGCCCGCCAGGTCATGCTGCAGCGGTTCCGCGACGCTGAGAACGAACGGGTCTACGGCGAGTTCTCCGCCCGGGAGGGCGACATCGTGGCCGGGGTGGTCCAGCGCGACGCGCGGGAGAACGCCCGCGGCAACGTCGTGGTGCGACTGGGCAGCGAGACCAAGAGTTCGGAGGGCATGATCCGCCCGGCCGAGCAGGTGCCCGGCGAGAACTACACCCACGGGGACCGGCTGCGCTGCTATGTGGTGGGCGTCACCCGCGGGATGCGCGAACCCCGGATCGAACTGTCGCGCACCCATCCCAACCTGGTCCGCAAGCTGTTCTCGCTGGAGGTGCCGGAGATCGCCCAGGGATCGGTCGAGATCGTCGCGGTGGCGCGCGAGGCCGGCCACCGCTCCAAGATCGCGGTCCGGTCCAAGGTTCCCGGTCTCAACGCCAAGGGCGCCTGCATCGGCCCGATGGGCCAGCGGGTGCGCAACGTGATGAGCGAGTTGTCCGGGGAGAAGATCGACATCATCGACTTCGACGAGGACCCGGCGCGGTTCGTGGCCAACGCCCTGTCGCCGGCCAAAGTGGTGTCGGTGCAGGTGGTCGACGTCGCGGCACGCGCCGCCCGGGTGGTGGTGCCCGACTTCCAGCTGTCGCTGGCGATCGGCAAGGAGGGGCAGAACGCCCGCCTGGCCGCCCGGCTGACCGGCTGGCGGATCGATATCCGCAGCGACGCCGCGGTGCCGGAGGCGGAAGCCGACGCCGCCCCGGCCCGGCGACCGCCGGGCGCCGGGTAGGGGCCGGACCGCGAGGCCGGTTCGGCGGGCCGTGCCGGTGACGTAGACTGACCTGTGATCCAGCGCGAGATTCCGGCCGCTGACGCGCGCACCGCCCCGGTGCGGACGTGCATCGGCTGCCGGAAGCGAGAGTTGGCCGTCGAACTGCTCCGGGTCGTGGCCGTGTCGATGGGGAACGGACAGTTCGCCGTCGCCGTTGACACGAAGAGGTCACATCCGGGCCGGGGAGCCTGGCTGCACCCCGACGGGCGATGCCTTCAGGCAGCGATCCGCCGGCGGGCTTTCGCCCGAGCGCTGCGCATCACCGGAACACCGGATACAGCCGCGGTGGTCGAGCACTTCGCAGTGCTCAGTCACCCGGGAGAGAAACAGGTAGCGAAGAACATGAGCACACCGTGAAGTCCCGATGACCATGCGTCATAGCTAAACCCGAGGCGCGGCCCACCCACCGCTGTCGCCTCTAGAGATGGAGATGTAGTGGCAGGCAAGGCCCGCGTACACGAGTTGGCCAAGGAACTCGGTGTCACGAGCAAGGAAGTTCTCTCTCGCCTGAGTGAGCAGGGCGAGTTCGTCAAGTCGGCGTCATCCACGGTCGAGGCGCCCGTCGCGCGGCGTCTGCGCGAATCCTTCGGAGGGGCGAAGGCTCCGGCGAAGGCGCCGGACAAGGCCGCGCCGAAGGCCGCGCCGGCCAAGGCCGGGGCCGAGAGCGCGCCCGTCGCGCCGGCGCCCGCGCCGCGGGGCACCACCGGGACGGCCGAAGGCGCCCGCCGCACCGCCGCGCTGGCCGGGCCGGCCTCCGCCGCCACCGCCCCCGCCGGGACGCCCGCGGAACCCGCCGGCGCCCGCGGGGGCGCCGCCCCCGCCACCGCCCGGTCCGCCGGTTCGGTAGTTACCGCCGCCGCCGCCGGGACGCACACCCTGGCCCGGACCGGGCCGGGGGCCGCCGCCGCCGGGACGCGGCGCACCGGGCCGTGGCGGCCGGCCGAGACCACCGCCGGGCCGCGGCGGCATGTTGCCGGGAGTCGCGCCGGCCGGCCGGGGTCCGCCGGGACGCGGAATCCCCGGTCCGGGCCGAGGTCCCCCGGGGCCGGCCGGACCGACCGGCCTGGGCATCGGGCGCTCGACGGGCTGGGCCGAGGAGAACGGGTTGTTGCCGACCCGGGGCGGCCGCGGAAGCCCCGGCTTGGGAGCCGCCGGACCCGGCCGCGGGCCGGGAGCCGCCGGGGCGGCCGGTGCGCTCACCGTGGGAGCCGGTGGAACGGGGGGCGCGGCCGGTGCGGGGGGCGCGGGCGCCGGCGCGACGGGCTCGCTCTCGGCCCCGGCCTTGGCCGGCGCTGCCTTCTGCGCGTCCTTGTCCGGCGCCTGCGCCGGAGCCTTCGCCCATCCGAAGGATTCGCTCAGACGCCGCGCG
>NZ_JBJTJF010000045.1:0-14209 GCF_046095365.1 Mycobacterium sp.
GTGGTCGACGCGGCCGGGTGGCGGGCGATCGACGGCGCCGAGGTGGCCCGCGGCACCGAGACGGGCCGGCCGCGGGTGAAGTTCACCTCGGTGGCCGAGATGCTCGCGGTGGCGCGGCCGGCGCCTGCGGCCGGCGGCAGGTGGGCCCTGTCCCGGCGGCGTTAGCCGACGGGGGCCCTGGCCCGGCGGCGTCAGATCAGGTGTGGGAGATCTCGTCCCAGCCGGGCACCGCGTCGGCCGGGCGCGGACCCGGTCCGACATAGACCGCCGACGGGCGGACCAGCTTGCCCAGCCGCTTCTGCTCCAGGATGTGCGCGCACCAGCCCGCGGTGCGGCCGCAGGTGAACATCGCCGGCATCATCGCCGGAGGCACCTCGGCGAAGTCGAGGATCACCGCGGCCCAGAACTCGACGTTGGTCTCGATGGCCCGGTCCGGCCGGCGCTCGCGCAGTTCGGCCAGCGCGGCCTGCTCCAGCGCGGCCGCCACCTCGTAGCGCGGGGCGTCCAGACGCCTGGCGGTGGCGCGCAGCACCCGCGCGCGCGGATCCTCGGCGCGGTAGACCCGGTGGCCGAAGCCCATCAGCTTCTCGTGGCTGTCGAGGATGCCGCGGACCACCGCGGCCGCGTCGCCGGTGCGCTCGACCTGTTCGATCATCGGGATCACCCGGGCCGGCGCGCCGCCGTGCAGCGGCCCGCTCATCGCGCCCACCGCACCGGACAGTGCGGCGGCCACGTCGGCCCCGGTGGAGGCGATCACCCGCGCGGTGAACGTCGAGGCGTTCATCCCGTGCTCGGCGGCCGACACCCAGTAGGCGTCGATCGCCTCGACGTAGCGGGGGTCGGGATCGCCGTGCCAGCGGGTCATGAAACGTTCTGTGATGGTGGAACATTCGTCGATCACGCGCTGCGGTACGGCCGGCCGGCCGATACCGCGGGCGGACTGGGCCACATAGGACAGCGCCATCACCGAGGCCCGGGCGAGTTGCGCCCGCGCGGTGTCGTCGTCGATGTCCAGCAGCGGCCGGTATCCCCAGATGGGGGCCAGCATCGCCAGGCCGGCCTGCACGTCGACCCGGACGTCGCCGGTGTGGATCGGCAGCGGGAACGGCTCGGCGGGCGCCAGGCCGTCACCGAACCGGCCGTCCACCAGCAACGCCCACACGTCGCCGAAGGTGACCCGCCTGCCCACCAGGTCCTCGATGTCCACGCCGCGGTAGCGCAGCGCGCCGCCGTCGCGGTCAGGTTCGGCGATCTCGGTGGTGAAGGCGACGACGCCCTCCAGGCCCGGGACGAAGTCGTCCGGTAGGACAGTCATGAACCGATTCTCCCATCCCGATCCGTCGGCGTAGCGTGAGGCCGTGGCTGATCGTGATGTCCCCGCACCCGCCCACCGGCTGGCGGCGATGCGGGTGGAGTACGGCTCGGTGGAGAAGGACGGCAGCAGCGACCTGGACGTCGACTGGCTGGCTGACGGCTGGCTTGCGTTGCTGCACAGCTGGATCGAGGAAGCCGAGCAGGCCGGGATCGCCGAACCGAACGCGATGGTGCTCGGCACCGTGGACGCCGGCCGGCCGGTCACCCGCACCGTGCTGTGCAAGAGCGCCGAGGCCGACGGGATCACCTTCTACACCAACTACGACTCGGCCAAGGGCGCCGACCTGGCGGTCACGCCGTACGCGTCGGCGACGTTCCCCTGGTATGCGCTGGGCCGGCAGGTTCACGTCCGCGGCGCGGTGAGCAAGGTCAGCTCGGCGGAGACCGCCGAGTACTGGGCGCGCCGCCCGCGCGGCTCGCAACTGGGCGCCTGGGCGTCCGCGCAGTCCCGGCCCATCGGATCGCGTGCCGAACTGGTGGCGCAACTGGACGAGGTGACGGTCCGCTTCGCCGGCCGCGAGCAGGTCCCGGTGCCCCCGCACTGGGGCGGCTACCGGATCGCGCCGGAGGTCATCGAGTTCTGGCAGGGCCGGGAGAACAGGATTCACAACAGGATCCGGGTCACCGGCGGCGACCGCATCGAACGACTCCAGCCCTGACGAGGTGGCCGCGCGCCGGTTCTTCGCGGACACGACGCCGCTGCGCACACCGGACTTCCGCCGGTTGTGGCTGGCCGGCATCGTCACCGTCATCGGTGGCAACCTCACCGTGTTCGCCGTGCCGGTACAGGTCTATGCGCTGACCCGCAACTCGGCCTACGTCGGCCTGGCCGGCCTGTTCGCCCTGGTGCCGCTGGTCGTCTTCGGCCTGCTCGGCGGGGCGTGGGCCGACGCGATGGATCGCCGCATCCTGCTGATCATCACGTCCTGCGGCCTGGCGGCCGCATCCGTCCTGCTGTGGGCGCAGGCCGCACTGGGCCTGGACAACGTGTGGGTGGTTCTGGTCCTGCTGGCCGTCCAGCAGGCCTTCTACGCGGTGAACTGGCCGACCCGCGGCGCGGCGATCCCGCGCATGCTCCCGATCGAGCAGCTGCCGGCCGCCAACTCGCTGACCATGACGGTGCACCAGTTCGGGGCGATCGCCGGTCCGCTGCTGGCCGGTGTGCTGCTGCGGTGGGTGGACCTGTCCACGCTCTATCTGATCGACGCCGTCACATGCACCGCGCCCATCTGGGCGACCATCCGGCTCACGCCGATGCCCGTCCTCGAATCCATTGCGGCCGTGACTGGTTCGCGATGGGGTTTCGGCGCGGTGATGGAGGGATTTCGCTATCTGGCCGGCAACACGGTCGTGCTGATGTCCTTCGTCGTCGACATCATCGCGATGGTGTTCGGGATGCCGAGGGCGCTCTTCCCGCAGATGGCGCACGAGAGCTTCGGCGGTCCGGTGCAGGGCGGCACCACCATGGCGTTGCTCGCCGCGGCGATATCGGCAGGCGCGGTGTTCGGCGGGGTGTTCTCCGGATGGCTGCCGCGGGTCCGCCGCCAGGGCCTGGCGGTGGTGGTGGCGATCCTCGTGTGGGGCCTGGCGGTCATCGGCTTCGGGCTGGCCGCCGCGGCGGCCGGCGGGCGCGCCGGGGCGATGCTGTGGATCGCGGTGGGGTTTCTGGCGTTGGGCGGCGCGGCCGACATGGTGTCGGCGGCGTTCCGGTCGACGATCCTGCAGGAGGCGGCATCCGACGATCTGCGCGGACGTCTGCAGGGGGTGTTCATCGTCGTCGTCGGGGGCGGCCCCCGGTTGGCGGACGCGGTGCACGGCGCGGCCGCGGCGGCGGTGGGCACGACGGCGGCGGCCGTCGGGGGCGGGGTGCTGGTCGTGGTCGGCGTGCTGGCCGCGGTCCTCATCGCGCCCGTCTTCATCCGGTTCCGTCCCGGCGGGAACGCCCGGCTGTGAGGACCGTCACAACCGCGGCTACCGCGCGCTTTGCCCGGCCCGTCACCCGCCGCTGACCAACGGCCGGGCGCGCCGCGCGGCGCGCGCCTACGATCGGGGTGTGGCTCGAAGCGCCGACGAGACGGCCCTGGGGCTGCGTGAACGGAAGAAGCAGCGCACCCGCGCGACGCTGGTGGACGTCGCCGGACGGTTGTGCGCCGAGCAGGGCTACGAGAAGACCACCGTCGACCAGATCGCGGCTGCCGCGGACGTCTCGCCGCGGACCTTCAGCCGCTACTTCCCCAACAAGGAAGCGGTCATCGGGGCGCTGATGGAGGAGACCGCCGAGTACGTGGCCGAGGCACTGGCCCGCCAGCCCCGGGACATCACCGAACACGAGGCTCTGGTCCGTGCCCACACCGAGGTCTTCCGGGCCGCCGGGCACGGTCAGACCGGCGCGATGTCCTTCGACCGGATCAACGGCTTCCTGAGCATCGTCAACAGCACGCCGATGCTGAGCCTGGCCTCGTTCACCTACCGCCCGGACGGCTCGACCCACGCCGTGGTGGAGGCGATCGCCGGGCGGATGGGCGTTCCGGCGGCCGACCCGGCGGTGCGCATCGTCTTCGACACCTGGGCGGTGCTGATGGCGACCGCGCTGGGGACACCGGGCAGCGACGCGAGCGATCCGCGTGCGGTGGCCGACCGCATCGAGGCGACCTACGCGCTTTTCACCAGGCTGTGGCGGCCCTGGCGGTCCCCGGACCAGACCCCGCCGGGGGAGCCCGGGCGATAGCGACTACGGTCTTGTGGAGCGCGCAGTAGCGTGACCTCACGGACGGCCCCTCCTGGTGCCGTCGAACAGGCAAGTAAGGGGTTGAAGTGGCCGCACCCGACGACACCGCCGCCCTCCGGTATCCCGGTGGGGAGATCGACCTGGAGATCGTCCACGCGACCGAGGGCTCGGACGGCATCGCCCTGGGCCCGCTGCTGGCCAAGACCGGTTACACCACCTTCGACCAGGGCTTCGTGAACACCGCGTCGACCAAGAGCGCGATCACCTTCATCGACGGCGACGCCGGCATCCTGCGCTACCGCGGATACCCGATCGACCAGCTCGCCGAGAAGTCGAATTTCCTCGAGGTCAGCTATCTGCTGATCTACGGTGAGCTGCCGTCGGCGTCGCAGCTGGCGGAGTTCACCGCCAAGATCCAGCGCCACACCATGCTGCACGAGGATCTCAAGCGCTTCTTCGACGGCTTCCCCCGCAACGCCCACCCGATGCCGGTGGTCTCCAGTGCGGTCAACGCGCTGAGCGCCTACTACCAGGACTCGCTGGACCCGCTGGACCACGCGCAGGTCGAGCTGTCGACGATCCGGCTGCTGGCCAAGCTCCCGACCATCGCCGCCTATGCGTTCAAGAAGTCGATCGGCCAGCCGTTCCTCTACCCGGACAACTCGATCAGCCTGGTGGAGAACTTCCTGCGGATGACCTTCGGGCTGCCGGCCGAACCCTACAAACCCGACCCGGAGATCGTCCGCGCCCTGGACATGCTGCTGATCCTGCACGCCGACCACGAGCAGAACTGCTCGACCTCGACGGTACGTCTGGTCGGTTCGTCGCAGGCCAACCTGTTCACCTCGATCTCCGGCGGCATCAACGCGCTGTGGGGCCCGCTGCACGGCGGCGCCAACCAGTCGGTGCTGGAGATGCTGGAGGAGATCCGTGCGCAGGGCGGCGACGTCCACGAGTTCGTCCGCAAGGTCAAGGACCGCGAGGACGGCGTGAAGCTGATGGGCTTCGGCCACCGGGTCTACAAGAACTACGACCCGCGGGCACGCATCGTCAAGGAGCAGGCCGACAAGATCCTGGGCAAGCTCGGCGGGGACGACGAACTGCTCGACATCGCCAAGGCGCTGGAGGAAGTCGCCCTGACCGACGACTACTTCGTCGAGCGCAAGCTCTACCCCAACGTCGACTTCTACACCGGTGTCATCTACCGGGCGATGGGGTTCCCGACCCGGATGTTCACCGTGCTGTTCGCCCTGGGCCGGCTGCCGGGCTGGATCGCGCACTGGCGGGAGATGCACACCGAGCCGAACAAGATCGGCCGGCCGCGCCAGATCTACACCGGCTACGGCGAGCGCGACTACCTCGCGCTCGGGTCGCGCTGAGGCGCGAAAAAAGCTCTCCACGATCGGGTGACTTGACCCGGGATCCCTCATGGGCGGGCAAGCACGGCCATTGCGGCATTGTGGCCGCCCACGCCTGACACCGCGCCGCCGCGGCGGGAGCCGCTGCCGCACAGCACGATCCGGTCGTGGGAGGTGGCCACCCCCCACCGCCGGGCCGGGGTGTCCAGCGGTTCGTCGTCCTCGGCGAACGGCCAGGACAGATCGCCGTGGAAGATGTTGCCGCCGGTCAGTCCCAAGGCGGCCTCCAGGTCCGCGGTCGTCTTGGTCTCGACGCACGGCCGGCCGTGGGCGTCGGTCATGAGAATGTCCTGAACCGGTTCGGCCAGAACCGAATTCAGCGAATCCAGCACGGCTTCGGTCAGGCGGCGGCGGATGTCGTCGCCCTGCTGCAGCCGGTGCGGCACGTGCAGGGCGAAGACCGTCAGCGTCGCCGCGCCGGAGGCGCGCAGCCCGGGGGACAGGATGGAGGGGTCGGTCAGCGAGTGGCAGTAGATCTCGCAGGGCAGCGGCGCGGGCACCGCGCCGCCCGCCGCGGCGGCGTAGGCGGCGTCGAGCTGGGACCAGGTCTCGTTGATGTGGAAGGTTCCGCCGAACGCCTGCTGCGGTTCGACGTCCGGGTCCCGCAGCCGCGGCAGCCTGCGCAGCATCAGGTTGACCTTGACCTGGCAGCCCGCGGCCAAGTCGGGCGCCGGCTCGCCGAGCAGTCCGGCCAGCACCGCGGGGGTGACGTTGGCCAGGATGTGGCGGGCGTGCAGACGGTGCTCGTCGCCACCCGTGGCGTAGCGCACCTCGCCGTCGGGCGAAAGGCTGAGAACCTCTGCGCCGGTGATGATCTCGGCTCCGTGCGCCGCGGCGGCGGCAGCCAGGGCACCGGTCACCGCGCCCATGCCGCCGACCGGCACGTCCCACACGCCGGTGCCGCCGCCGAGCAGGTGGTAGAGCAAGCACACGTTCTGTCGCAGTGACGGGTCGTCGAGCCGGGCGAACGTCCCGATCAACGCGTCGGTCGCCATCACACCGCGCACCAGGTCGCTGGCGGCCGCGTCGGCGATGGCCAGGCCCACCGGGTGTTCGATCAGGTCCGCCCACGCCGCGGCGGCGTCGGGCCCGCCGGTCGCCAGCACCAGGCGGCGCGCCTCGGAACGCCGGCGCAGCGGCTCGACCATGGTCGGCCACAGCGGTCCGGTGAGGGCGCGGCAGCGGCGGTAGAACGCGGTGAAACCGGCCTCGTCGGCGGCCGCGCCGACCGCCCCGAACGTCGAGCGGTCGCCGATCAGCAGGCCGCTGCGGCCGCCGTCGGCCGGATCCGGTGTGTAGGAGGCATAACGGCGACGGGCGAGGCTCACCCGGGCGCCGAGGTCCTCGACGATGCGGGCCGGCAGCAGGCTCACCAGGTAGGCATAGCGGGACAGCCGGGCGTCCACCCCGTCGAAGGCCTGCGCCGACACCGCGGCACCGCCCACCTCGCCGAGTCTCTCCAGTAGCCGGACCCGCAGGCCGGCGCGCGCCAGGTAGCCGGCCGCGACCAGTCCGTTGTGTCCGCCGCCGACGACGACGGCGTCGACGCTGTCGTACCCGGACGAGGTCATGCCCAAGCTTAGGTAGCCCGGCGGCTACGGTGATGCGCATGACCTCCAAACCTGACATCGAATTCCCGGCCGGCCCCGCCCCCACCGACCTGGTCATCACCGACCTCGTCGTCGGCGAGGGCGCGGAGGCCAAGCCCGGCGACACCGTCGACGTGCACTACGTGGGGGTGGAGTACGACTCCGGCGAGGAGTTCGACAGCTCCTGGAACCGCGGCGAGTCGATCTCCTTCCCGCTGCGCGGCCTGATCCAGGGCTGGCAGGACGGCATCCCGGGGATGCGGGTGGGCGGACGGCGCCAGTTGGTCATCCCGCCGGAGCTGGCCTACGGGCCCGCCGGCGCCGGCCACCGGCTGTCGGGGAAGACGCTGATCTTCGTCATCGACCTGCTCGGGGTACGCTGACCTGCGGTTAATTTCCCTGCCACGACCCTCGGGAGGAGGAAACCGATGACGGGCTCCGGGGATGCACGGATCCACACCTCGGAAACCGCGTGGCGAACCGAGTCCCGCTACTACCGCCGCTCGCCCGGGTGGGGGTGGCTGCTGGGCCTGCTGCTGATTCCGCTGCTGTTCGGCTGGCTCGGCTGGGGGGCGCTCAAGCCCGCCGAGAATTCCACCCCGGCCGGGCTGCCCGGCATGGGCGCCTCGGCGCCGGGCGTGTCGCTGCCGTCGCCCAACCTGGCCCCGCTGTCGATCCTGCGCAACGGCAGGGACTTCACCCTCACCGGCATCCTGCCGGACCTGGCGGCCAGGAACGGCCTGCTGGGCTCGATGAAAACGGCGCTGGGCGGCGGCGTCAACCTGATCGACAGGATCGACATCGAGACCGGTGCCAAGGCGCCCGGGTTCGACGGACTCGGTGCGCTGCTCAAGGCGGCCGCCGACATCGAGGACTTCCACCTCACCATCGGCGGCGGCACCCTGACCCTGGCCGGCACCGCGTCGTCGGAGGACGTCAGGTCCGAGGTCGAGGCGGCGGCCAAAGCCGGCTGGCCGAACCTGCGGGTCGTCGACAACATCACCATCAGGGGCACGGCCCCGTCGTGCGACAACCTGCAGGCCACCGTCGACGCGGATCTCGCCGCTCCGGTCAAGTTCCAGACCGAGAGCGCCAAGCTGACCGGTGAGGGCCGGCAGCAACTGTCGGCCGTCGCGTCGGCGATCAAGGCCTGCCCGGGGGTCGCGATCACGGTGATCGGGCACACCGACAGCACCGGCACCGACGCGATCAACAAGCCGCTCAGTGAGAACAGGGCTAGGGCTGTCGCGGCTTACCTTGTGGCGCAGGGCATTCCGGCCGAATCGGTCACCAGCAAGGGCGCCGGATCCTCCGATCCGGTCGCCGGCAACGACACCGCGGCAGGGCGGGCCCAGAACCGCCGCACCGAGATCAAGGTCGACTGAGGGGACAGTGATGGGTTTCTTCTGGCAGTGGATCTACTACCTGTCGGCCTTCCTGGCCGGTTCTGCCCTCGCCTGGGTGATCGCCGTCCTGACCGTCCACCGGACCAGCAGGGACGAGGCCGTAGCCGACCTCCCCGCCGGATCGCGTGAGATCAGGGTGCGCTGATGCACGACGTGAACTGGTGGCTGGCGGCGCTGTCCTTCCTGCTCGGCCTGCTGCTGACGCTGGCGATGATGATCCGCAAGGTCACCCGTGAGGTTCCGGTCGCCCGTCCGGCGCCCACCCGTCCGGTGGCCGCGGCGGCCGCCGGTGCGGCGGCCGCCCTGCACGCCGCCGCGGACACGGTCGGGGTGAAGGTCGATCGCGTCGAGCAGAAGGTGACCCGGAACGCCGAGAGGATCGAACAGGTCCTGGAGGCCGAACCCTACGGCGCCGGATCGATCCGGGTCGCCAAGGGCGGCGCCGCACCCGCCGGCTACACCGTCAAGGGCGACAGGGACACTGGGCGCTACTTCACCACGGACAGCCCGGAGTACTCGGTGATCGAGGCCGAGGTGTGGTTCGCCGACGAGGCCAGCGCCGCCAAGGCGGGGTTCCTGCGCTGGGACGCCGGCGGCGAGTCCCCGGAGTTGGGCGCGGCGGCCGCCGTGGTGACAGAGGACCACTCCCACTCCGACACCACCATGGTGATCACCGGCGGCGATACGCTGCCGCCCGAGGCGACGATCACGATCATCTCGCGGGATCCCGACTAGCGGGGCGCCGGCAGGCGCAGCGCCAGCCGCGCCCCGCCGAGCGCACTGTCCTCCAGGGCGGCTGTGCCGCCGTGTATTTCGGCTTGCTGGGCCACCAGGGCGAGCCCCAGCCCGGAACCGGATCGCGACGCCGTCGAGCCGCGGGCGAACCGGCCGAACACCGACTTGCGTTCGGATTCGGGCACCCCTGTCCCGTTGTCGTCGACGGCGATCTGCACGCCGTCGCGGGAGCTGACCGCCGAGAGCTGGACGTGGGTGGCGCCGCCGTGTTTGACCGCGTTGGCGATCGCATTGTCGACCGCCAGCCGCAACCCGGCCGGCAGGCCGATGATGATGCACGTCGGCGACGGGGTCAGCGACACCGTCAGCCCGGGGTAGACCCGCATCGCGTCGTGGGCGGCGCGGTCGAGCAGTTCGGTGATGTCGACCGGGACCTGGTCGGCGGCGGTGGACAGCTCGCCCTGCGCCAGGCGCTCGAGTGCCCCCAGGGTCGCCTCGATGCGGCTCTGGGTGCGGATGACGTCGCCGATCACCTCGTCGCGCTGCTCGGCCGGCAGATCGAGGGTGGTCAGCACCTCGAGGTTGGTCCGCATCGCGGTCAGCGGCGTGCGCAGTTCGTGGGCGGATGCCGCCGCGAAGTCGCGGGCCGAGGTCAGGGCGGCCTTGGTGCGGTCCTGCTCGGTCCAGATCCGGGCCAGCAGGCCCTTGAGCGCCTCGCCGATCTCGACGGCCTCGGTCGCCCCGCTCACGTCGACGTCGGGGGCCACGTCGCCGGCGTCGATCGCGCGGGTCTGCTGGGCGAGCCTGCGCAGTGGGCGGACGGCGAACGCGGCCAGCAGCCAGCCCAGCACCGCCGCCGCGCCGATGGCGAACGCGCAGATCAGCAGCACCCGCCGGTGCAGGTTGCCGGTGTCGGCGATGGTGTCGTCGTAGGTCGCGCCGACCTGCAGGGTGGTCGGCGGCTCCGGGTAGGGGATCTCGACGGTGCGCACCCGGTAGCGGACCCCGTCGATGACCGTGGTGGCGTAGTCGGTGTCGAGCTGGGGCAGCACCACCGCGGAGTTGGACCGCACCTCGGTGCCGCGGTGCACGGTGATCACCACGTCGCGGACGTTGGGCGACGGCGGAATCTGCTCCAGGCCGCGCGGGACGAACGGCACCGCGAACCCGGCTGCCTCGTCCAGGCGCCGGTCGAGGCGTTCGAGGCGGTCGTTGGTGACGCCGATCCAGACGATGGTCCCGACGATGGTCACCACGATGGCCGCGCCGATGGCCGTCGCGAAGGCCACCCGGGTCCGCAGCGACGGGGTGCGCCGCATGATCCACGACAGCATCAGGCCGGCGCTGTCACATCACTGCGTGCGCAGGACGAATCCGACGCCGCGCACGGTGTGCAGCAGCCGCGGGGCGCCGCCGGCCTCCAGCTTGCGGCGCAGATAGCCGATGAAGACGTCGACGACGTTGGTGTCGGCGGCGAAGTCGTAGCCCCACACCAGTTCCAGCAGTTGCGCCCGGCTGAGCACCGCGGTCTTGTGTTCGGCCAGCACGGCCAGCAGGTCGAACTCGCGCTTGGTCAGGTCGACGTCGACGCCGTTGACCCGGGCCCGGCGGCCGGGGATGTCGACCTCCAGCGGGCCCATCTGGATGGTCTCCGAGGAGAACGTCGCCGTCGAACCGCGCCGGCGCAGCAGGGCCTTGACCCGGGCCACCAGTTCGGCCAGCACGAACGGCTTGACCAGATAGTCGTCGGCGCCGGCCTCCAGGCCGGCCACCCGGTCGTCGACCGAACTGCGGGCGGAGAGCACACAGACCGGGACGTCGTTGTCCATCGCCCGCAGGGCGGTCACCACGCTGACACCGTCGAGCACCGGCATGTTGATGTCGAGCACGATCGCGTCGGGCCTGGTTTCGGTGGCGCTGCGCAGCGCCTCGGCGCCGTCCACGGCGGTGGCCACCTCGAACCCGGAGAGCCGCAGCCCGCGCTCCAGCGACGCCAGCACGTCGGGGTCGTCGTCGACCACGAGCACGCGCGGGGAGCCCCCGGAGTTTGCGGTGCTGTCCATCACCCCATAGTGCCGGATCGGCGCGGCTGCGGGGGTTAGGCATGGCCGTGACACGATTCGGTCGTGGACCTCACCTCGCTGCGATCGGATCCGCCGATCGCCCCGGCTCCGGTCCACCGCCGAGCGGCCACCGACCTGCTGCGACTGGCGCCGTATCTGCTGCCCTACCGGTGGCGCTGGATCGCGATGGTGCTGATCGCGATGCTCAGCCTGGTCACCACGGTGGTGATCCCGCTGATGACCAAGGCGGTGATCGACGGCCCGGTGCACCGGCGCGACCCGCACGGGCTGTGGGTGCTGGGCTCGGTGGCGGTGGCCTTCGGCGTCGCCGAGGCCCTGCTCTGGTTCACCCGCCGGTGGCTGGTCTCACGGGCCACCGTCGGGGTGGAGACCGACATCCGCAAGGATCTCTACGCCCGGCTGCAGGTGCTGCCGGTGGCCTTCCACGGCCGCTGGCAGTCCGGGCAGCTGCTGTCGCGAATCATGAACGACCTCAGCACGATTCGGCGGCTGCTGGCCTTCGGGCTGATCTTCCTGATGCTCAACGTGCTGCAGATCACCGTCGTCACCGCGATCCTGCTGGCGATGTACTGGCCGCTGGGGGTGGTGGTGCTGGCCTCGATCGTGCCGGTCACCGTCACCATGCTGCGCTTCGAGCGCACCTTCACCCTGCTCTCGCGCACCGCTCAGGACCAGGCCGGCCACGTCGCCACCGCGGTAGAGGAGGCGGCGCTGGGGATGCGCGCGGTGAAGTACTTCGGCCGGGAGGACTACGTCTACGACCGCTTCGACGAGCAGGCGACGGCGCTGTACGACACCGGGATCCGCAAGGTCTCGGTGTCGGCGCGGTTCTGGACGCTGCTGGAGGCGATCCCCAACATCTCGCTGATCGTCGTGCTGGGAATGGGCGCCTACGCCGTCGGCCACAGCCGGGTCAGTATGGGGACGCTGGTCGCGTTCATCACCATGATGCTGTCGCTGGTGTGGCCGATCGCCTCGCTGGGCTTCCTGTGGGCGATGACGCAGGAGGCGATGACCGCCGCGGACCGGATCGCCGAGATCTTCGACGCGCCGGTCGACATCACCGACGGCCCGCGGACGTCGGTGCCGCCGGCCGGGCGGGTCGAGTTCGACGACGCCGGCTTCGGTTTCACCGACGGCGGCCCGGTGCTTCGCCATCTGAGCTTCGCGGTCGAGCCGGGGGAGACCCTCGCGCTGGTCGGGGCCACCGGATCGGGCAAGTCGGTGCTGGCCATGCTGCTGCCGCGGCTCTACGACGTCACCGAGGGCGCGATCCGGCTGGACGGGGTCGACATTCGCGAACTGTCGCTGCCGGCGCTGCGGCAGGCGGTGGCGGTGGCCTTCGAGGACCCGACGCTGTTCTCGATGTCGGCGGCTGAGAACCTCGCCCTGGGCCGGTCCGCCGGGGATCTGCCGGGCGAGGCCGAGGTGGACCGGGCGGTCCGGATCGCCGCCGCGCAGTTCGTCTACGACCTGCCGTTCGGTTTGGACACCCGGATCGGCGAGCAGGGCATGAGCCTGTCCGGCGGGCAGCGGCAGCGGCTCGCGCTGGCCCGCGCGATTCTGGCCCGGCCGCGGGTGCTGGTGCTCGACGACACCCTCTCGGCACTGGATGTGCACACCGAAGCCGTTGTGACCGAAGCACTTCGGCATGCCCTGGCCGGGGTGACCGCGATCGTGGTGGCCCACCGCGCCTCCACCGTTCTGCTGGCCGACCGGGTGGCGCTGCTGGAGGCCGCCGACGGGGGATATCACACGATCACCCACATCGGGACGCACGAGGAACTGCTGGCGAGGGTCCCGCGCTACCGCTAACTGCTGGCCGCCGCGGACGAACGCGACGACGGGGCCGAGCCGCTCCCGGACTGGGATGCCGCCGACGGCCGCAGCCGGCTCGCCGACGCCTACGACGAGACCCAGGGCCTGGCCGGGCGGGAACCCTACGGTTACGCGGCGTTCGAGGGCGACGGCAGGTGAGCGACTGGCGGGGCAGGTTCGACGAGAGGTCCGGGGAACTCCTCGCCGGCCCCGCGCAGGCCCGCGCGCTGCTGGCTGAGCTGCTGGGCCCCTACCGTTCCGTCCTGGCCGCGCTCGCCGTGCTGGTGGTCGTTGAGAATCTTGCGAGGCTGGCCATTCCGCTGATGGTCAAGCGCGGTATCGACCACGCGATCCCGCCGCTGCTGTCGGGCGGCGCGCCGGGTGATCTGATCGTGGTGGTCGCCGGACTGTGCGGACTGGTCGCCGTGCAGGCACTGAGCCGGATGGCCTTCCTCGCCGCGTCGGGGCGGATCGGCCAGCAGATGCTGCTCGAGGTGCGGCGCCGGCTGTTCCGGCACTTCGGCCGCCTCGACGTCGCATTCCACGACCGCTACACCTCCGGCCGGGTGGTCAGCCGGTCCACCAGCGACGTCGAGGCCATCCAGGAGATGCTCGAGACCGGCTTCGACAGCCTGGTCACCGCCGCGCTGACTTTGTGCGGCACCGCGGTGCTGTTGGTTGTGCTCGACGCCCGGCTGGGACTGCTCTGCCTGGCGGCGGTCCCGTTGCTGGTGGTCCTGGTGCGCTGGTTCGCCACCGAGTCGGCCGCCAACTACCGCCGGGTCCGGGAGAGTTCGGCGCGGGTCATCGTGCAGTTCGTCGAGACCATGACCGGCATCAAGGCCGTGCAGGCCTACCGCCGGCAGCCGCGCAACCAGGAGATCTTCACCGAGGTCGCCGCGGAGTACCGCGACCTCAACGAGCGCGCGCTGCGGCTGCTGGCGGTGTTCATGCCGTCGGTCAAGCTGATCGGCAACCTGACCACCGGAATGGTGCTGCTCTACGGCGGCTACCGGGTGATGCACGACGAGATGACCATCGGCTCGAAGAACATCCG
>NZ_JBJTJF010000046.1:0-12105 GCF_046095365.1 Mycobacterium sp.
CTCAGGGCGTCATGGTCGAGCACCCGCGCGCCCTCGGGGTAGGCCGGGTTGTAGAGCTGGAACCCGCGATCGAGGCGGTAACCGTCGACGACGTCGGTGCGCACCCGTCCGCCCACCGCGTCGGCGCTCTCCAGCACCGTCACGGCAATCCCCCCCCTGGTGAGATACCGGGCCGCCGCCAGGCCGCTCAGTCCGGCTCCCACGACGACCACTGTCACGACCGACACGGTATAAGACCGTGGCCGCCGGGCGCATCGTCCAGCCGCCGGAGCCTGCCGACCGGGTTGCCGTCCACCCCGACGCGCGACAGGGTCAATCCGAAAGCAAATTGCCCTCTCTGCCGTCCAGCGGAACCTCGCCGGCGATCTTGCCGATCACCCGCCCCGGCCAGGCATAGGGCTGGCTGTGGCGGGCGAAGAGCCGGCCGTCGGTCTCGGCCAGTAGTTCGGTCTCCTCGCCGAGCGGATCGATCACCGTGGCGACGAGATCGCCCTTGTGGACCCAATCGCCCAACCGGCGGCGATAGGCGACGAGTCCGGTGACCGGCGAGCGCAGTTGCGCCATCGCCGTCAGCGGAGTGGCTCGGCAGGACAAGCGCGGGCGACCCCCCGACCCATCGACAAAACCGCGTCCCTGCAACATGCGCAGCAGTGCCGTGGCCTGATCGGCGGCGCGTTCGGGATCGACGTCGTCGTTGCAGCCCAGTTCCAGCGTGGCGGCCAGACAGGCCGGCGGAATGGGCACGCCGGGATGGCTGGCGGCCAGCATCCACCACGGACTGGAGCAGGCCTCGTCGAAGGGGGAGCCGCCCGACACCTCTGCCAGCAGCACCGCTCGCGCGTCGATCGCTGCGGCGATGTCCTCGGCCGCCGGCCACAGCGCCGGGCCGACGTACATGTGCGGTTCGGCCTCGTTGTCGGCGTGCAGATCGAGCACCAGGTCGGCGTCATGGGCGAGCGTCAGCAGCCGGTGCCGCAGTTGCGCCAGCGCTCCCTCGGGCTGCATCGCCGCAAGCCGGGCGGACATCGCTGCCCGGATCGTTGCGACGTTGGCCGCCGCGTCCGGTCCCAGCGACAGGCCGCCGAGGTCGGACAGATCGGGATAGTTGCGGTTGAAGTTCTCCCCCGTGCCGCTTTCGAGCCGGCCGGAGACGAAGCTGGTCTCGGTCTGCGCCAGGCCGATCGGGTTCGCCTGCGGCACCAGCAGGATCTCACCGAGGAGCGCGCCGCGCGCTTCGGCTTCGGCCAGCTGCCAGGCGAGAAAGCGCAGGACCAGCATGCCGGGGAACTCGTCGGCATGCAGTCCGGCCTGCAAATAGGCCTTCCTACCCGTTCCGTGTTCACTTCCCCGGTCGCTGCGCTCCTGCCCGCCGTGTTCACCGAAGCGCAGCACGGTGAGACGATGCGGCGAGCCTGGCAGCTCGTATTCCTGGCGCAGCATGGCCTGATCCGCCTATCTCACTCGCCAGCCGGAAGCACGAACATGTCCGTCTCGTAATAGGCCGCGCAGGCGGCATGCAGGCGAGCTTTCAGCTTGCCGTCGGCCGCCAGCGACCCGGCGATGAGGTGATGCCCGGGGGGCATGTCGCGCAGTTCGATCCGCTGCGCGTCGAGGAACGCCCGCACGCCGGCCTCGCCCAGTTCCGGCAGCTCCATGGCGGCCTCGATGACGGCGATCGGCGAGGTTTGAGCGCGGCCGTCGGCGGCGATAGCGGGGGCATACGCGGCCGCCTTATCGGCATCGGAAAGCAGTGCGGTCAGGGTGGTCCCATCGAAATACATTGATTGTCCGTTCTTTTGAAGGGTCACCCGTGCCGGTCACGGATGCTTTCGATATCGAGATAGCCGGTTCCGTCCTCATGGGTGTCATAGACCAGGGCGATGTGCGCTTCGTGCGTGACACCGGGCGCGGTCACCGGGCCGGCGTCGCCGACGCAGTCCTCGATCAGTTCGGCCACCAGCGTGTCCAGCTCGGCGGCGGAGTCAGTGGCCGGCGCCAGGCGGGTCACGGTCCCGGCGGCCATGTCGATGACATCGCCCGGGCCGGCGAAACACAGCCTGGTGTCGGGCGCGATGAAGTCGTCGCCGGCAAGCTCGGTCTTGAGCGGATCGATCTCGACCAGGACGGCGCCGCGCGCGCCGATCGCGGTGAGCCGGGTGTTGTCGTGGTTGGCGATGACGCCGCTGTCTTCCAGCAGGCCGAGGCCGAAGCGCACGCCTTCCTCGGCGCAGGCGACGACCAGGCGGCCGAGGCGGCGCGAGGACGACAACTTCTGGTCGACGATGGCCGCGCCGAACAATCCCAGCCCTTCCTGGATCACCAGTCCGCGCCGTCCCATGTCCGAGGCGATGCCGAAACGCAGCGCCTCATACGATGTGCCGCCGCCGATCATGAAGCCGGACAGCGCCGAGGCCGCGCCGCTGACCCCGACGATCATCGCGCCGGCCGACCGCGCCCGCGCGATGGCGGTCAGCAGCGGTGTGACCCCGCCGCGGTAGAGCAGGGTTTCCACCAGCCTGATCTGGTTGCCTCCGGTCAGGACGATGGTGCGCAGGGCGGCGATCTGCTCGACCAGGGCTTCATCGCGCATCAGGCGGTCGACGTTGTCGATGGTGACGCCGAGGTCGGTGGCCTCGACACCGTGTCCGGCGAGCGCGTCGACATAGTCGCGCGCGGCCTCGCGAGGTTCGGCGGAAGCCGCGGCGAGCACGCCCACCGGCCCCTCGCAGCGCGATACCAGTTCAGCGAGCAGTGGGCTGCCGCGTTCGAGCGGAGCCGAGCCCAGCATCATCACGCGGGCCTGCGGTCCCGGCTTCACGCCGTAGTCCCGCGACAGCGCCGCCCGCCGGTTCTCGGCCAGTTGCGCGGCATTGAGTTGGCGCGTCTGCATGCTGGCCCGGAAATCGACCGCCGTCATCCGGAAATCACGTCCGCCGCCGAGGATGTAGGCGGCCGCACGGCCGCCCTCGCGGGAGACTTCGACGCTGGTGGCGCATCCCGCCCTGGGCTCTATCGCACGAGCCCGATCGGCCGGGTACACCTCAGGATCCCCCAGCACCAGGCGAGCCACGAGATCGTAGAGCGTGTACGCGCCGAAGACATTGCGCAGCGAACGCGCCGGGGCGTTGTAGGTGATGTCATCGCGGGTCACCGGCCGTTTGCCCGGACCGGGCAGCACCTCGCCCGTTTGCAGGTCGATCACGTCACCGTTGTCGGCGTAGCTGAAAACGACGTTGTCGATCAGCCGCTCTCGGCCGTCGACTCTCGCCTGCTGCAGATCGAACACGAAGACGCCGTATTCGCCGACCACCCGTGCCGTCTTGCCCTCGACGAACAGGGCGGTGTTCTCATCGATGCCGTAGCCGCGCTTGGCAGCGGAGGCGTGCATGCCGACGACCATCCGGCCAAACCGGCCGCGCTTGATGAAATGCTGGTCGACGATGCCCCACGGGAAGAAGCCGAGTCCGGGCGCCAGCAGCATTCCGGGCTGGTCGGCATCACCGACCACTCCGTAGGTCGCGGCTTCCAGCGACGTGCCGCCGGAAAACATGACCTCGGACATGACGGCGGCGCCGGCGCTCGACCCGGCGACCAACGAACCCCTGCGCTGCGCTCTGCGGATTGCCTTGAGCACCCGGCTTTCCCTGCCGTAGGGCGCCAGCGCCCCGGTGATCAGGGCCTGGTCGCCGCCGGTGAAATAGACGCTGCCGTAGTCCTCGACGAGTTCGGCGATCGCCTTGTTCTGCGCCGCCCCGATCGCCCCGGGGCCGTGAACCCCGGCCAGCACCGCGTCGAAGCCGTGAGCCCGGAACACCCCGACGGTTTCGGCGCCGACCTCCTCGGGCACCGACGACGCCGTCGCGAAGACGACGATCCTTCCGCCCGCCAGACGCCGCATCTCGTCGTAGATGGCGGCGTTGTCATCCTCGAGCCGGCCGCCGATGATCGCCAGTGTCGGGTGTCGCACCCGACGGAGCGCCGGGGCCGGGTGATGCTCCCGACGATGAGCCAAAGGGAATCTGCCACGTTTCCCTGTCATGTCTCCCTGTCATTCGCCGGCACGATCAGCACGCCGCGATCATCCGAGGCGAGAACGAAGCCGTCGGGAACGCCGAAGGTGGATGCTGCCAGACGCTTTGCCACGGGCTCCGGCCCGGGTGCGGTGAATTCCGGGGTGAAGTGCACGATCTGCTTCCAGCAGCGGGTGATCGCCTCACAGAAGAACAGCAGCAGATCGTCCGGTTTCGCCTGCGCGAGCGCCGCGTCGAGGGCCTTGTTCTCCTCCTCGATGATGGTGATCGCGTCCGGCTCGACACCCTCGGCGATCAGGGCGGCCCGCATCAGATTCGGAATCTCGTCGGGTCCGCGATCGCGCAGATTGTCGTCGCGGTGGCAGATGTAGGCGTCGAAATGGCCGGCGACCTTCGCCGCGATCGCCGCCACGTCCTCGTTGCGCCGGTCGCCCGGGCAGGTCACTCCGACGATCTTGCGCCCGCGCGGCTTGAGCCTGTCGACGACCTCGACCATGGCCCCCACCGCCGCCTCATTGTGCCCGTAGTCGAGGATCACCCGGAATCCGTGCTCATCGAAGACGTTCATCCTCCCCGGGCTTTGGAAGAAGCTGGTGTCGAAGGTGCGCAGCCCGGTGCGGATCTGGTCCAGTGTCTTGCCGAGCGCGTAGGCCATGCCGGCGGCGAACATGGCGTTCTCGACGTTGTGAAGCGCCTTGCCCTCCAGTGTCGCGGGGATGAGATGGGTCCACATCAGCGGCATCTGTACGCCGTTGTCGTAGATCACGATCTGGTCGCCGTTGAGCCCTAGCTCAAGCACGATCGCGGGTTTGCCGAGCCGGATGTGTTCACGCACGAGTGCATGCTCCGGGTTGCGCGTCACGTACATGATCTGCCCGGCGGGCGAGAAGGCCGCCATGCGCAGGGTCTGCTCGTCATCGGCGTTGAGCACCACCGTGCCGCGCGTGACTTCGGCGACGACGCGTTTAACCCGGGCGAGGTCGTCAAGAGTGTCCACGCCGCCGAGGCCCAGATGATCGGAAGCGACGTTCAGCACCGCACCCACATCGCAGAAGTTGTAGCCCAGGCCGGAGCGGACGATGCCGCCGCGCGCGGTCTCCAGCACCGCGATGTCGACCGAGGGATCGCGCAGCACCATGTTGGCCGACAGCGGCCCGGTCATGTCGCCCTTCACCGTCACGTTGCCGTCGATCACCACGGCGTCGGTCGAGGTCTGCCCCACCACATGACCCGCCATTTTCAGGATGTGCGCCAGCATGCGCGAGCATGTGGTCTTGCCGTTCGTTCCGGTCAGGGCGGCTATGGGCACCCGCGCCTGGGTTCCCGGCGGGAAGAGCATGTCCATGATCGCCCCGCCCACGTCGCGCGGCGTTCCCTCGGACGGTGCGATGTGCATACGCAAGCCGGGCCCCGCATTGATCTCGCAGATGCCGCCGCCGGTCTCGCGATAGCTCTTGGTGATGTCGGTGGTCAGGAAATCCACGGCGCCGACATCGAGCCCGATCGCCCCGATCGCCCGCTCGGCCATCAGCTTGTTGTCCGGATGGATCGTGTCGGTGACATCCACCGCCGTGCCGCCCGTCGAGATGTTCGCGGTCTTGCGCAGGTACACCTCCTCGCCGTCGGTGGGTACGGTCTCAGCGGTATAGCCCTTCTCCTCCAGCAAGCCCTTGGCCTGAGCATCGAGTTCGAGCCGGGTCAGCACGTTCTCATGACCGACGCCACGACGTGGATCCTGATTGACGATATCGACCAACTCGGAGATGGTGTGGCGCCCGTCGCCCTTGACGTGGCCCGGAACCCGGCGCGCGGCCGCGACGAGTTGCCCGTTGACCACCAGAAGCCGGTGGTCGTCGCCGCGCAGCATGGTCTCCACCACAACGGCCGATCCCTCGGCATCGGCGGCCTCGAAGGCGGCGGCGATGCCGTCCTCGCCAGTGATGTCGACGGTGACGCCCCGGCCATGGTTGCCATCGAGCGGTTTGACGACCACGGGATAGCCGATGCGTTCGGCCGCGCCCAACGCCTCGTCCACGCTGTAGACCAGCCGCTGCTTGGGCACCGGCAGACCGAGGTCGGCAAGCAGGCCGTTGGCGAGATTCTTGTCCGACGCGATCTCGACGGCGATGTGGGAGGTCTTCGAGGTCAGCGCCGCCTCGATCCGCTGCTGGTACTTGCCTTGGCCGACCTGGATCAGGCTGGCGTCGTTTAGCCGGTAGACCGGAATGTCGCGGGCTTGGGCCGCACGCACCAATTCCATGGCCGAGGGCCCCAGGGAACGACGGTCGGCATAGGCCAGGAATTCATCGACGTCCTCGTGGAGGTCTGCAGAGCCGCCCTCCGCGCGGGCGATGGCCGCGAGCATGTCACAGGCAACCTCGCCGGCCTCTATACCGATGTCCTCATGGCCGTAGCTGTAGAACACCTCGACGACGTCGGGATCATCCGTCGGCGCCGACCACGCCAGTGTGCCGTCGATGCCGGCGGCATGCTGAAGCGCCAACGCCAGCTTTGCGACCAGATCGCCGACGGACATCACCTCGCCCGCGCGCAACGCCTCGACCCAGTCGGCCTGCTCACGCGCCAGCCCCGGCAGGACCGCCGCCAATCGGTCGACCACGTCGGCCCCGAGGTCCTTGAGGGAATCGGCATAACTCGGTTTGACGTCCACCTTCAGCCGGATCACGGCCTCTCGCGCGTGAACGTTCGGACCGACATAAACCGAAAGGGAGTCGATGTTCATGGGGGCATCCTTCAATCGAGCGTCGAGCGTCTATTCGCGTGCAAGGGTTGGGACAGCGCCGTCGCCGCGGTCATTCAACGCGCTGTGGTGGCGGCCCCAGGCGAAGTAGAAGACCAGCACCACGAAGACCCACCCGGAGAACGCCAGCCAGGTGTACCAGTGCAGGCTGAACAGGATGTACCCGCAGGCCAGCACCGACAAGACCGGCGTCAACGGGTAGAGGGGCACCTTGAATCCACGCGGCAGACCGGGTTCACGCACCCGCAGGATGATCACGGCGAGGGACACGACGATGAACGCGACCAGGGTGCCGATGGACACCATGTCAGCCAGATAGCTCAGCGGGACGAAGCCGGCGAGAATGCTGATCACCACGGCGACGATGATGGTGTTGTTCACCGGCGTGCCGCTCACGGGGTTGACCTTGGCGAACAGCGTGGGCAGCAGGCCGTCCCGGCCCATGGCGAACAGGATTCGGGTCTGGCCGTACAGGACCACGAGCGTGACCGAGAAAATCGAGATCACTGCGCCGGCCGCCAGGACCGTGCCCCAGTAATTACCCGAGGTGACCCGGTCGAGAATCACGGCCAGGCCGGCTTCCTGGCCCTCGAAATCCTGCCAGGGCTGAGCGCCGAGCGCGGCCACGGTGACCACGACGTAGACCGTTGTCACGGTCACCAGCGCGGCCAGGATCGCACGGGGCATGGTCTTCTGGGGATCCTTGACTTCATCGCCCGCGGTGGACACCGCATCCAGGCCGATGTAGGAGAAGAAAATGGTGCCGGCCGCCGCGCCGATTCCGGCGGCGCCGAAGGGTGCGAACTCAGCGAAGCGATCGGCGTCGAACGCTGTCAACGCAATGGCGGCGAACATCGCCAGAACACTCAGCTTGATCAGCACCATGACGGTGTTGACCTTGGCGGACTCGCTGGCGCCTCGGATGAGGAGGACAGCGCACAACCCGACCAGGACGACGGCGGGAAGGTTGATGATTCCCGGGGAGGATTCGCCCCAGGGCGCAGCGGAAAGGGCCTCGGGCAGCCGGTGCCCGAAGAAGTTGTCGAGCAACTTGTTGACGTACTGGCTCCAGCCCACCGCCACCGCGGCGGCGGACACGCCGTATTCGAGCAGCAGGCAGGCCGCCACGACCATTGCGACCAACTCACCGAGAGTGGTGTAGGCGTAGGAGTACGTGGACCCGGAAACCGGCACGGCCGAGGCGAGTTCGGCATAGCAGACCGCGGCCAGCCCCGCAGCGACTCCGGCGATCACAAACGAGGCGACGACGCCGGGACCGGCTTCTGGAACCGCCTCCGACAGCACGAAGAAGATGCCCGTTCCCACGGTGGCGCCGACACCGAACAGCGTGAGCTGGAACGTGCCGATACTGCGTTTCAGATGATCGGAGGCACCGTGGGCCACGGGCGCGTCGATAACGGGCCGTCGGCGCAGCATCTGCTGGATCAGGCCGATTGTCGGGGCCGCCATTCGCTCCTCCTGGATCGGATTCAAGGATTATCGGTCCTAACCGCCCGGCTCGCCTGTCGAGCGATGGCGCTTCACGAAATAACCGGTCTTACGGTCATCGGGGCCTGCGATGGAACTTGGTCTCGATACCCGGTCGGTGGGTCCGTTCGGACGGTGCCTACGGTGACATTCAACGCTCACGCAGGAGAAACTCATGGATGCCGCCGATCCGTACCTGAGGCACCACGTCATCCGGGAGACCCGGCCCCCGGACCGCATGCACCAGCATGATCCACACCTTGCCGGCCTGGTCTTCGAATATGTGCGCACCCGGCTGAGCTTCACCGACACCCCACTGGACAACCCGGAGCCGCCCGAACCCATCATGGCGGCACTGGACGGCTTCATCGACGAGTACGGCCGCGATCCGCGCGAGGTGCTCGACGCCTACGTCGACCACATCGCCTCCAACGTGCTGTCCACCGACAGCCCGCGGTTCTTCGGGTTCATTCCCGCCGCCCCCACTAAGGCGGCACTGCTGTTCGACACCGTGGTGTCCATCGCGTCGCTGCAGGGCTGCTCGTGGCTGGAGGCCTCCGGGGCACTGGTGGCCGAGAACCAGGTGCTACGCTGGATCGCCGATCTGGCCGGCATGCCCGCCACCGCTGGCGGGACGTTCGTCTCCGGCGGATCGGCGGCCAACCTCTCGGCGCTGGCCGTCGCGCGCGAGATCGGACGCCAGCGTTTCGGGGTGCGGGAGGTGCGGATCGCCTGCAGCGACGAGGCGCACTCCTCGGTGGCCAACGCCTGCCGGATTCTCGACGTCGAACCGTTCGTGGTGGCCACCGAGGACCATCGCTTCACCGGCGGGGCGCTGCGGGCCGCACTCGACTCCTATGACGGCCCGCCGGTGGTCGCGGTGGTGGCCACCGCCGGGACGACGAACGCCGGGATCGTCGACGACCTCAAGGGCATCTCGGCGGTGTGCCGGGAGCGTGATCTGTGGATGCACGTCGACGGCGCCTACGGCGGGGCGGCACTGCTGTCGGACCAGAAGTGGCGCTTCGCCGGCATCGAGCACGCGGACTCGTTCATCACCGACCCGCACAAGTGGTGGTTCGCGCCGTTCGACTGTGCGGCGGTGCTCTACCGCGACCCCGACCAGGCGGCCTCGGTGCACACCCAGCACGCGTCCTATCTGGATC
This sequence comes from Mycobacterium sp., assembly GCF_046095365.1. GTDB lineage: Bacteria > Actinomycetota > Actinomycetes > Mycobacteriales > Mycobacteriaceae > Mycobacterium. The sequence goes on from NZ_JBJTJF010000046.1 coordinate 9,447, forward strand.
CGCTGCATCAGTCCGAGCATCCGGAGTTCTGGAATCCGACCGATCTGGCGCATCATCTGAGCCGCCGCGCGCGCGGGCTGCCGCTGTGGTTCTCACTGGCGGTGCACGGCACCGACGCCTACCGCAACGCCGTCCAGCACGCGCTCGACCTCACCCAGCAGGTCGCCGAACTGGTGGACGAAACCCCGCACGTCGAGCTGGTCCGCGAACCCGGGCTGTCCATCGTGCTGTGGCGCCGGCCGGGCTGGACCAAGGACGACTACCTGCGTCTGCAGAACAAACTGCTGGCCGAGCAGGTGGCCTTCGCCACCCCGACGGTGTGGGAGGGCGAGGTCCTCGGGCGCTTCGCGCTGCTGCACCCCTCAACGACGCTGGACATGGTGGAGGTGGTCCTTGACGCCGCGAGATAGCCTGCGGCGCGGAGGCTTAGGGTCCGGTCGGTAGCGTAGGGCATGTGGGACTTCTGACCTCGCCGAAGACGTATGCCGGCCTCGCGGTGTTCCAGGCGGTCGCCGCCGCGGCCTGCGCTGCCCAGGTGTCACCCATCAAGAGAGCCTCGACTCGGTCGGCTGCCCGGAAACTGCTCGACAGGTGCTGCCGGTCATCAAGGGCGCAGCAGCCGTCGGCCTGCTGTCGGGGAAGTGGTTTCCAGGACTGGCCCGTCTGACGACGGCGATGTTGACGCTCTACTTCTTCCTGGCCGTTGCGGCGCACGTGCGCGTGCGCGACAAGGTTGTCCATGCCCTTCCTGCCGCGGCGTTGCTGACCACGTTCGCTGCCATGACGGTCAGAGGCCCCGACTCGCGGCAGTAGTCTGAACCCCCTGGGCACTTGAGTCGCGGCCGCCGAGTGATCTGGCGTAGAACTACTGCCATGACTGATGCCTCTGCCAATCCGGCCAACATCGTCGGCGTTCCAGACGGCGCGACGCTGCAGGCCCTGATGGGCCAGATCAACGGAAACCCCGGCCCGCGGCAGGTTCCCGGGCGCGTCATCCCGGTGCCGACCTCGGTCAGCGCCGAACTGCAGACCGCGATCGCCATGCCCTACCGCAACAGCGAGTGGCTGCTCAACCCGCCCGATGCCCAGGGCTGGAGGGACGCGGTCGCCGATCTGGCCCGCCACTCGGCCCCAGCCGTCGAGCAGATCATCGACAAACTCGGCGTGGGGGTCGAGGCGACCAATCTCGGCGGCGTCCCGGTCTTCATCGTCACCCCGCCACGGGTTCCGGCCCGCAACACCAACCGGCTCTTGGTCAACACCCACGGCGGCGCCTATGTGTTCAACCCCGGGCGGGCCTCGCTGCTCGAACCGGCCGTCATCGCCGCCACCTGCGGTATCACAGTCATCGAGGTCGACTACCGGATGCCCCCCGACCACCCCTTCCCCGCCGCCTCCGACGACGCGCTCGCGGTGTGGAAAGCCGCCCTCGAGATGACGCCGGCGGCCAACATCGGCATGACCGGCGGCTCAGCCGGCGGCGGTCTCGCGCTCTCGACGGTGCTGCGTGCGACCCGCGAAGGCATCACCGCCCCGGCCGCTGTCGCCGTCCAGACCCCGTGGTGTGACCTGGCTCCGGTTGGCGACTCCCTGAAGGTCCACGAATGGGTCGACAACGTCCTAATCACCTACGACGCCATCGGAACCCGCGGCGCCGCACTCTACGCCGGCGACCACGACATCACCGACCCCCTGCTGTCCCCGCTGCGCGGCGACGTCAACGGATTCCCTCCGACCATGCTCGTCTCGGGCACCCGGGACCTGCTGCTCAGCCAAAGCGTGCTCATGCACCGCAAACTGCGCAAGGCCGGCGTCCACGCCGAGCTGCATCTCGTCGAGGGCGCCTCGCACTTCACCTACTTCATCGAACCCTTCGCCGTCGAGTCCCAGGACATCTTCACCGAGATGGCGCGGTTCCTCGACACTCACCTGGGCAGCTCAGGGTGAACGGGAGTGTCAAGGATCAGCCGGAGTAGCTGTCAAGCATCAGCCGAAGACGAAACGGGAGGTATCAACCGAAGTAATACGTCTCCGACGTGGTGCCGAAGCGGGCCGGGCGGGGATAACGTGCGAACGGCTATCCCGCAGCCTTGTGCAGCCGTGAAGTCCCAGCTCGAGAGTCGAGCGAGAGGGAATTCCCGCGAGGGTCCGCCACATCCGGCTACGCGACGTCTTCACCGCTGCCGGCGGCAACCACGACGACCAGGACACGTACGACCAGACCATGCGTGATCAGGCCGCGCACCGCGGTCCTGATCAACCCGACCGGATCCGAGACAACAGGTGACGGGCACCTGCGGCAAGCCTCCGATGAACGTCCCGTCGATCCGACAGGCTTCGGTCCAACAACTACTTGAGAGATACTTCCCAGATGCCGAGGGTTGGACGTGCGACACCAGCGTCGCCATCGCCGCTCTGGATCCTGCGGGATTTCCTCAGCGCCAACCTGTTCTTCAATCTCTGCCAGGTGATGCTGTTGCTCGGCATCTCGTGGACGATGACGTCGCTGACCGACAGTCCGGTGCTCATCAGCCTGGTGCAGACGATGCTGAGCCTGCCGTTCCTGCTCTTCGCCATCCCGGCCGGTGTCGCGACCGATCGGTTCGGGCACCGCGTCGTGCTGCTCGCTTCACAGTTTTGGTTGCTCGCCGTGCTGACC
>NZ_JBJTJF010000047.1:0-3523 GCF_046095365.1 Mycobacterium sp.
CCCCGCGGCCACGGGGTCGCGCCCGCGCCGGCCCCCCCCGCGGCCGCGGCCAGCGGCGCCGGGACTTCTCGCAGGCGGTCCGGCTGCCCCGCCTCGCGGAGCGCGCGGCGCGCCTCAACCTCAGCGTCGCCGCGATGCGCAAGGGCCTGCGCAACCGCCTCACGCGCCTCTTCAAGGCCGGCGGCGGCGACGGCGGCGCGGCCGGCGCCGGCGGCAACGGCGGACAGGGCATCGAAGGCGCGCCCGGCGACAGCCAGGGCCGGCCCAACGGCACCGACGCCCTCTCTGGCGGTAACGGCGGTAGCGGCGGTGTCGGTGGCAACGGCGGCGCCGCGGGTTCGGGTGCCGGCAAGGCGGCCAGGGGTGTCGACGGCAGCGGCGCTGACGGCGGCGTGGCCGGCCGGGGCGGCAACGGCGGCGTCGGCGGCGAGGGCTGGGTCTCCACCGTGGCCGGTGTCAACGGCGGCAACGGCGGCAAGGGCGGCCTGGGCGGCAACGGCGGCGACGGCGGCAAGGCCGGCGTGAAGGGCGGTCCGACCGGCACCGACGGCAAGGATGCGGCGGGCGGCGACGCCGGCACCGGCGGCTTCGGCGGTTCCGGTGGCAACGGCAGGGCCGGAACCAGCGGTAAGAACGGGACTCTCCAGAACATCAACGGCGGCAACGGAACTGACGGCGGCGACGCCGGCAACGGCGGTGACGGCGGCACCGGGGGCACCGGCGGTCAGGGTGCAGGCTCCGCGCCTGACGGCTCCAACGGCGACGGCGGCCACGGTGGCGCGGCGGGCACCGGCGGTGCCGGCGGCAACGGCGGCAACGGCCTGGCCGGCGGATTCCAGACCGGCGCCGACGGCGGCAATGGCGGGTCGGCCGGCAGCGGCGGCGCCGGTGGCACCGGCGGTCTCGGCGGCCTGGCCGGTGGGGCGGGTGCGGTCAAGGGCGACGACGCCGTCGGCGGCGACGGCGGCAAGGGCGGCCGTGGTGGTTCCGGCGGCAATGGCGGCTCGGGCCTCAACGGCTTCGCCGGCACCGACCCGCTGACGGCCGGCACCGACGGCCAGACCGCCGGTAACGGCGGCAACGGCGGCGACGCCGGCAACGGCGGCGCGGCGGGCAAGGGCGGCGGCACGGCCGCTGACGGGGCCAGAGGTGTCGGTGGCGACGGCGGGGTGGCCGGTGTCGGCGGCATCGGTGGCGCCGGCGGCGTCGGCTATCGCGGTAAGGCCGGCACCGGCGAGAACGGTTCGGACGGCGGCAACGGCGGCCTGGGTGTCAACGGCGGCTCCGGCGGTAAAGGCGGTTTGGGCTCGGTCAACGGCAAGGACGCTGTCGGGGGCAACGGCGGTCAGGGCGGCGGCGCCGGTGCCGGCGGTAACGCCGGGTCCGGTATCGAGGGCGCACCCGGTGACAGCAAGGGCCGGCCCAACGGCACCGACGCGCTGTCGGGCGGCAACGGCGGTACCGGCGGCGACGGCGGTACCGGCGGCGTGGCGGGCGCCGGCGGCGGCAGCGCCGCCAAGGGCATCGACGGCAGCGGCGGCGACGGCGGTGTCGGCGGCACCGGCGGGACCGGTGGCGTCGGCGGTGCCGGCTGGACCTCGACGGTGCTCGGTGTCGACGGCGGCGACGGCGGCAAGGGCGGCCTGGGCGGCAACGGCGGCGGCGGCGGGTTCGGCGGCAAGGCCGGCGGTGCGACCGGCACCAAGGGCATCGACGCCGCCGGCGGCAACGCCGGGACGGGCGGTACCGGTGGCGTCGGCGGCGACGGCGCCGCCGGCACGAACGGCAAGAACGGAACTGTGCAGAACCCGAACGGTTTGGACGGCACCAGCGGCAGCAACGCGGGCGACGGCGGCACCGGCGGGACCGGCGGGACCGGCGGCCAGGGTGCCGGTCTGGCGCGGGACGGCACCAACGGCAACGGCGGCGACGGCGGCGCGGCCGGCGTCGGCGGCCGGGGCGGCAACGGCGGCAACGGTCTGGCGGCGGGCTTCCAGACCGGCGCCGACGGCGGCAACGGCGGCCTGGCCGGCGACGGCGGCCTGGGCGGCAACGGCGGCGCCGGTGGCGCGGCCGGCGGCGCGGGCGCCCTCGACGGCCTCGACGCGGCGGGCGGCAATGGCGGCGACGGCGGCCGGGGCGGTTCAGGCGGCAACGGCGGGGCGGGTCTCAACGGCGTATCCGCCACCGATGCGGTGACCAACGGCAGCGACGGCCTGACCGGCGGCAACGGCGGCTCGGGTGCCGACGGCGGCAACGGCGGCCTCGGCGGCGAGGGCGGCGGCACCGCCGCCGGCGGGCTGACCGGTCTCGGTGGCGCCGGCGGTATTGCCGGCAACGGCGGCACCGGTGGCGCCGGCGGCAACGGCTACACCGGGGTGGACGGCACCGGCGAGTCCGGGACCGACGGAGGCGCCGGCGGGGACGGTGGGCTCGGCGGGGTCGGCGGTGCCGGTGGCACCGGCCGCGTCGACGGCAAGGACGCTGTCGGCGGCAACGGCGGCCAGGGCGGCGGCGGCGGGTACGGCGGTGACGGCGGCCAGGGCATCTACGGTGTCGACGGGCTGGTCGCGGGCCGCCCGAACGGCACGAGCGGTCAGGCCGGCGGCGCCGGCGGTAATGGCGGCCGCGGCGGCAACGGCGGCACCGAAGGCACCGGGGCGGCCGGCAGCGGCACCCGGGGCGGCGGCGGCGACGGCGGTGCGGCCGGCAACGGCGGCGACGGCGGCTTCGGCGGCAACGGCTACAACGGAGCCGACGCGTCCGGTCAGACCGGCGGCAACGGCGGTAACGGCGGCGCCGGTGGCGCCGGTGGCACCGGCGGCGCGGCCGGCACCGGAACGCCCGGCGGCACGGACGGCACGGCCGGCAACGGCGGCACCGGTGGCGCCGCGGGTATCGGCGGTAACGGCGGCTCGGGCCGCGACGGCACGGACGGCACGCTGGGCAACAGGAACGGCACCGCCGGGCAAGCCGGTGGTAATGCCGGTTCCGGCGGCACGGGTGGCGCCGGTGGCGCGGCGGGTGTGGCCGGCGACGGCGTCACCCTGGGCACCGCCGGTAACGGCGGTGAAGGCGGGACCGCCGGCACCGGTGGTGCCGGCGGCATGGGCGGCGACGGCTACGTGGGTCGTGACGGACTCGGTGAGTCCGGCGGCAACGGTGGCGCCGGCGGCGCCGGCGGCAACGGTGGACTCGGTGGCGCCGGTGGCGCCAAGGGTGGCGTCGGCGCGTCCGACGGCGCCGACGCGGCCGGCGGTGACGGCGGTGACGGCGGCGATGCCGGCTCGGGCGGCAACGGCGGCTCCGGCGCCAACGGTGATCCGAGCGCCGATCCGTTCACCGCGGGAACCGACGGCCAGGCCGGCGGCAACGGTGGCAATGCCGGCAACGGCGGCAAGGGCGGCAAGGCCGGCCTGGGCGGTGACGGCGTGACGCTGGGCACCGCGGGCAACGGCGGCGACGCCGGACTGGCCGGTACCGGCGCGGCCGGCGGCGACGGCGGCACCGGCTACACCGGTGT
>NZ_JBJTJF010000048.1:0-27006 GCF_046095365.1 Mycobacterium sp.
GTGGACGGCAACCCGGTCGGCAGGCTCCGGCGGCTGGACGATGCGCCCGGCGGCCACGGTCTTATACCGTGTCGGTCGTGACAGTGGTCGTCGTGGGAGCCGGACTGAGCGGCCTGGCGGCGGCCCGGTATCTCACCAGGCGGGAGATTGCCGTGACGGTTCTGGAGAGCGCCGACGCGGTGGGCGGACGGGTGCGCACCGACGTCGTCGACGGTTACCGCCTCGATCGCGGGTTCCAGCTCTACAACCCGGCCTACCCCGAGGGCGCGCGGGTGCTCGACCATGACGCCCTGAGTCTGCGGCCGTTCGTCGCCGGGGCCCGCATCGTGGTCGAGCGGGGCGGGAGGCGCCGGGTCGAACGCGTCGCCGACCCGCGTCGCCAGCCGTCGTGGGCGGTGCCGTCACTGCTCGCGCGCATCGGCTCGCCGCTGTCGATCGCCCGGTTCGGCGCCTATGCCGCCACGTGCGCGGTGCGCTCGGTTGCCTCGCTGGGCAGGACACCCGACGTCACGACCGAGGAGGCGCTGCGCCGCGCCGGGGTGGACCGCACCCTGATGGAAACCGTGCTGCGACCGTTCCTTTCCGGTGTCTTCCTCGAGTCGGAGCTGGCCACGTCGCGGCGGTTCCTCGACGTCGTGCTCAAGTCCTTCGTCCGCGGCACACCTGCGGTGCCCGCCCTTGGCATGCAGCGCATCCCCGAACAGCTCGCCGCCGGCATGGACGTGCGACTCGGCCACCGCGTCGCCGCCGTCGCGGCAAAAGGTGTCGATGTCGCCGGCGGTGATTCCCACACCGCCGAGGCAGTGATCGTCGCCACCGACCCGGCCGCCGCCGAGGGCCTCGTCGCCGAAGTCCGCGCGCCCGCTGCCCATGCGGTCACTACGTGGTATTACCGACCCGAGTGCGCACCGGAGGACCTCGCCGACGGTCACGCCGTGCTGACCCTTGACGGCAGTCGGCGCGGGCCGCTGGTCAACACCGTGGTGCTCAGCCATGCCGCACCCGACTACGCCCCGCCGGGCAGTGCATTGGTCGCCGCGTCGGCGCTCGGTATCTGGAACGGGCCGGAGGAGCCCGTCCGGAAACACCTCGAGTGGCTCTACGGCGTGCCGACGACCCAGTGGGACCTCATCGGGTGTTACCCGATTCCCTATGCGCTGCCGGCGATGCCGGTCCCGTTCGAACTGCAGCGCCCGGTGCGCACCGCCGGCGGGGTGTACGTCGCCGGCGACCACCGCGACACCTCGTCGATCCAGGGCGCGCTCGTCAGTGGCCGCCGCGCCGCCCTGGCGGTGCTCAAGGATCTCCGCATCACCTGACCCGCCCGGCCCGAGTTGGTGGCAGGCTTGCCGGATGGATGTCTTCGAGGAATGGCGGGCCGGCGGAACCGCGTTTCGCTGGCGGTCGACGACCCCGGAGAACAACGGCCGCGAAGTCCGCCTCTTCATTCGGCGCAGCGGCGTCCCGGATGCGCCGGCGTTGGTCTTCGTCCACGGCTTTCCGACCTCGAGCATCGACTTCCGCGCACTGGCGGTCGAACTCGGCTCCGACTTCGACATCGTCACGGTTGACTTCCCGGGCTACGGGCTTTCGGAGAAGCCGCCGGCTCCCTACCGCTATTCGCTTTACGACGACGCCCGGCTGCTGGTGCACCTGGTCACCGAGCAGTGGCGGCTTCGCGACTACCGCATACTCACCCATGATCGCGGCACCAGCGTGGGGATCATCGCCCTGTCGATGCTGGCTGAGAACCACCCGGCCAACATGCCGGCCGATATGTTCCTGACCAATGCCAACATCTTCCTGCCGCTGTCCAACCTGACGGCATTCCAGCGCGCACTTCTGGATGACGCGACGGGCCGGGCGACCGCTGCCGCGACCACGCCGGAGATGCTGGCGGCCGGACTCGGAATGACCACCTTCATGCCGCGCCGGTCTCCCGACGATCCCGAGATCGCGGCATTGGCAGAGTGTTTCGCCTGCAACGACGGGATATCGGTGCTGCCCGACACCATCAAGTATCTCAATGAGCGGGCTGACGGCGAGACAATCTGGCTGGAAGCACTGGCCAGGATCCCGGTCGACACGACCATCATCTGGGGCCTGCACGACGCAGTCGCGCCGCTGCGCGTCGCCGACCATGTATGGCGAAACTACGTTCGGGGCAAGCCGGGCCGCAGCCGCTACTGGGTGGTCCCGGGTGCCGATCACTACGTGCAGTGCGACGCACCCGGCCAACTCGCCGCCATCATCAGACTGACGGTCGCCGGGGAACCGTTGGACCTGCAGACGCTGGGCAACACACCGGCCGGAGCCACGCTCATCGATCAGAGCGGGTAGCCGGCCGAACGGCGAGCCGGACCCCGAAACGGCAAGGAGGCCACCGGTCACCGGTGGCCTCCCCGCCGTCCTGAAGGTTTTACGGGCCGACAGGCGCGATCGGCAGGACGCTGGTGCCGACGCTGCGCACCGGGGCGCCCGATCGGGCGGCGGGCGCCTGCGATGCGGCGGCGGGCGCCTGCGAACCCGCGCCGGACCGGGTGGCCGGCGCGGTTACCGGCCGCGCGGTGGCCGGCGCGGTGGCCTGCCGTGCGGTCGCCGGCGCGGTGGCGGGCTGAGACGCTGCCGCACAGGGGCATTGCGAGTCCTGCGTAGCTGCGGCAACGGGGCCGGCCAGGGTCAGCGAAGCGCCGACCATTGCACCGCCAACCAGAGCGATCACGGAAGTGCGGTTGACGAACATGGGATTTCCTCTCGGTATCGGGCCCCCGGTCGGGTGCGCCCTATGAAGCAAATATCGGCCCACGTGACCGCCCGTGCCGTCATCCGATCGGTCGTACATGGGGATGAATGCGCTGTCCACCGATCAGCGGATCTATCGGGCCGTGACTCCCCGTTCGTCGCGGTCCCGGCGGTGCCGGCATCCGAAGGCGTGGATGCGTCAGTCGGGTGACCGTGCCCGTTGTCCTCCATCGTGAGGACGTGCCCGTTGTCCTCCATCGTGAGGACGGGCCTGTTGTCCTCCATTTGGAGGACGGCGAGATGGTCCGGTACTGCGCCCACTTGGTGGACGTCGCCGACCCTTGCCGCCGGAGAGAGTGGCGTTAGCAGCTTTCATCCGCCACGAGGAGTTGAGGACCATGAAGAGCATCACCGTCATCGCCGAGCAGCTGTCCGGGCGGGCCTTGGCCGCCGCGTTGCCGGCCGCAGGAGTCGCCTCGGCGGTCGTCAGCCGGAATCCGGATTCCGCACGCGGTTACGCCGCGATGGTGAACTACCAGGCCCTGCGCGACCCCCGTCGCTTCAGCCCCAACTTCCGGATCGACCTGCTGGTCGAGGACGCCGCTGTCGAGTCGGTGTTCGACGGCTTCGCCGTCGCCTACGGTGCTGGCCTGTTCAGCGACGCCGAGATGTGGGTCAACGAGGCTGCCCCGGAAGCGGCGGCGTGACGAGGAGTACGGGAATCTCGGGCGGTTGAGGCTCAGAGATCGCCGTCGACAACTGAATACCCCTATAGTCGCCGTACGGCGCAAATCCGAGAAGGAGAACAACGATGATGACAGAGCGTTTGACGCGCCGCATGGCCATGGTCGCCAGTGCGGCCGCGCTGATCGGCATGGGCATGCTGACCTCGTGCGGCGCGAAGGAGAAGCCGACCGAGACGGCCCCTTCGGCGCCGGTTTCGAGCGCGACGGCACCGGCGGCCGAGCCGACGCAGAAGGCGCCGGAGACCTCGTCGTCGGCGTCGTCGCCGAGTTCGAGTGCGTCGGCGCCGACAGTGGAGCCGACCGAGAAGGCGATCACGCCGGCACCGCCGCATTCCGGTTCGGGACCGAACTCCTACGCTCCCACGGAGCGGGCCCGTCCGGCTCCGACGGCGCTGCCGGGCAACGTCATCACCGGCGGTTGAAAGGCTGCGTGATCTGAACGCATCGCGGAACGGTGATGGCGGTCGCATGGCCGCCATCACCGCCGCACGTCATCACGAACTCGCTGCGGTCTGACTCGACGGTCCGCTGAAAGAAGCCCTGTGTTCAGCATGCTCTGGATCTACACGCTCCCCGAATGGGTTTTCGGGCTGCTGTGCTGTTCGGTGTTCGTGCTCATCGGGATCCTCGGCTACTTCCTGACCAGACCGGTTGTGCGGTTGCTCATCGGCCCGCCGGCCGGCCACAACAAGGGTGTCGACGCGGTGATCGGCGCCGTCACTCTGCTTTACGGTCTGGTGCTGGCTCTGCTTGCTGTCGCGGTCTGGCAGCAGTTCGTCGCCGCCCAGAACATCGTGGCCTCCGAGGCGGCTGCCCTTCGTTCGGTCTACCGCGACGTCGACTCCTACGATGAGCCGGCGCGGACGGTGCTGACCGATCAGCTCCGTGACTACACCAGGATCGTGATCGACGTGGAGTGGCCGGAACAGCAACGGGGAATCGTCCCCACCGGCGGGATCGACAAACTCGCGGAGTTCGAGAAGTCGCTCTACACCTTCGAGCCCCGATCCGAGCGGGTACGACTGGTCGACCAGTCCGCGATCACCGAGTTCAACAAGATGATCGAGTTCCGGGTGATGAGGCTGAACACCGTCGCAAGCGGAATCCCGGCCACGTTGTGGGCGGTGCTGCTGATCGGGGCGCTCATCACCACCCTCACCACCTATTTCCTCCAACTGGAGCCGGTGCGCACCCAGCTGACCATGACCAGCCTCGTGACCCTGCTTGTCGGTCTGGTCGTGTTCATGACAGCGGTGGTCGACCATCCGTTCCGGGGAACCCGCGGCATGAGCGTCACACCGGAGGCGTTCCAACTCGTCTACGACCGCACCATGACCCCGTCGGTCCGGTAACCCAAGACTTTCCCCCGATCGGGGGAAGGCGATCTCCTCCCCGCAGCCCGCCATCCGCACGACATGGAATCGCCTCGTCCCGGGCCACAGTTGATCGATGGCCGGAACCGCGGCCACCGGAACCGACACAGGAGAACCGACGTGAACATGAACACCTTCGTCCGCAGAATCGCCGCCGCCGCCGCAGGCACGGCCGCCGCCGCCGGCATCGCCACCGGAGTCGCCCTCGCCGTCCCGGCGCACGCGGACGCGGCGCCCCCGGCGGCTTCGAACTGCACCACCGCAACCACGCCGAACCGTGTCAGCCTGAGCGACCCCAACCCGTTGACGCGTGCCGGTCAGATCGACGGTATCCAGGGCGCACCCAAGGCGGCGGTCAAGGCGTTCAGCTGCCTGAACCGCTGAACGGCCGCGCCGTGCAAGGCTCCCCGGGCCGGGCGGATCGGCAGATATATTCGCCAGGGTCGGAACCAGGCAATGGGGGCAGCCGGAAGCTTCGGGTGAAGGGCGGTCGGATCGTGGCGGTCACACTCGCCCGCGCGGCTGCCAAACTGTGGATACCCATTCTTCTGGCGGTCGTCCTGCCGGTCGCCGGACTGGTGGTGCTGCGGCTGCACCGGCAGTTCGCCTCGGAGGATCTCAATGCCGACGCCGGGGCGTCCATCGAGATCGTGCAGTTCAACCCCAAGGTCGTCGTCTACGAGGTGTCCGGTCCGCCCGGGTCCACCGCGACGATCAGCTACTTCGACGCCGACGCCAACCTGCACACCGTGCCGGACGCGGGCCTGCCGTGGTCGTTGACCATCTCCACCACGCTGCCGTCCATGACGGCCAGCATCATGGCCCAGGGCGACGGCGGCCAGATCGGCTGCAGTGTCAGTGTCGACGGCACCGTCCGTGACGAGCGCAGCGCCGAGGGTGTCAGCGCGCAGACGTTCTGCCTGGTGAAGTCGGCATGAGCCGGCCCGCCGACGTTTCGGCCCGGCGGCCGCTGCCGGCCCGCGCCGTACGGGTCTTGTCGGTGCCGATCATCCTGTTCTGGATCGGACTGACCGTCCTGGTGAAAACCATCGCGCCACCGCTGGCCGTCGTCGGCGAGGAGCACGCCTCGGCGCTGGTTCCCCGGGACGCGCCCTCGATGATCGCGATGAAGCGGATGGGCGCGAACTTCGGGGAGTTCAACTCCAACAGCACCGTGATGATCCTCATCGAGGGCCAGCAGCAACTCGGCGACGACGCCCACCGCTACTACGACGACATCGTCGGTCAACTGGAACGCGATACGGCGCACGTCCAGCACATCCAGAACTTCTGGGGTAACCGGCTCACGGCCGCGGGCTCGCAGAGCGCCGACGGCAAGGCCGCCTACGTGATGCTCAACCTGGCCGGCGAGCAGGGAACCACCGAGGCCAACAAGTCGGTCGAGGCCGTCCGCGCGGTCGTCGACCGCACGCCGGCGCCGAATGGGATCAAGGCCTACGTGACCGGTCCGGCCGCCCTGACCGACGACCTGCACGTGATCGGCAACGAGAGCCTGGGACGGATCACCCTCTACACCCTGGTGGCGATCGCCGGGATGCTGCTGTTCGTGTTCCGTTCGGTGGCGACCACGCTGGTCCAGTTGTTCCTCACCGCGATCGGACTGCTGTGTTCCCAAGGTGTGGTGGCGGTGCTGGCCGAGAACAACCGGTTCGGCTTGACCACCTTCGCCTCGAACATCCTCACGATGCTGGCGATCGCCGCCGCCACCGACTACGGGATCTTCCTCTTCGGCCGCTACAAGGAGGCCCGGGCGGCCGGTGAAGACCGCGACACCGCCTACTACACCGCTTTTCGCTCGGTGAGCCCGATCATCATCGGCTCGGGCCTGACCATCGCCGGCGCGATCTACTGTCTGCGGGCGGCCCGGCTTCCCTACTTCTCCACCATGGCCGAGCCGGTGGCGATCGGCATGATCACGGTGGTTCTTTCGTCGGTCACCTTGGGCCCGGCGGTGCTCTTCCTGGGCAGCCGCATCGGCCTCTACGCGCCGAAAAAGATCCGACGGCAACGGTTCTGGCGCCGCGTCGGTACAGCGGTGGTGCGTTGGCCCGGCCCCATCCTGGTCGCCAGCCTGGTCGTCGTGCTGATCGGCCTGCTCGGCCTGCCGGGCGCCGTCACCGCCTACAACGACCAGTACTACCTGCCTGACGACGCACCTGCCAACCTCGGCTACGCCGCTGCCGAACGGCACTTCACCCAGGCCCGGATGAACCCCGACATCATCATGATCGAAGCCGACCACGACATGCGCAACACGGCCGACATGCTGGTGCTGGACAAGGCCGCACGCAATCTGCTGGCCGTCGACGGAATCGTGCTGACGCAGAGCATCACCCGGCCGCTGGGCATCCCGATCCAGCACAGTTCCATCCCTTTCCAGAACAGCGTCACCGGCCAGACCGCCAACCAGGGCCTTCCCTTCATGCGACGTCAACTGGCCGATATGCGCAAGACCGCCGTGCAGATGCAGGTGAACATCGACCTCACCGAGAAGATGTACGGCGTCATGGGCGAACTGACCGCCAACACCCACGACATCGCCGAGAAGAACAGGGCCATCGCCGCGGTCACCGACGAACTGCGCAACCACATCGCCGACGTCGACGACTTCTACCGGCCCATCCGCAACTACTTCTACTGGGAGCCGCACTGCTTCGACATTCCGGTCTGCTCCTCGACCCGGGCTCTGTTCGACTCGCTGGACAGTATCGACAGCCTCGCCGAGAAGTTCGACGAGCTGTCCAAAGACGTCGACCGCACCGACGAACTGGTGCCGCAACAACTGGCATTGCTGCCGCCGATGATCGAGACCATGCGAACCACCCGAACGCTGACCCTGGCCAACGCCGACTCGATGGAGGCGATGCTCAACCAGATGCAGGCCCTCAACGACACCGCGGTGGTGATGGGGCAGAGTTTCGACGCGGCCAAGAACGGCGACCTGTTCTACCTACCGCCTGAAGCGTTCGGCAACCCGGAGTTCCAAGTCGGCTTGAAGCTGTTCCTGTCCCCGGACGGCACGTCGGCGCGCATGTTCATCACCCACGCGAGCGACCCCGCGACACCGAGGGGAATCAGCCTCATTCCCGCCGAACGCACGGCGGTGCGCCAAGCCCTCGAGGTTTCCCCGCTGTCGTCGGCGCGGATCTTCATCGGTGGCACGGCGGCGACCTACCGGGACATGCACGACGGCGCCAAGTACGACCTCATGATCGCGGTGGTGGCGGCTCTGACGCTGATCTTCGCGATCATGCTCGTCATGATCCGCAGCCTGGTGGCGGCCGTGGTGATCGTGGGGACCGCCGCGAGTTCGATCGCCGCCTCGTTCGGGCTTTCAGTGTTGATCTGGCAGGACCTGTTCGGCATCAAGATCCACTGGCTGGTGTCGTTGATCGCCGTCGTCGTGCTGCTGGCCGTCGGGTCGGACTACAACCTGCTGCTGGTGTCCCGGTTCAAGGACGAGATCCACGCCGGCCTCAAGACCGGCATGATCCGGGCGATGGCCGGCACCGGTGGGGTCGTCACCTCGGCGGGACTGGTGTTCGCCGCCACCATGGCCGCGATGCTCGGCAGCAGCCTGACCGTGGTGGCGCAGATGGGCTCCACCATCGCCATCGGCCTGCTGCTCGACACCCTGATCGTGCGCGCCCTGCTGATGCCCTCGATCGCGACACTGCTGGGACGGTGGTTCTGGTGGCCCGCCGTCGTCCTCCCGCGCGGCGAGCACCACCGAACCGCGTAGAGGAACGACACGCCGCCGGCTGCCCTCGCAGCCCTTGATCCGCTCCTGTCCGGTGATGAGGATGTTCTTCGAGCGCTATTGGTCGCCTGTCCGCCCGCCGGGGCCGGCGTTCCCCCCGTCGAAGGCGTAGGCCAGGAAGTGGTAGCGCCTGTCGTCGGCGTCGAACTCCGCCAGGGACTGCGCGCCCAGCTTGGTGGTCGTGGTGTGCAACGAGCGCGGGTTGTCGGCGGCAACGAACAGCACGCCGACGTCGTATCGGTCGCGGTAGGCCTGCCGGGTGACGTCGTTGAACGCGGTGTAGACCCCGCGCCCCCGCGCGGCTCGGTCGATCAGCACGGGTCCACGGAACGCCCAGCGCTGCCGGGCAATCGGGGCGCCGCGGAAATCGAGTACCTCGGCCAGGTCGACCACCGCCCGGATGATCGGTTCCAGCCGGGGGCCGGCGGCGTTCGGTGGCGGGGTCACGGCGATGAAACCTGCTATATCGCCGTCGATCTCAGCGACGTGTATACCCCCGTCTGCGACCGTGTCGTGGAACCACCGCGCACTGTGCAGAATCGAGACGAAGCCGTCGGCCCGCTGGGCGGGATCGAGATTGCCGACGTAATAGCGCGCCTCCAACTCCATCAGCGCTGCGACATCAGTGGTGGACCCCAGTCGGACCGCCGCCTCCGGCGCCGAGGTCACGGAGTCACACCGTCGGGCGCGCGCATCATGTCCGAGCAGACCAGGGCGACGCCGTTGGCGCTGAGCATGACTGACTCCTCGGTCTGATCCTGGTCTCCGCTGGCCTCAAGCATCGCTGATCCTCCTGCGGCCCGTGTGTCCAATGGCCGAACCCGTACCAGGGGCACCCGGTCCTCCGATCGGAGGACGGGGTGTCTCGTGTCTTTCAAGGTCCGATCGGCCGATCCGATGAGCCTGGGACATGAGGCACAGTCAAAACAAGGCAATCACCAACCGTTCCGAACCAAGGAGACACTGACATGAAGAGCTACCTGCCCGCCGCCGCGATGGGATTCGCACTCACCGCCGCCGCCTTCGGATTCGGCGCGGCGACAGCCCACGCGGCCGGCTACACCAATGAGAACGCCGGCCAGGTCGGCAGCGAACTACAGGCGATGGGCTACGCGGTACAGATCAACGGCAGCACGACTGGTGCGCTGTCGCAGTGCATGGTCACCGGCGTCGAGGGCCTCACCTCCGGCCAGGCCGTCGGCACCGCCTACATCGATGTGACCTGCCCTGGCAGCAACAACTGACCATCCCGAGGGCGGGAGGGCGATCTGCGGTTGAGGGGATTATCTCGGCACCTCACCCGTCTTTGCCGCCGGTGTAGAGCTCGGCGCCGGGTGCGTCGTTGCGCGCGGTGCCGGTGAAGTTGATCCGCGCGGCGGGATTGGCCAGTGCGGTTATCGACGCGATCCCGACCGGGCCGTCGTCATCGAACAGCGTCGTACTGCCGATCGCCACTCCGTCGGCGGCGAACTGCCTGTCGCCCTGCACACCGAGGCCCTCACCGCGCGGTGTGCGGTACAGCAGCACGGTCTGGCCGCCGTTGATGTAGCCGATGCCGTCGGTGCCGCGGTTGACAACCATGTTGGTGGTCGCCTCGGCAACGACGACGGCGCGCACGAAGGGTGTCGCCGGCTGCCCGGCGATCACGTCAAGCCCGCGGTAGTAGGCACGTTTCCTGCTGACGTTCTGGTGCCGGGCACCGAGTTCACCCCAGCCGGCCGCGTCGCTGCCGACGACCAGGTCATCGCCCTCGTGGTCCAGCGGCGGATAGAACTCGACCGCCGGACTCCACTGCTGGCCCTCAGGGGCCTCGGACTGCTGATAGAGGACGACGACGGCAGTGGCAACCAGATCGTCGCCCTGCAGCACCTCGCAATCGCCGTATCGGGCGCGCCGACCGTGTCTCAAAGCGCGGGTCTTCACCTGCAGGGGTTCCTTGCGGGCCGGCCGCATCAGGTTGATGGTGAACCGGGCCGGCAGGAACCCGCTCTCGCCGAAATCACGCTCGAGAGACCAGGCGGCCAGGCCCGCCACCGCGGGACCGCTGAGAATGGACTCCCCCCAGTGGCCGCCGGCCGCCGCGGTGGGCGCGAAGCTGCCGTCGGCGCCGATCGTGAAGTAAGCAGGATCGCGGGCGAGGTCCTCCTCAGCGCCTACCTCGTTGTCGACCATGCGACCAGTATGACTGTCTCCGAGGTGCTCTCCGCCGAGGTTCGGACCGTTTGTTGCCTGCGCGAACGCCACACTGCGGTGACAGCGCCGGTGGTACCGCTGCCGGCCTTGCGGCCGAACGGCATCGGCGAAGTAAAGGTCCCCCGGATGGTGGACATCGGTTTCGCCCGCACGAGGGCCCGCACAGGGGACACGACACAGTCGGCCGGGACGCGACCGTTGATGCGTGGCCCCGAACCGCCGGGCCTCACCCGAACCGAAGGAGAAATCATGAACCGCGCAACTCGTCGCTCTCTGGTCGGCGCAATGGCCGGCGACGCACCGGCCCCGCCCTCGTCGTCCAACCAGATCAGTAGGTAATTCAGACCTGACCTCAAGGAGTAACCATGAATCCCACGGAGACCGTGCACGCGCTGTTTGGCTCCATCGACTCCAGGGACGCCGCTGCGATCGCCGAGCTGCTGACCGAAGACGCAGCAATGGCGGATGAGATGTCGAAGGGATGGGTGCGCGGCAAGACCCGAATCCGGGACTTCGTTGGCGCCACGTTCGCCTCCGTCGATTCGATTACCTCGGTCTTGAGCGACGTCGTCGTTCGCGATCACGAAGACCACGCCACCGCCACCTTCACCCTCGCGCAGAGTTACGTTCTCGACGGCGCGCAGGGCGTGATCGTTGCACCGACATCGGTGATGCTCGAGCGCGTGGACGGGAAGTGGTTGATCTCGGTGATGCATTCGGTCCCGCCCGCAGACGCATGAGGAGAGTGCGTCTGCATCCACCAATCGGGGGACAACCCGATCAACCCGGCTACGGGCCTTTTGGCCGACGGGGCAAGGCGATGTTCCGCGAGAAGCTGGTCACAGAAGACCTGAACCACCGTGACCTGAACCACCGTCTGGAAAGCCAAGGAGCCACGACCATGACCACCACACCCGACCTCTACCCGGTACCGGCTCTGAATGCGGTGGCGGTGTACTGCTCGGCCAGCTCGGCGATCGACACACACTTCATCGAGGCCGCCCGCACGATCGGCGCCGCCCTGGCCGCCAACGAGCTGCGGATGGTCTTCGGCGGCGGCCGGGTGGGCCTGATGGGTGAGGCGGCCAAGGCCTGCAAGACCGCCGGCGGCCGCGTCACCGGAATCACCACCGAGAAGCTCGACGCTATCGAGGGCCTCTCGGAGCACTGCGACGAGTCCCGGATCGTCGCGACCATGCCGGAGCGGCGCAGCCTGATGATGGAACTGGCCGACGCCTTCGTGATCCTGCCCGGCGGACTGGGCACCTACGAGGAGTTCTTCGAGGTCGTCGTCGGCCGGCAGCTCGGCGATCACGCCAAGCCCATCGTGATCGTCAACCACAACGGCTTCTACGGCCCCATGATGGCGATGATCGACCACGGCATCGAGCACAAGTTCATCCGGCCGGCCATCCGCGAAGCCCTCATCGTCGTCGACGACGCCGCCGACGCGCTGCCGGCACTGATCGCCCACCGGCCCGGCCGGCACGACCCCGCCGACTACCTCTACCTGCCCGAGCATGACGACCAGCAGACCGAACTGGCTCAGGCCTCGTGAGATCTCCCACCGAGAGGCATAGCATCCACGCCTAGTAGCTTCACGGCCTCCGACCGAAGGGCAGACCCCGATGCTGACCGACTCGGCGCGCGCTGCTCACGCGCCCGCGATACCGGTCAAGGCCGGCGTGGTGCTGGCCGCGCTCGGGGTGGTCTTCGGCGATATCGGGACCAGTCCGCTCTACAGCATGGCCACGTTGTTCGCCCCGGGCGGACCGCATCCGATGTCCATGGGCCAGCTTCACGTCTACGGCGTGGTCTCGCTGGTGTTCTGGTCGGTGATGATCATCGTCACGCTGACCTACGTCGTCCTGGTGATGCGCGTCGACAACGGCGGCGAAGGCGGGGTGATGGCTCTGGTCGCGCTGCTGCGCCGCTACGGCGAGGGCAACCCGCGCACCGTCGCGGTGCTGACCGCGATCGGCGTCCTCGGCGTGGCGCTGTTCTTCGGCGACAGCATGATCACACCGGCCATCTCGGTGCTCTCCGCGGTGGAAGGACTCAAGGTCATCGACCCGGGCCTGGAGGTTTTCGTCATACCGATCACCGCAGTGGTGATCGCGGGACTGTTCGCCATGCAGCGCAAGGGAACCGAGGTCGTCGGACGCTTCTTCGGCCCGGTGATGGTGGTGTGGTTCGTCGCGATCGCCGTCCTCGGAGTGCGGGGAATCGCGATGCACCCCCGCATCCTTCGGGCGCTCTCGCCGAGCTATGCCCTGGACTTCGTCGTGAACTACCCGTCGGCGGCGTTCTATTCGCTGGCGGGGATCGTGCTCGCCGTCACCGGCGCCGAGGCGCTGTATGCCGACATGGGCCACTTCGGCCGCAGGGCGATCACGACGGCCTGGCTGGGCGGTGTGCTGCCGGCGCTGACACTGAACTACTTCGGCCAGGGCGCCGAACTGCTCAGCGACCACGACATGGTGAAATCGCCGTTCTTCCTGCTGGTGCCGCAGTGGGCGCAGCTGCCGATGATCGTGCTGGCCACCGCGGCCACCGTCATCGCCTCGCAGGCGGTCATCACCGGGGCGTTCTCGGTCGCCTCCCAGGCCGTGCAACTGGGTTATCTGCCCCGGCTGCGCGTGCGGCACACCTCGGAGTCCTCGATCGGCCAGATCTACGTCCCGTGGATCAACGGGGTGCTCGTCGTCGCGGTGCTGTTGCTGGTCTTCTTCTTCCGCAGTTCCACGGCGTTGGCCTACACCTACGGCATGGCCGTGGCGGGCACCATCGCGATCACCACACTGCTGTTCCTCTACATCGCCCGGACGCACTTCCGGGCGCCGCTCTGGCTGGTGGTCATCGGGGGAGGAGCGCTGCTGACGGTCGACGTCGCTTTCCTGGCCGCCAACGTCGTCAAGCTGCCCTACGGGGCCTGGCTGCCCTTGGTCATCGCGGTGCTGACCTTCACCGTGCTGATGACCTGGCAACGCGGAAGCCGGATCGTCTCGGAGTTGCGGACCCGAGCTGAAGGCCCGTTGCGCCAGTTCGTCGCCGAGATCTCCCGGCGGCAGCCACCCCTGGCCCACGTGCCGGGCACGGCGATCTTCCTCAATCGTGCCGCCGAGACCGCGCCGATGGCGTTGCGCGCCAACGTGGAACACAACAAGGTCCTCCACGATCGGGTGATCGTGCTGTCCGTCGACAGCCCACCGGTGCCCCGCGTCGCCGAGTCGGACCGGGTCTCGATCGAGGAGCTGGGATCAGGCGACGGCCGAATCATGTTCGCCAAGGCCAGTTTCGGCTATATGGAGGACCCTGACGTGCCGGCAGTACTTCGGCTGATCGACCCTTCGATCGACTGCGGCGACGTTTCCTACTTCCTGTCCCGGGTGGACGTCGTCCCCGGGCCGGAGCCGACGATGGCACGGTGGCGCAAGAGACTGTTCGTGGCGACCTCCCACATCGCGGCGGACTCCGCGTCCTACTTCAGCCTTCCGCTCGACCGGACGGCCATCGTCGGCGCGCGCATCGAGTTGTGAGAGAGACCCTGATGGGAAAGGGTGAGATGGGCAGGGCGGTCTTTGATTTCAGCGCGACCACAACCGTCATCACCGGCGGCGTCAGCGGTATCGGACTGGCGTGCGCCGAGTTGATCGCGCGCTGCGGCGGCGACGTGGTGGTCTCGGCGCATCGACGTCCCGACGGCGGCGTCGACGCCGCAAAGGTCGACAGCGCGCTCGAACGTATACGCGCCGCGGCGGGCCCGGCGCCGTCGACGGTCACCGCCCTCGGTTGCGACGTGGGTGACGAAGCCTCGGTCGCGGCGTTCTTCAGGCAAGTCCCGCACGTCGACTATCTGATTCACAGTGCCGGGGTTTCTCCCAACACCGCCTTCCTCGATCAGACCGGGCACGAGTGGGACACGGTCCACAACGTCAACACCACCGGCGCTTTTCTGGTCACCAAACACGCCGCCCTGGCGATGGAGCGGAACCCGCTGCAGGGCGACTTCCGCGGCAGGATCCTGCTGATCACCTCGACCAACGGGATCAACAGCCAGGACCCGGTTTCAGCCCACTACGACTCCTCGAAGGCGGCGGCCAACATGGTGGTCCGCACGGCCGCCGAGCGGCTGGCCGAGATGCGGATCTGCGTCAACGGGCTGGCGCCGGGCTGGATCAACACCGAGATGAATGCCACGCTGCCGCCCGATCTCCGGGAGAGGGAGTCGGCCAGGATCTGGATGCGCCGCTGGGCCGATCCCGAGGAAGTGGCCCGCTGCGCAGCCCATCTGCTGACGATGCCCTATCTGATGGGCCAGGTGGTGATGGTCGACGGGGGTTATCGTTGATGTGGCGCTGATCACAGCAATCCATTCGCCGCCGGGTGCCGAATTAACGTCGAAGGCGAATCGGCCGCCCGCCCGGGCGGTTCGAACACGAGAAATAAGGGGAACCCCATGCCCGTCAACAGGTCTTTTCTGATCGCCACCGGTCTGGCGGCCGCAGCCGCGCTGACGATCTCCGGCTGCTCGTCGGCCACCAAGGAAGCGGACAAGGCGGCGAGCAGCGCGATGTCCACCGCCGCTTCGGCTGCGTCCTCCGCCGGTTCGGCGGCCTCGTCGGCCGCGTCGGCGGCGTCTTCGGGGTCACCTCGGCGATGGGCGCACCCGCTCTCACCGACCTGATCGGCTCCGGCTGCGCGGGATACGCCGAGAAGGTGCCCTCGGGGCCGGGTTCGGTCGCGGGCCTGGCCAAAGACCCGGTGGCGACGGCGGCCTCCAACAGCCCGGTGCTCTCGACGCTGTCCTCGGCGCTGTCCGGCAAGCTCAATCCCAAGGTCAATCTGGTTGACACGCTCAACACCGGCGAATACACGGTCTTCGCGCCCACCGACGAGGCGTTCGCCAAGATCGACGCGGCCACTCTGGACAAGCTCAAGACCGACGCCGATCTGCTGACCTCGATCCTGACCTACCACGTCGTGTCAGGCCAGGCCGGCCCGGACAAGGTCGCGGGCGAGCACAAGACGCTGCAGGGCGCCTCTGTGACGGTCACCGGCTCCGGCAACGACCTCAAGGTCGGCGACGCGGGTCTGGTGTGCGGCGGCATCAAGGCGAGCAACGGGACGCTGTACCTGATCGACACCGTCCTGATGCCTCCGGCCACGCCCTCGACTCCGGCCAGCCCGACGCCGTAGGCACCGTTCACACCCTCGACGGGTGGGGGCCGGCCGTGAGGCCGGCCCCCACCTGCTCCACCGAGGCAGCCGGTGCGGCCCGCTGCCGGTCAATGAGCTGTCAGTAAGCTCAGCGCCGTGGAACTCAACGGAACAAGCGCAATCGTCACCGGCGGGGCCTCGGGTATCGGCGCCGCCACCGCCCGACAGCTGGCCGACCTCGGTGCCCGGGTCGTCATCGCCGACATGCAGGCCGAGCGCGGGCAGGCGCTCGCCGAGGAGATCGGCGGGGTGTTCGTCCCGGTCGACGTCACCGACACCGAGCAGATCATCGACGCGGTCAACACCGCGATGGATCTCGGGCCGCTGCGCGCACTGGTCAACTCCGCCGGCGTCGGCTGGGCGCAGCGCACCATCGGCAAGGACGGCGAGTTCGCCTCCGCGCACAACCTCGACACCTACAAGAAGGTCATCGCGATCAACCTGGTCGGCACGTTCGACTGCATCCGCATCGCGGCCACCGCGATGAGCCGGCTCGAACCCACCGCCACCGGTGAGCGCGGCGCGATTGTGAACATGACCAGCGTCGCGGCCTTCGACGGCCAGATCGGTCAGGCCGCGTACTCGTCGTCCAAGGGCGGAGTCGTCGGGCTCACCCTGCCGGTGGCCCGCGATCTCGCGGCCGTAGGGATCCGGGTCAACACCGTGGCGCCGGGCCTGATCGACACCCCGATCTACGGCGAGGGCGAGGCCTCCGAGGCGTTCAAGGCCAAGCTCGGCCAGTCGGTGCTGTTCCCGCACCGCCTCGGCAAGCCGGAGGAACTGGCCTCGATGGTCATCGAACTGATCACGAATTCCTACATGAACGCCGAGGTGGTCCGCGTCGACGGCGGAATCCGGATGCCGCCGAAGTAGCTCGTCGGATTCAGCGGTCCGAGGCGGATGAGGACGACGACGTCGCCCGGGCCCTGCGCCGGGCGGTGAGCTTGCCCCACACCCACGTCAGGGGAACCTCGCGGCCGGTGGCCAGGTACTCCACGGTCGCGGGGTGGTAGCAGACCTCGCGCACCTGGGAGAGTCCCGCTGGCTTACCCACGATCAGCACCTGGTCATCAAGGGCCAACGGAGTCTCCTCGTCCGGCATGAAGTGGTACTCGCCGGAGCGGATCAGCAGCAGCGCGGCCAGGGGCAGTGTCTCCCCGCGGTCGTCGGGCTGTCGCATCAGGTCCCACAGAGTCAGGGTGTTGCCGCGTCGCAGCCAGTCGGCGACGGCGGGCGCCTCCTGGTCGGAAATCGTGATCACCTCCCGCTCGGGGGTGCGCCGGCCGCAGCGGTCCTCGAGGTGGTCGCGTACCTGCGTAGCCCACCTCTCGTTACGGGTGAGGGCGTGTTCGACGAAACTCCAGAACGTCGGCGTCAGAATGCGGGCGAGCACCTCCCGGGCGATGACTTCGGTGTCGATGTACACCGAGTCGATGTGCAACGTCTCCAGCAGTGCCTTGTTGGCGTTGGTCTGCTGCCGAAGCACCAGGTAGACAGCGGGGTTCGAGTGCCGGGCATGCTCGGCCATCGCGATGTTGACCGCGTCGTTGCCGGTGCCGATGACAAAGCCCACCGATCCGGACAGGTCGGGGTACTCGGTGTCGGGGTCGACACGGTCGACGGCGACGCCGACGGCGGCGAGATCGGAGACCACCGCGTCGGCGAACTCGCCCTCCGCGCACACCACCCATCTGCGTCCGGCCAGATCCCGCCGGGCCGGCAGCAACTGCTCCTGATCGTTGTCCATCAGCCAGCGCAGCAGTTGGTGGCTGACCGGTTGGTGGATCGACAGCGCCAGGTAGTCGCCGAACCTGTCGTCGGCATTGATCGCCGACTCCGCGGCGAAGTGTTCCATCCGGCGCCGGGTTCGCTGCTGGGCGCAGCGGCCGAGCACCGGCAGATCCGGTCGAAGCAGGGCGGCCGTCATCACCACCGCGAGGTTGGTGTCGTCGTCGTCGGTCAGTGCCAGCACTCCCTCGCAATCCCGGTGCCCGAGGCCGGCCATGCCCAGTATCGCCGGCGTGGCGCAGTCGGCCTGCAGCGCCGGGACGTCGAAGCTGAGTTGCTCGGAGACCACCGACTGGATCCTGTCCTCCCGCTCGTCGATGACGACGAACCGGCGGTAGTGCTCGTCAAGGTCGGCGCCCACGATGCGGCCGGCATCGCCGTAGCCGGCGACGATGACGAAGGGTTCCACCAGCCGGCGGACCTGCCGCCGGAACTGCTGCGCGGCGACGGCCGACTGGAACGCCGAACTCTGGATCAGCGCGAAGAACACCGCGATGGCGTAGGCCCAGCTGATGACGAGCACGAAGATCGACATCGTCATCCACATTCGCTGCGGATAGCTGAAGGGGTAGGGCGCCTCGGTGAAACCGACCGTCGTCAGCGTGATGGTCATCTGGTAGAAGGCGTCGAAGATGTTCAGCCGGTGCGGGTTTCCCTCCGGGTCGACTCCCGGTATGAACATCATCCCCGCGGTGCAGAAGCTGAACGCGGTGATCACCACGAGAATGGGTGCGCGCATCCTCCGCATGATCAGGAAGATCGCCTCGGTCGTCGGGACCGCCGACGGAATCCGGGTCGGTGTTTGCCCTGAGCTCACCCGCCGTCGGCTCCACAGGTGGAAGGGGCGTGGCATCGACGGCTTACCGGCGGCGGAACGTGGCGGTCTCGACGACCAGCAGTGTCACGGACACCAGGTTGGCCAGCAGCGCCCCGCCTGAGAGCGAAACCACGCTTGCGGTGGCGTGCCCGTCGAGTCCGTGGGGGGAGACCTGGGTAGCCCAGATCCACATGCCCGCGGCCGCGGCCAGTTGCAGCAGTGCGACCAGACTGGTGGCTAGGTGCACGGCGCCAAGCTGGGTGCTGTCGCCGAACTTCAGGACCGTGGTGATCAGGGCGACGACCAGCGCGCTGAACAACTCCCAGGAGTTGTGGACTTCGGGGTCACTGATATCGCCGACGAAGAAGCCGAAGTTCAGTGTGGCGGCCAGCAGAACAAAGAAGCCGAACACCACCTTCTCGAGGTTCACATCGGCAGCCTAATGCCTAGCCCGGCCCGGCCCGGGCTACTTGCGGCCGGAGCGCTTCAGCAGGTACTGCAACCAGCGAACGTCGAGTAGCACGGGGTTCACCCTATTGCCGGAAAATAAGGCGGCGGGGCTGCAGGGCTAACGTGTCGCTAAGAAGTCTTGCCAGAGCGCCTTTAACTTTCCGCCGGCGTCCGGCGGTCTGCCCCCCGGTGCCCGGACATTTCCCGGCGGCAGCGAAGCGCCCCGTTTTAGAATCCGGGAGGCCGGTCGGCTTCGCCCGAGTTCATCACGGCCTTTCGGGGATGGAGGGGCGAGATGCCACGGATCAGTCACGGAATGCGGGTCTCAGCCGCCGCGGTCACCCTGGGATTCCTGGTGGCCGGCCCCCATGCCGAAGGCGTCGCGATGGCTGACAGCACTGACGCCGACGGGTCGGCCGTCTCGGCCGGCCCACGGGCGAGCGCGCAGAAGCCCAAACCCAAGCCGGCCGTGCGCCGTGCGGCCAAGGCTCCTACAGCGGCGCGTTCCGCCGGGGCCGCGAGGAGTTCTGCACGCGATCGGCAGGCGCAGCCCCCGCGCAGGGACGGCATTCGCCGCGCCGCGGCGGCGGTCACCGTGCCCGAGAAGCCGGGACCGACGCCCGGCCGGGAACCGGCGCCCGCGGCCATGCCGCCGTCAGCGCCGAGCGTTTCGGCGGTGGTCGCCCTTCCGCGGCCGGCGGCGGCATCGGATTCGGCCCCGGAGGCCGCCAAGGTGGCCGCCCACAGCGTCGGCGCGCTGCGGACCGCGCTCCTCACCGTCGTCAACAGCGGCCTGAACCGACTCAACGGATTGCCGGGTGGTCCGCTCACGGATTTCGTGTCCGGCGCGTTGCTGATGGTGCGTCGGAGCCTGGAGCAGGCGGTGGGCGCGGCGGCCACCGGGCCGGTGGCCTCCGCCGTTTCGAATGGCCAGACCTTCGTCGTCAGCACGCTGGCCGATTCCGGTGCGGGCTCGCTGCGTCAGGCGATCCTCGACGCCAACGCAACGGCCGGTGTGAACGAGATCTCCTTCACCGTCGCCGGGACCATCCGCGTCGGCCCCACCGCGCTGCCGGCAGTCACCGACGGCGCGGTGATCGACGGGACCACCGCGCCGGGCTTCACCGGGGCGCCGGTGGTCCGCGTCGACTTCCAGAACACCGACGGCTTGAAACTGGTTGCGGGTGCATCGGATTCGCAGATCCTGTCCCTGTCGCTGGTCGACGCCGCCGGCGCCGGAGTCACCATCGACACCTCCGACACGGTCCTCAGCGGAAACTACATCGGTATCTGGGGAGACGGCAGACGGGTTGAGGCCAACCGCGGCGACGGTGTGCTGGTGACGTCCAACGCCGCCAACAACCTCATCGGGGTCGGGGCGGACTACGTTTTCGCGCTGTCGAACGTGATCAGCGGAAACCGCGGAAACGGGATCACCATCTCCGGCGGCAGCGGCAACATCGTGGAGGCCAACTACATCGGCACCGACGCGACCGGCACGAAGTGCAAGCCCAACCGGGGCGTCGGAATCCAGTTGACCGCCGGCGCGGCCGACAACCTGATCGGCGGCGAGCGCACCGGCGGCAACGACCCGACCGACGAAAATTTCGCCGTCCCACCGCAGGGCAACCTGATCTCGGCCAATCGCAGCGACGGCATTCTGATCGACGATGGCGCGACGGGTAACCAACTCAGCGGTAACTTCATCGGCACGAATGCGTCTGGCAGTGCTGCACTGGGCAACGGGGCCAACGGGGTGGCGATCGTCAACGCCGACTACAACAGTCTCGTCGGCACCACGTCGCTGCAGAACCCGTTCGTGTTCTACAACGTGATCTCGGGCAACCGCGGCAACGGCCTGGTGGTGCACAACGCCGACCACACCGTCGTCCACGCCAACTTCTTCGGCATGGGTGCGGACAACAACACGGTGGTGGCCAACCGCGGCGACGGGATGCTGGTCATGGGCGACTCCACCTACGTCGACTCCGGCGGCGAGATCCCACTGGGCAACGTGATGAGCGGCAACCGCGGCTACGGAATCGAGATCGTCGACACCGCAGGCGGTGTCGTGTCATTCAACAACTTCGTCGGCCAGGCGGCGTTCGGTACGACGGCCAAACCGAACCGGGCCGGCGGTATCCTGGTCACCTCGAGCAACCCCGGCTTCGACATCGGCAACGAGTACACCTGGAACAAGATCCGGACCAGTCTCATCGGCGGCAACTGGGGCAACGGCATCGCCTTCCTCGGCGACGCGCACGGTGCGGAGGTCACCGACACCTCGGTCGGCACGGACAACACCATCAAGCAGCCGCTACCCAACCTCGGCAACGGCATCCTCATCGGAGGCAATGCCAACCAGATCGCCATCGGCGGATTCCAGCCCTCGGTGGAGGAGGTCGACGGCGGTTTCAGCGTCTACTCGGGCGCGAACAGGGGCTACGGCATCGTGATCAGGGGCCGGGCCAACAACAACACCGTGTTCAACACCCGCGTCGGCCTCGGGACCGGGGTGACGATCGACACCGCAGCGAAGATTCCCAACCGGGGTGGCGGGATCATGGTGGGCAGCGGCACGTCACAGATCACGATCGGCGGTCCGCGCGATGCGATCATCCCCGGCTTCCGCTACATGAACGAGGTCGTCGGTAACCGGGGCAACGGCGTCATGCTCCTCGGCGCCGAAGGTCTTGGCCTGCTCGGCAGCACGATCTCGGGCAACAACGCCTCCGGGGTCGTGCTGGCGGGTGGGCGGGGTATCACGGTCGGATTCCCGTTGAACGAGAACGTGATCGCCGACAACGGCCTATTCGGTGTCTACGCCACCGGGCGGCTCGAGGCGGCGGTGGAGTCCTCGACGATCTCGGACAACGGCGCGACCGGCGTGCGCCTGGCCGGTGCCCGCGGCATCAGCGTCGGCGGCGGGGCGCTGAGCCCGACCCGCAAGAACATCATCTCGGGTAATCGAGGCTGGGGAATCCTGGCCTCCGGTCTGAGCTTCGGCTCCGCGCTGGGGCGCAACGACGTCGCCAACAACGCCTCCGGCGAGGTGAACACCACCTTCGCCCTCGGGCTGACGACGAACTGATGCTGCCCGAGATCAGCTGATGAACCGCTTGGCCTGCGCCGAAACCCGGTCCGCGAGGCCGTCGGGCATCGGAATGGTCAGAACGACGTCGTCGAGCGCGACGGTGGAGTCGGGGTCGGCGTAGGGCAGCAGGTCCTGCGCGTCGCCGATGCGGGCACACATCGTCGGGATGAACTGCTCGAAGCCGACCAGCGGGCACAGCGCGAAGGTCCCGGCGTCGGCGACGAACACCCGCGCCTCGGGCAGTACCGGAGTCTGAAGGCAGGCCTCGGCCTGGCGGAGGAAGGCCTCGTGGTAGTCCATCAGGCGGTCGGCGACGGCCACGATCGCCGGCGCGTGGGCGCTCTCCTCGTCGGCGCCGAACGCCCCCTTGAAGGCCGGGCTGAGCATGAAACTCTCGAGCTGGGCGACCTGGTCGGCGATGGTGGTCATCGCCTGGTAGACCGTCCGCGAATAGGCCTGACCGGTCAGCGGGGCCAGCCCCGGGCGGGGTTGATAACCCGATGCGCAGGCCCGCAGCCGGGCTTGGACGCCGTTGCGGCGCTGCACCAGAACCGAGGTGAACACCGCCCACGGCCAGGCTGGCGGCCTGTCGGCGATCAGACGCGCCAACTGCTCCTCGGTGGTGGCGACGTGGGCGATGATCGACGACTTCTCATCGGGCGGGAGCACGCGTTTGGGCGTCGGGTCGATCGGACGGGCCATGCCGGCGACCAGTTCACGGAAGTCGGCCGGCATCGGCCAGGGCGCGTCGGTGGGCCTGCCGCCGGTGGAGACCTTCCAGCCCGCCCAGACGAGCAGCCCGAGTCCGGCGAGAGTGGTGATCCAGGATCCCTCTGCCAGCCCGCCCAGCAGCAGCGCGGTTCCGGCGATCAGGGCCAGCCGGGCACGTCCCGTCAGCGCGCGCAGCGACTCGATACCCGACACGAAACAGCCCCCTGTCATCGGTTGTCCTCAGGGTACGGGCGCCCCCCGACAACAAATGGGGTGCCGGCGGACGCGCGCGACATTCACCTGCCGTTCAATTTCCGGCAGCCGGTTCCCGCACGTCGGCGACCTACCATGAGGGGGTGCGGACGGCGTACGGCGCCCAGCTAGACGCGCTGACCAGCCAGCTGGCCGAGATGTGCCGACTGGCCGGTATCGCTATGGAACGCGCAACGCAGGCACTGCTGCAGGCTGATCTCGTCCTTGCCGAGCAGGTGATCGGCGACCGCGAGCAGATCGCCGCAGCCAGCGCCCGGGCCGAGGAAGCGGGTTTCGCCCTGCTGGCCTTGCATGCGCCGGTGGCCAGAGATCTGCGCGCAATCGTCGGATCCGTCCAGATCGTCGCAGACGTCGAGCGGATGGGGGCACTCGCGGTCCACGTCGCGAAGATCACCCGGCGTCGTCACCCCCGGTATGTGCTGCCCGAACAGGTGAACGGGTATTTCGCCGAGATGGGCCGTATCGCAGTCGAATTGGGCGCGCGGGCTTCACAGGTCATCGTCTCGCGCGACCCCGACACGGCGCGCGGCATTCAGGACGAGGATGCGACGATGAACGACCTGCACCGCCACCTGTTCAGCGTGATCATGAACCGCGACTGGAAGTACGGGGTGGAGGCAGCGGTGGACGTGACCCTGCTGAGTCGCTACTACGAGCGTTTCGCCGACCATGCGGTGGAGGTCGCCCGGCGGGTCATCTTCCAGGTGACCGGTCTCATGCCGACCGACTACGACACGTACGCGTAATCGTCGACCGCTGTTACTCGGCGACGGTCGCCCGGGAGGCCGTTTTCGCGGGCTCTGTAGCGGAGGGTTTTGCCGCTGTTGTCTCCGTCGCCATTGTCTCTGATGCGGATGCCGGTGTGATCGCCTCGGCCAGCTCTTCCTCCCGGGATTCCAGTTCGGAGAGGTGGCGGGAAATCAGAGCCGACCCGACACCCATCGCCACGGCCACCGGCCAGTCGACGAGTTCGAGTACGGCCAGCCCGCCGAGCGCGGCGTAGATCGCGAGTTGTTCGGGCGGCGGCACCGGCACCCGCCCCACGATCGGCAGGTCGACCGAGTACTTCGTGCCTCGGGCCACCTGCTGGGAGGCCTCACGGTGGGCCCCGAGGAGGGCCTTGGTTTTGTTCAGAAACATGTTCGCTTCCTGTTCACTTCCCTGATGCGCGCCGGAGACCGGGACGGGCCATCCTTAGCGGTTATGACCGATGTTCTCAGTGTCGCCGGACCCAAGGTTCTTGTCGATGCCGGCGCCCGGCTGCTGACGCCGGCCGTTCGGGAGATCTACGCCGTCCTGGTCCGGATCGGAGTCATGGTCGTCCACGACTGAGGAGTCATGGTCGTCCACGTCTGACTGGGTACCCAGAAGCGTCGCAAGATATTCCACCACTGCCGGGGCGTAGATGCTCAGAAGCGACGCCGCGGCGGTGGCGGTGAGTGCCTGGCCCCACCCCAGCGGGCCGAGCGGTGTGCAGCCGAAGAGCTGACTGAGCCCCGGGGTACTGATCACCACGGCGAGGGCGGCCAGCGACCCGACCGCTGTGGAGACCACCAGCGGACTGCGCGAGTCGGTCAGGGTCTGCGCCAGTTGGGTGCACACCAGACCGATCAGGGCGATGGTCGCCGCTCGACGGCGCCGACCGGTCAGCCGTCCCATCAGCCAGGCCAGGGTGGCCCCGGTCGTGGTCGCCGCGCCGCGGACGGCGATCGCCCGCACCATCGCGGCCTCCCCACGTTGCAGGGTCCCGATTCCGTCGTGACTGCTGACCGCCAGTGCGGCCGCCGGAAGCGCGTCGGTGAGCATGTTGACGAGCAGCATCTGCCGGGCGTTGAGCACCGAGTGCCCGGTGAGCACCGCGGTCAGCAGAGCGAAGGCGACCTCGCCGGCGTTGCCGCCCAACAGGACCGACACAGCCGACTGCACCCGCCGCCACAGCTGCGCACCCTCGTCGAGAGCGTCCAGCAGAGCCTCGATGTGGCCGTCGAGCAGCAGCATGTCGGCGGCGGTTCGCGCCGGGTCGCTGCCGGCGGCGGCCACCGCGATGCCGACGCTGGCGGCGCGGATCGCCGCGGCGTCGTTGGCGCCGTCGCCGACCATCGCGGTCACCAGCCCGGCGCGTTCGAGGGTCTGGACGATATCGACCTTGTGCTCCGGTGACATGCGCGCGAATACCTGGCGCTCGGTCACGGCTGCCACCCGGTCGTCGGCCGACATCGACTCCCATTCGGTGCCGGTGATCACCTGGTCCGCAGTGACCGGAAGACCCAGTTCGCGGGCGATCACCGCGGCGGTGACCGGGTGGTCGCCGGTGACCAGCCGTATCCCGATACCCCGTGCGGCGAGCTCGTCCAGGAGCGCTGCGGCGCTGTCCCGCGGAGTGTCGGCCAGTCCGAGCAGACCGACCGGCTTGAGCCCGGTCCGGCAGAGCCGTTCCATGTCCGCGGGGTCGGCGACGGCCTTGGCGGCCTGGCGTGCGGTGAGGGTTCGTTCGGCGACGGCCAACACCCGCAGTCCGCTGCCCGCGAGCGCGGTCACGGTGGCAGACAGGTCGACTGAACCCGCGGTGAACGCCGCCGCGAGTACTTCCGGCGCACCCTTGATGGTCAGCCGGGTACCGGTGAGCGACGCCGCGAACGGACGGTTGGACTGGAACGGCAGGTAGGCGTCGGCGGCCGGCGGATTTCCGGCCGCCTGCCGGATCGCCTCATCGGTGGCGTGGCCGCTGCGGCCGTCGTGGACGGCCAGTGTGCGCGCCGCGGCCCGCAGGACCGACGCGCGGCTGCGGCCCGGTGCCGGATGGACACGCTTGACTTTGAGCCTGTTCTCGCTGAGCGTGCCGGTCTTGTCGAAGCACACCACGTTGAGGCGGGCCAGGGCCTCCACCGAGTTGGGGTTGCGGATCAGCACATGGGCGCCGCTGAGCTTGCGTGCCGCGGCAAGCTGGGCCAGCGTCGCCACCAACGGCAGGCCCTCGGGCACGGCGGCGACACTGACCGCGACGGCGCTGCCGACGGCTTCCCTGAGCTTCGCGCCCCGCAGGGTGCTCAGTACTCCCACGAGGGCGCCGCCGCCGAGACTCCAGGGCAGTGCGCGGCCGGTGATCCTGGTGAGCTGGCTCTGCAGGCCGATGCGCTTGGTTGTGCTGGGCGCCATGGCAATTGCGCGCTGCACCTCGGTGCCACGGCCGACTGCGGTCACCACGGCGACGCAGGTCCCGGCGACCACCGTGCACCCGGCGTAGACCATGCAGGACCGTTCGGCCAGCGGGGCGCCCGGCGTCGGATCGGTCCGCTTTGACACGGGCAAGGACTCGCCGGTCAGCCGCGACTCGTCGACCTCGATGTTGTCCGCGGTGATAAGCCGCGCGTCGGCGGGCACCACTTCACCCGGCCGGATCTCGATGATGTCGCCCGGGCGCAGCACCGTCGCCGGCACCTCCTCGCAGACGCGTTCGTCGACCGGCCCGACTCGGCGCCGGGCCGGAGGATCCTGCACCGCCAGCAGCCGGCGCAGGGTCCGCTCGGCATGCAACTGCTGCTGAGCCGACAGTGCGGCGTTGGTCACCAGCACGCTGCCCACGAGCGCGGCGTCCAGCGGCGAGCCCAGCAGCGCACTGGCCACCGCGCCGGTGGCCAGGATGGGGGTGATCGGGTCTGCGAGGTTGCCCCGGAACTGCCCGGCCAGATCGCCGGCCAGCGACCAGGCGGGGGCCGTCGCGCGCCGGGCGAATCGGGCCGGCGCGAGGAGAACCGAAGGCCGGGCCTCGGGTGGGGCGGATCGCGATGGCGGGCGGGGCAGCAGGCGCCGCACTTCGT
>NZ_JBJTJF010000049.1:0-6398 GCF_046095365.1 Mycobacterium sp.
AGGCCAACGCGGGCGGCAACGTCGTGGGCCGTGCGGTGTTGATCTTCACCCGCACCCTCTGGGCGTTCGAGCTCACCAGCGCACTGCTTATCACCGCGGCACTCGGCGCGCTGATCCTGGCCCACCGGGAACGCTTCGACCGGCCCACGACCCCCGCCGAGTAGGCCTTCGCGCGCTTCCGCGGCGTCGGCCGGCCGACCCCGCTGCCCAATCCGGGGGTCTACGCGCGGCGCAACGCCGTCGACAGTCTCGCCCTGCTGCCCGACGGCTCCGAGGAACTGTCCTCGGTCAGCCTCACCATCCGGGAGCCGCGATGACCCCGGCCCATTACCTGTACCTGTCCGCGCTGCTGTTCACCATCGGCGCCGCCGGAGTGCTGGTGCGCCGCAACGCCATCGTCATGTTCATGTGCGTCGAGTTGATGCTCAACGCCGGCAACCTCGCGTTCGTCACCTTCTCGCGGGTGCACGGCCACCTCGACGGTCAGGCGGTGGCGTTCTTCACCATGGTCGTGGCCGCCTGCGAAGTCGTGGTCGGCCTGGCCATCATCGTCGCGATCTTCCGCACCCGTCGCAGCGCCGACGTGGACGAGTCCCACCTGCTGAGGCATTGATCCGGTGACGACCCTGTTGTGGCTTACTATTGCGCTGCCCCTGGCCGGGGCGGTGACCCTGCTGCTGGGCGGACGGGCGACCAACGCCTGGGGCCACCTGCTGGCCTGCGCGGCGGTCATCGGCTCATTCCTCTGCGGGGCGGCGCTTTTCGCGCACCTGCACGGACTTCCCGCCGAGGACCGGCTGGTGCACCACACGCTGTTCTCCTGGGTGCCCGTCGGGGTGCTCAAGGTGGACTTCGGCCTGCAGCTCGACGCGCTGTCGGTGTGCTTCGTGCTGCTGATCACCGGCGTCGGCGCGCTGATCCACATCTATTCGATCGGCTACATGTCCCATGATCCCGAGCGCAGGCGGTTCTTCGCCTACCTGAACCTGTTCGTCGCGGCCATGCTGCTGCTGGTTCTCGCCGACAACTACCTCGGCCTCTACACCGGCTGGGAGGGCGTGGGCCTGGCGTCCTACCTGCTGATCGGGTTCTGGTCCTACAAGCCCAGCGCCGCGGCCGCGGCCAAGAAGGCGTTCGTGGTCAACCGGGTCGGCGACATCGGGCTGGCGGTCGCGCTGATGGTGCTGTTCGCCGCCGTCGGCTCGGTGAACTTCGCCGAGGTCTTCAGCGCCGCGCCGCGGATGAGTGAGGGCACGCTCAACGCGGTCGGGCTGCTGCTGCTGCTCGGCGCGTGCGGCAAGAGCGCCCAGGTCCCGCTGCAGTCCTGGCTGGGCGACGCCATGGAGGGCCCCACCCCGGTCTCGGCGCTCATCCACGCCGCCACCATGGTGACCGCCGGGGTCTACCTGATCGTGCGCTCCGGCCCGGTGTTCAACCTCGCGCCGGCCGCGCAGACCGGCGTCGTCATCGTGGGCGCGGTGACGCTGCTGTTCGGCGCGATCATCGGCTGTGCCAAGGACGACATCAAGAAGGCACTCGCCGCCTCCACCATGAGCCAGATCGGGTACATGGTGCTGGCCGCCGGCCTGGGCCCGGCCGGCTACGCGGTGGCGATCATGCACCTGCTGACCCACGGCTTCTTCAAGGCCGGACTGTTCCTGGGCGCCGGCTCGGTCATGCACGGCATGAACGACGAGACCGACATCCGCCGCTACGGCGGACTGCGCACGGTGATGCCGATCACCTTCGTCACGTTCGGGCTGGGGTATCTGGCCATCATCGGGATCCCGCCGTTCGCCGGCTTCTTCTCCAAGGACGCCATCATCGAAACCGCCGTCAACGCAGGCGGATTGCGCGGCTGGCTGCTCGGCGGGACGGCCTTGCTCGGCGCGGCGATCACCGCCTTCTACACGCCCCGGGTGATGCAGCTGACGTTCTTCGGTGAGCGGCGCGGGGCGGTTCCCCCGGGGGCCGGCGAAGCCCATCCGCACGAGTCGCCGTCGGTGATGACGCTGCCGATGGTCGTGCTGGCCGTCGGCTCGGTCGGCGCCGGTGCGCTGCTGGCCGTCGGCCACACCCTGCAGCACTGGCTGGAACCCGTCGTCGGAGCGCACGAGGCCCAGCACGGGGTCCCGGCCTGGGTGACGACCGCGCTGGCCCTGGCGGCGGTGGCCGTCGGGGTCGCGATCGCCTGGCGCAAGTACTCCGCCGGCGTGCCGCAGACCGCGCCGCA
Source organism: Mycobacterium sp. (assembly GCF_046095365.1). Taxonomy (GTDB): domain Bacteria; phylum Actinomycetota; class Actinomycetes; order Mycobacteriales; family Mycobacteriaceae; genus Mycobacterium. The sequence goes on from NZ_JBJTJF010000049.1 coordinate 2,234, forward strand.
GGACGTCTCGGCGCTGACCGTCGCGGCCCGGCGCGACCTCTACGGCGACGCGGTCAACGAGGCGGTCTTCATGCGCGGCGGCCAGCAGCTGACCCGCGCGCTGGTCGTGGTGGACGACAAGGTGGTCGCCGGCAGCGTCGACGGGATGGCCGCACTGGTCGGCCGGTTCTCCGACGGGCTGCGCGCCCTGCAGACCGGGTTCGCCCGCACCTACGCACTGACAATGCTCGCCGGGGCCGGCCTGTTCGCCGGCGCGGTGCTGATCGCGGCGATGTGGAGATGAGCACGTGACGAACTTCCCGTGGCTGAGCCTGCTGTGGGCGCTGCCGATGGTCGGTGCGACGGTCATCATCCTGCTGCCGGCCCCGCTGCGCGGTGCGGCCAAGTACGCCGGGCTCGCGGTGTCGCTGGGCGTGCTGGCGATCGCGATCGTGCTCGCGGTGGGCTTCCGGCCGGACGGACCGCGCTACCAGTTCGTCGAGAACCACCCCTGGATCAAGTCTTTCGGCACCGGCTACATCCTCGGTGTGGACGGCATCGCGCTGGCGCTGGTGGTGCTGACCGCCGTACTCATGCCGCTGCTGCTGATCGCCGGCTGGAACGACGCCGACGACCGGCCGGGCCTGTCCGGCCGCGGGACGCACGGCTACATCGCCCTGATGCTGGCGGTCGAGGGCATGGTGCTGATCTCGCTGGCCTCGCTGGACATCCTGCTTTTCTACGTGTTCTTCGAGGCGATGCTGATCCCGATGTACTTCCTGATCGGCGGCTTCGGCGGCGCCAAGGGGTCTGATCCGGCCGCCGCCGGTTCGGCGGCTCCGGCCGCGGCCGTCAAGTTCCTGCTCTACAACCTCTTCGGCGGCCTGGTCATGCTGGCCGCCCTGGTGGGGCTGTACGTGGTGACGGCGAAGAACTTCGACGGCGGCACCTTCGACGTCCGCGCCATCACCGAGGCGGTGTCCAGCGGGCAGTTCGTCGTCGCCCCCGTGGTCGCGCACATGCTCTTCGGCGGGTTCCTGTTCGCCTTCGCCGTCAAGGCGCCGCTGTGGCCGCTGCACCGCTGGCTGCCCGACGCCGCGGTGCAGGCCACCCCGGCCTCGGCGGTGCTGATGATGGCGGTGATGGACAAGGTCGGCACCTTCGGGATGCTGCGCTACTGCCTGCCGCTGTTCCCCGACTCGGCCGCGCTGTTCCGGCCCGTCGTCATCGCCCTGGCCGTCATCGGCATCATCTACGGCGCCGTCCTGGCCATCGGCCAGACCGACGTCATGCGGCTGATCTCCTACACCTCGATCAGTCACTTCGGCTTCATCATCCTGGGCATCTTCGTGATGACCAGCCAGGGCCAGTCCGGGTCGACGCTGTACATGGTCAACCACGGAATCTCCACCGCCGCACTGTTCCTCGTCGCCGGGTTCCTGGTAAGCCGCCGCGGCAGCCGGGCCATCGCCGACTACGGCGGCGTCCAGCAGGTCGCACCGGTTCTGGCCGGCACCTTCCTGATCTCCGGGCTGGCCACCCTGTCGCTGCCCGGCCTGGCCCCGTTCATCAGCGAGTTCCTCGTCCTCATCGGGACGTTCACCCGCTACCCGGCCTTCGCGGTGATCGCCGCACTGGCCCTGGTGCTCTCGGCGGTCTACGTGCTGTGGATGTATCAGCGGATGATGACCGGCCCGGTCACCGAGGGCAACGAGAAACTCACCGACCTGCGGCCACGGGAACTGGTGGTGATGGCGCCGCTGATCGTGCTGCTGCTGGTGCTCGGGTTCTACCCGAAGATCGCCCTGGACGTGATCAACCCGTCGGTGAACCACACGCTGACCGGAATCCACCAGCCGGATCCGGCGCCGAGCCTCGGAGCGATGAAATGACCGCCCCCAGCGTCGAATACGGGGTGCTCGCCCCGCTGCTGATCGTCCTGGGCGTGGCGGTGGCCGGCGTCCTCGTCGAGGCGTTCGCGCCCCGCCCCGTCCGCTACCCGGTGCAACTCACCGTGAGCCTGGCCGGGCTGCTGGCCGCGTTCGCCGCGCTGATCGGCGTCTACCGGAACCTGGGCCCGGGCGCGGGCAGCTCGGCGGTGGTCGGGGCGGTGGCCGTCGACCGGCCGGCGCTGTTCCTGCAGGGCACCATCCTGCTGGTGGCGGTGCTGGGCGTGCTGCTGATCGCCGAGCGGCGCAGCGGAGCCGAATCCGGGGCCTCGGGTCTGGACGGGTTCACCCCGCAGGCCTCGGCGACGCCGGGCAGCGTCGCCGAGCAGGTGGCCACCAAGGCGGCGATCTCCCAGACCGAGGTGTTCCCGCTGACCATGTTCGCCGTCGGCGGGATGATGCTGTTCCCCGCGTCCGGGGACCTGCTCACCATGTTCGTCGCGCTCGAGGTGCTGTCCCTGCCGCTGTACCTGATGTGCGGACTGGCCCGTCACCGCCGTCTGCTCTCCCAGGAGGCGGCGCTGAAATACTTTCTGCTGGGGGCGTTCTCGTCGGCATTCTTCCTTTACGGGATGGCGCTGCTGTACGGCTACGCCGGCACCCTGAGCATCACCGGAATCGGCGCCGCGCTGCGCGACGGCTCCGGGGGCGGCACGCTGGCACTGGTCGGCACCGCCCTGGTGTGCGTCGCCCTGCTGTTCAAGGTCGGCGCGGTGCCGTTCCACTCCTGGGTGCCCGACGTGTATCAGGGTGCGCCCACCCCGATCACCGCCTTCATGGCCGCCGCGACCAAGATCGCGGCGTTCGGCGCGCTGCTGCGGCTGCTCTACGTCGGCGTTCCGGAGCTGAAGGACCAGTGGCGTCCGGTGCTGTGGGCGGTGGCGATCCTGACCATGGTGGTCGGCACCATCGCCGCGATCACCCAGCGCGACGTCAAGCGGATGCTGGCGTATTCGGCTGTGGCCCACACCGGTTTCATCCTCATCGGCGTGATCGCCGGAAGCGCCTCCGGGTTGTCGGGCACATTGTTCTACCTGGCCGCCTACGGCTTCAGCACGGTCGGGGCCTTCGCGGTGGTCAGCGTGGTCCGCGGCGCCGACGGCGCCGAAGCCACCGAACTTGCCCGCTGGGCCGGGCTGGGCCGGCGCTACCCGGTGGCCGGGGTGGTGTTCTCGCTGTTCCTGCTCGCGTTCGCCGGCATCCCGCTCACCAGTGGCTTCGTCAGCAAGTTCGCGGTGTTCAAGGCCGCCGGCGAGGGCGGGGCCATCCCGCTTGTGGTCGTCGGCGTGCTGGCCAGCGCCATCGCCGCCTACTTCTACGTGCGGGTGATCGTGCTGATGTTCTTCACCGAGCCGCCCGCCGACGCCCCGGAGGTCGCCCCGCCGGGGTCGCTGAGCGTCGCGGCGATCGGCGTGACCGCGCTGATCACCTTCGCCCTCGGTGCGCTGCCGCAGCCACTGCTGGATATGGCCGACGCCGCGGCGAGGTTCCTGTCCTAGCGGGTACGCGTCCACCGATCGGGGGACCGGTCGCGCGTAGGGTGGTGTCCCGGAGGACCACGTGACCAACCAACCGACCGTCGACACCGAAGTCGCCCGTCTGCAGCGCTCGGGCCGCGACACCAGCACCCTGCCCGCCGTGCTCTCGCAGTGGCTGTCGACCGTGATGCCCGGCGGCGTGCGGCCCGAGGTGACGGTGGAAAGCGGCGTGGACGCCAACGGGATGTCCTCGGAGACCATCATCCTCACCGGCCGCTGGACGCAGGACGGCGCGCCCGTCGAGCAGAAGTGGGTGGCCCGGGTGGCCCCGAAGGCCGAGGACGTACCGGTGTTCCCGGCCTACCGGCTGGACCACCAGTTCGACCTGCTGCGGCTGGTGGCCGAGCGCACCGGCGTGCCGGTGCCGCAGGTGCGCTGGCTCGAACCGACCGGTGAGCTGCTGGGCAGTCCGTTCTTCCTGATGGACCACGTCGAGGGCATCGTTCCGCCGGACGTGATGCCCTACACCTTCGGCGGCAACTGGTTCGCCGACGCCCCCGCCGACAGGCAGCGCGAACTGCAGGACGCCACCGTCGCGGTGCTGGCCGACCTGCACGCGATCCCCGACGCCGCGACGACATTCGGGTTCCTCATCGACGCCGACCCGCCCGGCGACACCCCGCTGCGCCGGCACTTCCACTGGCTGCGCGACTGGTATGGGTTCGCGGTTCCCGAGATCGGCCGCTCGGACCTCGTCGA
>NZ_JBJTJF010000050.1:0-75436 GCF_046095365.1 Mycobacterium sp.
GGGCCGGCCTTCCGGTCCTGGAGTCGGTAGCAGAGGCCGAGCACCTCTTCGACGAGGCGGTTCAGCGGCGCGGGCATTTCCTGCTGGCCCTGCAGCGCCACACCGCCTGAGCCGTCCCGGGTACCCTCGACTGCGTGGGTGGCAGGTCCGCGGCTCTGGCCGCCGCGTTGCTGACCGCCTTTGCGCTGTCCGCCGCCGGCCCGGCCGCGGCCGACCCGGACACCGCCGCTCCTGAGCCGCCCGTCGACCACGGCGTCGACCCGGCCGCCGCCGGCGCCCCCCCGGCACCGGGGCCGCTGGTCATGGACCACGACGGCATCTTCGAAGTCGGCAGCCAGATCCAGCCGGGCGTCTACACCTCCGCCGGGCCGCGCCCGGACGGCACCTGTTACTGGCGGCGCATCGGGCCGGACAACGCCACCGTTGAGAACGCACTGTCCAAGCAGCCGCAGACCGTGCAGATCGACCCGGGCGACGTCGCGTTCAAGACCAACGGATGCCAGCCCTGGCAGCTGACCAACGACGCCCCGCCCAACCAGAACCCGCCCTGGCTGTCCCAGCTGCAGCTGCGGCACAACCTCGACATCCTCAACGGGCTGGCCGGCCAGTCCGGCAACGGCCAGCTGCCGCCGTACTGACCCGTGATCGTCCTGCTCCCCCCGTCGGAGACCAAGCGCGCCGGCGGAGACGGACCGACCCTGAAGCTGCGTTCCCTGAGCTGGCCGGACCTGAACCCGGTTCGCGAGCAGCTCGTCGGCGAACTGATCGACCTGGCGGCCGACCCGCAAGCCAGTCGCCGGGCGCTGGGAATCTCCGCAGCGCAGGACGCCGAGATCGCACGCAACGCCGCGCTGCGCACCTCGCCCACCCTGCCGGCTCTGGCCCGCTACACCGGGGTGCTCTACGACGCGTTGGACGCCGGCTCGCTGCGCGGCGCCGCGGCCACGCGCGCACAGGCCCGGCTGGCGGTCGGGTCGGCCCTGTTCGGTCTGGTACGCGCCGGCGACCCGATACCGGCCTACCGGCTCTCGGCGTCGGCCAAACTGCCCGGCAAGCCCGCACTGTCCGCCCGCTGGCGTCCGGTCGTCGAGCCGGTGCTCGACGACCTGGCTCAGCGCGAACTGGTCGTCGATCTGCGGTCAGGGGCATACGTCGGTCTGGGCCGGCTGGCGGCGGCGGTCCACCTCGACGTGGTGGCCGAGCACCCCGACGGACGCCGGGCCACGGTCAGTCACTTCAACAAGGCGCACAAGGGACGGCTGGCCCGGGCGCTGGCGTCGGGCCGGGCCGAACCCGACGACGCGGCGGCGGTGGCCGCGGTGGCGCGCCGCGCCGGTATGCGCATCGAGCAGGACGGAAACCGGTTGACCGTAGTCGTCGCGGTGTGACGATGGAACCGGACGAAGAATCACGATCGGAGGGCGCCGGGATGAGCACCCGCTGGCAGCTGACCGGCGTCGCCGACGACTACGACGCCCGCTGGCGGGCGCTGCAGGAAGCCGGGCAGAACATCCACGGCGAAGCCGACCTCGTCGAGGCCCTGCTCGGCGGTGCCGGGCACAGCGTCCTGGACGCCGGCTGCGGGACGGGCCGGGTGGCGATCGAACTGTCCCGCCGCGGATTCACCGTCGCCGGTGTCGACGCCGATCGGGCCATGCTCGCCGCCGCGAAGGACAAAGCCCCCCAATTGCGCTGGGCCCATGCCGATCTCGCTGCCGCACACTGGCCGCCGGTGCTGCCCGGTCGGGTCGACCTGGCGCTGCTGGCCGGCAACGTGATGATCTTCCTCGCGCCGGACACCGAACGGCGTGTGCTCGCCAATCTGGCAGCCCGGCTGGCACCGGGCGGTCTGCTGGTCGCGGGGTTCAGCCTGCGGCCCGGTCAACTCACCCTGGAGGACTACGACGCGATGGCCGCCGCCGCCGGTCTGATGCCGGCGGGCCGGTGGGCCACCTGGGACCGGCAGCCCTACCGTGGTGGGGACTACGCGGTGTCGGCGCATCGGAGGCCGGAGTGAAGCTGTTCTCCGACGAGGTCCCCGACCAGTACTACGCGGTCACCGCCCGGCTCGCCGCCCGCGGCGAACAGCAGCGCACCATGCGGGTCGTCGCCGGCAGCATCCTGATGCTGAGCCTGCCCGCACTGGCCGCGCTGACCAACACCGCCTCCACCCGAATCCCGTTGGGCCGGGCCACACTCGCCGTGATCGCCCTGCTGTGTCTGTGCCTGGCCGCGCCGTGGCTGCGGCACCGGTGGCCGACCCGGGAGCAGTCGATCGCCGTCGTCGTGGTCGGGACCCTGGTCCTGGCGACGGGCTGCGCGGTGGCCAGCGATCCGCTGGCCGGCCTGGCGGTGTCCACGGCGTTCGCCTTCGTCCTCGGCTTCGCCGCGCTGTTCCACGGCACCAGGGTCCAGCTGTTCACCGCGACCGTCGCAGTCCTCACCATGATCTGGCTGGCGGTCCGGATCGCCATGAAGGACTTCGCGACGACGTTCGCCGTGGTGACGCCCGTGGTGCTGATCAACATCGCCATCGTGGTCGCCTGCCGGACGATCGCCGAGATCACCGCCTCCCGGGCCGAGCGGGCCGACGTCGAACCGCTGACCGGTCTGCCCAACCGGCAGTCCTTCGAGGAGTCGGTCGGCACGCTGATCGGCGCGCGCAACCGCGGCGACGACCGCTATCTGGTGCTGGCAGTGGTCACCATCGACAGCTACGCGGCGCTGCTGAGCATCGGGGGCACCCGCAGCACCGACCGCGCCCGGGTGGCGGTTGGACAGGCGCTGCGCGACACGGTCCGCCATGACGCGGTCATCGGGCACGTCGGCGACACCGAATTCCTGGTCGCCGACTCCTTCACCACACCCGATCCCAGTCCGCTCATCGAGCGGATCCTCGGGGCGGTGGCAGCCACCCCGGGCGGCATCACGGCCAGCATCGGCGCCGTCAGCACGCCGTTGCGGCCGCTGGCCGACCGGCCGCCGCACGACGTTCTCGACGAGATCATCGCCCAGGCCACGACCGCCATGTACCGGGCCCGCCGCCGTGGCGGCAACACCGCCGAGTACGTCGTGGAGCACGGCAGTGCGTGAAATCCCCGCACTACGCTGCACCGCGGCGGTGCTGACCGCCATGACGGCGTCGGTCGCGCCGGCGGCCGCCGAGCCCGCGCCGGTGGCACCGGACGACTTCGTCGCGGTGGCCGACGTGGATCCGTCGATCCAGCAGGAGATGCGCTACTTCACCGCGCACAACTTCACCGGCGATCCGGTCGACGGGTACCTCGCGCCGATGTGCATCCTTACCCGCCCGGCGGCCGAGGCGCTGTCCCGGGCGCAGCGCGACTTCCTCGAAGACGGCTACACCCTGAAGGTCTACGACTGCTACCGCCCGCAACGGGCGGTCGACGACTTCGTCGGGTGGGCCGAGGATCTCGCCGACCAGCGCATGAAGGCCGAGTTCTACCCGCGCGTCGACAAGTCGACGCTGTTCTCCGACGGCTACATCGCCGAGCGCTCCGGCCACAGCCGGGGCAGCACCCTCGACGTGACGATCGTCCCGCTGGGGGCGCCGCCGGACCCGCCGTACATCCCGGGGCAGCCACTGGTGGATTGCGCCGCGCCGCAGGCGATCCGGTTCCCCGACAACTCCATCGACATGGGCACCGGCTTCGACTGCTTCGACACGCTGGCCCACACCGCCGACCCCAGGATCGGCGGGCAGCAGGCCAAGGACCGGCAACTGCTGCTCGAGGGCCTGGAACGGCAGGGTTTCGTCAACTACGACAAGGAGTGGTGGCACTACACCTATCAGCCGGAGCCCTACCCGCAGACGTTCTTCGACTTCCCGGTTGACCGGTCCTCACTCCGGCGGGGCTGACAACGCGCGGCGCAGCAGGTGCATGGCAACGGTCGTGGACCGCTCCCGCACGTCGGCCCGCTCGCCCGGCACCTGCACGCAGCGGGTGACCGTCGGCCCGCCGGTCACCCGGACGCAGAACCACACCGTGCCGACCGGCTTGTCCTCGGTGCCCCCGCCGGGGCCCGCCACCCCGGTGATGGCCACCGCGGTGTCGGCCCCGAACCGCTGCAGTGCGCCGGCCGCCATCGCTTCAGCGACCTCGGCGGAGACCGCTCCGTGCTCCTCGATCAGAGCTGAATCCACCTCCAGCAGAGCAACTTTGGCCTGGTTGGCGTAGGCCACAACGCCGCCGGCCACATAAGCCGACGATCCCGCCCGGTCGGTGAGACGGGCTGCCAGCATGCCCGCGGTGCAGGATTCGGCGGTCGCGATCCACCGCCCGGACAGCAGAGCGGCCACCTGCTCGTCGACCGTCGCGCCGTCCTCGGAGAAGATCGCCGCACCGTGGCGCTGCCGCATCAGGTCCATCAGCGCGCGGTAGGCCGCCGCGCCGGCGGGCTCGTGGCGGGTCACCATCTCCACTTCCCCGCGCCGCAGACAGGTGGTGATCTCCAGGCCCTCGAACCCGGCTACGGAGTCCTCGGCGGCGCGCAGGGTCTCGGCCAGAGCGGACTCGGGCACCCCGAACATCCGCACGGTCTCCTGCCGGTAGTCGGTGCGCCCTGCGATGGCCTGCCGGACGGTGTCGGTGGCCACGGCCGCCTCCCACATCCCCTGCAACTCCTTGGGCGGGCCCGGCAGCACCACCACCACCGGGCTGCCGGGGACGACGACACCCGGCGCGGTGCCGACCGGGTCGAGCACCTCCGCCCCGTCGGGCACCATGGCCTGTTTGCGATTGGCGGCCCGGACGGCGTCGGGGTCGACGTCGGGGAACCGGGCCATCCAGCGCCGCACGATCGACGCGATCCTGGCCTCCATGGCCGTGTCGAGCACCAGTTCGCGTCGGCAGAACCGGGCCACCGTCGCCACCGTCATGTCGTCGGCGGTCGGGCCCAGCCCGCCGGTGGTGACGATCAGATCGACTCGTTCGGAACGCAGGAACCGGAGCTGGGCGTCGATGTCGGCGGGCCGGTCCCCGCAGATGGTGGTGTGCGCCAGTTCCACACCCAGTTCCAGCAGCCGCTCGGCCACCCAGGGCCCGTTGCGGTCGGCCACCCGGCCGGTCAGCACCTCGGTTCCGGTCACCAGGATCCCCGCGCGCACGCTCATCGGGTTCGAGACTACGCAGCCCCGGGTATCACCGGCGCAGCGGAGTCGCGGCCCGGAACTCGGCGGCCCGGCCACCGGACTGCCAGCGGTACCACCGCTCCCAGCGGCGCATCGCGAACCGCTGCCAGCGCCGGTCGACACCCGGCACGATCCGGCGCGCCACCTCCACCCCGGCGATCAGCGGTGCGCGAGCCAGCAGCATCGCCATCCCGGCGGCCGGCGAGGGCAGGTTGTAGCGCCGGCGGTTCCACGGCAGCATGAACAGTCCCGAATAGCCGGCCTGCAGCCGGTAGTGGTAGCCGGCCCGCACGCGGTCCAGTCCGCGCTGCGTCGGCTTCGGCTCGAATGCCGGGACGAATGACTCGACGAGCTCGCTGCCCGTGCCGGCGGAGTCGTAGCTGCGCGCGGAGTCGGCCATGAACAGAATCCGCCAGGCGTCCATCACCGTCGCCGGGAAGTAACCCTCGCAGCGCACGCCCACCAGATGACCGCAGTACCGGTTGAAGTGCAGTACCGCCCGCGCCTCGCGGGGCGAGGTGAGGTAGCCCAGCGCGGTCAGTCCCAGCGCCGGGGCGACGCTGCCACCGAGCAGCGTCAGCATCATCGCCGACTGGCTGATCGGCAGGCCGTAGCGCTCGAAGTCCCACTCCGGATGCTGCCGGACCCGGGCGCGGACGCTGACGTGCATGATCCGCACGTGCAGCGAGATCGCGCGGGCCGGCGAACCGGGCCGCAACACCGCCCCCGGCCTGCTGACCTCGATCCACCAGCGGGAGGTCTCCATGTAGCGGTGCAGCGCCCGCTGCCCGGCGTACCCGCCGGACAGCGAGAGCGGCAGCGCCAGCCAGCCCTCGGTGTAGGTGTCCATCGTCCCGGCGTTGCCGACCGCACCCAGCGCGTAAGCCCAGCGCCGCCAGACCGCCGCGCCCTGCTCGACCAGGTCGGGGTCCACCCAGTCCGGTACGCGCTCGAAGTCCTCGATCAGGACCCGCAGGGATTCCGGCGCCTCGGGGACGCTGTCGATGCCGTCACGCTGTGCCCGTTCGACGAGTTCCCGTGCCCGCCGCGCCCCCAGTTCACCGTGATAGGTCTCGGCGACGAAGCGCTCGGCGATCGGGTCGCCGGCGGTCAGCCCGGTCCGGAAGGCGTCCGCGACGCGGCCGGAGGGGAACAGGTCCACACCGGTCATCCGCAGCACGCGGTCGCGAAGCCGCGCATGACCGGTATCCGGCCGCGGGTAGCGGAAGGCGGTCGGGATACGACCGGCGCCCTGCTCGCTCAGCCTGTGGCTCCGGGGGTCCGCACGACCAGGGGGACGGCCGGGAACTGGGCGGCCAGTTCCGTGCGCGACCTGCGCAGCGCGGCGGTGCCGTAGCCCTTCTTGCGGTGCGCCGGGTGGATCCACACCCGGACGTTGACCTCGCCGGAGGCGAGTTCGCCGAAGACCATCCCGACCTTGTCCTCGCCGTCGACCGCGACGAACCAGGCAGCTTCCTCGGCCTTGGCGCGCGCCAGAGCCGACCGGATCTCGTCCTCGAGGTCGCCCGCCGGGGCACCCGACCCGTCGCCGGCGGCGCCCACCTCCTCGGTGCGAGCCGCGAAGATGTCGTGGTCGCGCTCGTGGGAGAAAGGCCGCAGCCGCAGGGTGTCGTCGGTGCTGGCCGGCCGCTCATCGACGGTGAAGCTCAACTGGCTGTTGAGGTCGTCGAGTTCGGCGGCGATCCGGCGGCGGGACTCCTTGGTGAACTGGTCCATGCGCATCCCCATCAGCGCCTCGCCGGCCACCCGCGAGGTGCCCAGGAGCCCGGTGACGGCCTCGATCGCCTCAGCGCGGTCGTTGGAGTTGACGATGGCCTCGACCAACTCGCCGCGCCGTTCCAGCGCGTTCAGCAGAGCATCGGCAATGGCACGTCGGGTGACGGCCCGGTCCTGATCGGTCATGGCCTCAGCCTAGCCCCAGCGGGGCCGGGCGGCTCTGTCAAGATGGTGCACCGTGGCGAGGAACCTGCTGAGGATTCTCGCCGTGGTGATCCTGCTGGTGTGCGCTGCCGACTACCGGGTCGCCGGCCCCCGGCAGCGGCCGGCTGCGGGCCAGGACCTCGAGTTGTCCGACGGTTGGATGCTGACCTCGGCCGACGGTCTGGCCGAGACCGGCGAGACGATCTCCGCAGCCGGCTACCGCACCGGCGGATGGGTCCCGGTGCGCCGGATGCCCGCGACGGTCCTGCAGGCCCTGCAGGATGCCGGGGTCTACCCAAACCTCTACTACGGCATGAACCTTCGCACCGAGGTTCCCCAGGATCTCTACAAGCAGGACTGGTGGTACCGGACCACGTTCACCGCCCCGGCCGGCCAGACCACCTACGTGCTCGACTTCCCCGGCATCAACTACCGGGCCGACATCTGGCTCAACGGCCATCGGGTCGCCGACAGCCGACAGATCGTCGGCATGTACACCGACCACGAGCTCGACGTCACGCGGTGGATCTCCCCCGGTGCCGAGAACACCCTTGCGGTCAAGGTCACTCCGGAACGACGCGTGCAGGACGTCGACGGCGTCGAACTGGCCGACAGCTGGTACGACTGGATCAACGCGCGCTATCTGGGCTACCAGGACCCCTACGGTAACAACACCGGCGTCTCCTTCGTTCCGGACCGCAACGCCGGGATATGGAAGCCGGTGCGGCTCAAAGCATTCGGCCCGGTCGGCATCGGACCGGCGACGGTCAACACCGAACTCCCGCTGCCCAGCACCGACAGCGCCCGCCTGACGGTGTACGCCACCGTCCGCAACTACACGCCCAAGCCGGTCAACGGCGTGCTCACGGTGAGGATCACCCGAACCGGCAGGGATCCGGTCCGGATCTCCCAGGCGGTGGCACTCGGACCGGGTGAGGAACGTGAAATCGCCTTCGCGCCAGATGATTTCGCAGCGCTGAACGTCCGCAATCCCGACCTGTGGTGGCCCTACACGATGGGCGAGCCCAACCTCTACGACCTGGGTCTGGAGTTCGCCCAACGCGATACGGTCACCGCCGATGCCGCGCTGAAGTTCGGGATCCGCACCGTCGGACAGGCCCGCGACGGTGACGACAGTCTGGCTCCCGGCGCCGGCGGCAACTTCTATCTGACCGTCAACGGCCGGGAGTTCCCGGTGCGGGGCGCCACCTACACGCCCGACCTGCTCTACCGCTACGACCCCGACCGCGACGCGGCGATCCTGCGCTACACCCGGGACCTCGGCCTGAACATGCTGCGAATGGAGTCCAAGATCGCCTCGTCCCGCTTCGTGGAGATGGCCGACGAGATGGGCATCCCGCTGATGTACGGCTGGATGTGCTGCAACCAATGGGAACGCTGGGCCCAGTGGGACGACGAGGACCGCCGGGTCGCCGACGAGAGCCTGCGCTCGCAGATCGCGATCCTGCGCTCACACCCCTCGGTGTTCCTCTGGGCCAACGGCAGCGACGGCCGGCCCCCCGAGGACGTCCGCACGGCCTACCGCGACATCATCGACGCTCTGCACTGGCCCAACGCGGTCGTGGACACCGTGTCCGCGCTCGCCCGCGACCGCGACGGCAAGACGCTGTGGGACGGCATCCAGATGGCCGGGCCCTACACCTGGCGCGCACCGGCGTACTGGTTCGCCGGCCGCTACCCGGCAACCCGCGGGTCCACCGCCGAGCAGGGCGACAACGAACACATCCCACCGTTCGCCAGCCTGCGCAGGTTCATCCCCCCGGAGGATCTCTGGCCCATCGGCGAGACCTGGTTCTTCCACGCCGGCTCGGATCCGCAGAACGCCAACCTGACCAGCACCCGCCGGGTGATCGACTGGCGCTACGGACCGTCGGCGGACGCCCGCACCTTCGCCGACAAAGCCCAACTGGCGCACTACGAGTCCACCCGCGCGCAGTTCGAGGCCTTCGCCGCCGGCGGGTGGGACAAGAACAAGATGACCGTCTACTGGATGCTCAACAGCCACTGGCCGTCGTTCTTCGGCAACATCTTCGACTACTACCTGCGGCCCGGCGGCGCCTACTACGGCGCCAAGAAGGGGCTTCGCCCGCTGTCGGTGGTCTTCGACGCCTATGCCACCGGCGACCACCGGCGAGCCCGGGTGAGTGTGGTCAACCAGAGCGGGCAGCGCCGTGGCGAGCTGCAGGTCCGGGTGCGCACCTACGACCTGTCCGGCACCGTGCGCGCCGACCGCAGGGTGAAGGGAATCTCCGTCGACGCCGGCCGTTCGGTCCAGGCCCTGATGCTGCCCCCGGGACCGAACGACTCGCCGGTGTTCTTCGTGCGCTGCGAACTCCTCGACGCCGCGGGCACGACGCTGGCCGACAACGTCTACTGGCAGTCACGACAGGTCGACGTCCCCGGCCCGCCCGAGGCCGACACCGCCTTCGAGACCAGGCAGCTCAGCTGGGCGGACATGACAGCGCTGAACACACTGCCCAGGCCAGATCTGGACGTGACCGCCGAGAGCGTTGGCGGCAATGGCCGGGACGTCAGCATCCGGCTGCGCAATGCATCGACGAACCTGGCGTTCTTCCAGCGCGTCGAGTTGCTCGACGAAGCCGGTTCACCGGATCAGGTCGACGAGATCCTGCCGATCGAGTACGACGACAACTACGTGACGGTGTTTCCGGGCGAGACGGTGGAGGTTCGCGGTCGGGTCCCCGAGGGCGGCCCGTTACCCGGCTGGGTCCGGGTGACCGGGTACGGCGGGGCGCCGGTGATTGCGCCTATCGGCTGACAGCAGCCGCGGTTGGCCTACATTCGGTGTGGGCGCCGTCGACGCGCCGGAAGGGAAGCCGACAGTGCTCGAGCAAGCCCTCGTGGTGGCCGCTGCTCTGGCCGGGGCGGTGTTCACCGCGATCGGGATCGTGGTGCGCCAGCGGGCCACCATGGACGTCCCGGAGGACCAGGGTGTCAGCGCCGTCATGGTCTCGACGCTGGTGCGACGGCCGTTGTGGTGGGCCGGCACCGGCGCGGCGGTGGTCGGCTACGGATTCCAGGCCCTGGCGCTGGCCTACGGGGCGCTGACCCTGGTGGCCCCGTTGCTGGTGTCGGCGCTGCTGTTCGCGTTGCCGCTCAGCGCCCGGCTGGCCCACCGGCGGGTCAGCCGGACGGACTGGGGCTGGGCTCTGCTGCTGACCGTGGCGCTGGCGGTGTTCGTCTCACTGGCCCACACCCGGGCCGGAGACTACGAGGGTTCGGCGTGGACGGCGGTGTTCGTCGCGGCGGGCAGCGCGGTGTTCGTCGGCGGGTGCGTGCTGTTGGCCGGCCGGGTGTCGGGCTGGCGCCGGGCCATCCTGCTGGCGATCGGTGTGGGTGTGCTCTTCGGCGTCGTCGCGGTGCTGACCAAGATCGTCATGCAGTTCGTCACCGAGGGCGCCTTCACCAAAGTGCTGACCTCCCCCGTGCTGTACGTGCTGATCGTGGTCGCGGTGGCCGCGACCCTGCTGCAGCAGTCGGCTTTTCACGCCGGGTCGCTGCAGACCTCGGTGCCCGCGATGCTGGTGCTCGAACCGATGGTCGCCGTGCTGCTCGGTCAGGTCGTCCTCGGCGAGCATCTGACCGTCAGCACGCCGAGTGCCGTCGCGCTGGGTGTGGCGGTGGCCGCGATGACCGCCGCCACCATCGCGCTGGGCCGTGACGAGGGGGCCTACGAGGACCAACTCGAAGCCGGCAGGCAGACCGGTTCCGCGCGCACGGGACCCACGTGAGGGCCGATCCGCTGGCAGAGATCGCGGCCGGCCCGCCTGGGCCGGCGGTCGGGGCGTTCTTCGACTGCGACGGAACGCTGGTGGCCGGATTCACCGCCGCCGCCCACGCCGGTGACCGGGTCCGGCGCCGGCAGGCCCGCATCGGCGAGGTGCTCGGCGTCGTCGAAGCCTCACTGCGCTACAAGCTCGGCCGTATGCAGTTCGAGCGGCTGTTGGTTCGCGCCGCCGGCTATCTGCGCGGCGAGTCGCTGGACGAACTCGACGCGGTCGGTGCGCGGGTCTTCGCCGAGCAGGTGACGCACAAGATGTACCCGCTGATGCGCCGTGTCGTCGAGGCCCACCGGGAGCGCGGCCACACCCTGGTGATGAGCTCCTCGGCGCTGAGCATCCACGCCGCGCCGGTAGCCCGCGCACTGGGCATCCCGCACCTGGTCTGCAACACCTTCGAACTCGACGATGCGGGACTGCTGACCGGACGCATCGCCACACCGATCGTGTGGGGACGCCAGAAAGCCGCTGCGACGCAACGGTTCTGCGGCGAGCACGGAGTGGATTTGGGGCACAGCTACTTCTATGCCGACGGCGACGAGGACGCCGCCCTGATGCGGATGGTCGGTCATCCGCGGCCGGTCAACCCGCGCGCCGGGCTGGCCGATCTCGCCGCCCGCGAAGGCTGGCCGGTGCTGCGCGTTACGGTGCCGGGCCAGCGCGGCAGGGCCGACGCGCTGGCCCACCTGCCCGCGTTCGGGCGGGCGGCTCTGGGCGCGGCGTTCAGCGCGGTGGCCCTGCGGGGCCGGCGCTGACGCCACTCAGATAGCGCGATGCGGTACGTCGGTGATCAGACCGCCGTCCATCACGTACTCCGACCCGGTGGAGAACGACGACTCGTCGCTGGCCAGGAACACCACGAAGGTGGCGACCTCATCGGGAGTGCCCGAGCGGCCCATCGGGGCGGAGACGATGTCGTCGGGCAGGTGCTTGGTCATCGGGGTGCGGATGAACCCGGGGTGAATGGAGTTGACCCGGATGTTCTCCGGCGCCAGTTCCAGCGCGGCGGACTTGGTCAGCCCGCGCAGACCCCACTTCGAGGCGACGTAGCTGTGCGCCCACACCGCCCCGCGCATGCCCTCGATGGAGGAGACGTTGATGATCGACCCGCCCCCGGCGGCGATCATCGGCTCGATGACGGCCTGGATGCCGCGCATGGCTCCGGTGAGGTTGACGTCGAGCACCTTCTGCCAGCGAGTGAGGTCGGCGGTCTTCAGCGGCGCGGCCTGCACGATGCCGGCATTGTTCACCAGAACGTTGAGCCTGCCGAAGGCGTCCACCGCGGTGTCGACCGCGGCCTTCCAGTCCTCCGAGCTGGTGACGTCGAGGTGGACGTAGCGGGCCGACTCCCCCAGTTCCTCAGCCAGCGCGGCACCTTCGTCGTCGAGGATGTCGCCGATCACCACTTTGGCACCCTCGCGGACCAGCATCCGGGCGTCCGCGGCGCCCATCCCCCGCGCACCGCCACTGATCAGAACAACTTTTCCGTCGACACGTCCCATGGGGCGAAAGGCTACCTTGGGGCTAACTTGTCACCATGGCCATACGTGTCGTCCACATCGGAACCGGAAACGTCGGCCGGCTGGCGCTGGCCGAGCTGATCGACAACCCCGCCTTCGACGTGGCGGGTGTGTGGGTCTCCAGCGTCGAGAAGGCCGGCAAGGACGCCGGCGAACTCGCCGGCCTCGACATCACCACCGGCGTCGCCGCCACCACCGACCTCGACGCGCTGCTGGCCACCGAGCCGGTGTGCGCGGTGTACTGCGCGATGGGCGACACGCGGCTGCCCGCCGCCATGGACGACGTCCGGCGGATCCTGGCGGCCGGAGTCAACGTGGTGGGCTCTGCGCCGGGCATTCTGCAGTTCCCCTGGGGTGTGATCCCGGATAAGTTCATCGAGCCGCTGGAAGATGCTGCGCGGCTGGGCAATTCGAGCATCTACATCAACGGCGTCGACCCGGGTTTCGTGACCGACCTTATCCCGCTGGCCTTCGCCAGCACCTGCCGGCGCATCGAGCAGATCCGATGTATGGAGATCGCCGACTACGCCACCTATGACGGCGCCATCGTCATGTTCGACGTCATGGGCTTCGGCAAGCCGCTCGACGAGGTGCCGATCCTGTTCCAGCCCGGCGTGCTCTCGGTCGCCTGGGGCTGCGCGATCCGCCAGCTGGCCGCCGGGCTGAACCTCGAGATCGACGCCATCACCGAGAGCTACGAACGCGAACCGGCGCCGGAGGCCTTCGATATCGCCGCCGGCCACATCCGCAAGGGCGGTGTCGCCGCGGTACGTTTCCAGATCAACGGCATGGTGGGCGGTCACCCGGCGATCGTCGTCGAACACGTCACCCGGTTGCACGGCGACCTGCGGCCGGACTGGGCCCAGCCCGCCCAGCCTGGCGGCTCCTATCGCCTGGAGATCAGCGGCGAGCCGTCCTATTCGATCGACATCTGCCCCACCAGCACCCTCGGCGACCACAACCACGCCGCGATCTCGGCCGCGGCGGGCCGGATCGTCAACGCCATCCCGGCGGTGATCGCCGCCCCGCCGGGCATCCGGACAACCCTTGATCTACCCCTGGTCAGCTCGGTGCGGCTGTTCGGCGACGGGCGCTAGCCGATCCCCACGACGAAACCGGGATACCCGCCGTAGCCGCCGTTGACGTACGCCGACAGGCACTGCGCCCGCAGCAGTGGGCTGCCGACGCTGCAGTTGATCAGTGCTGTCTGATCCGGCGCCGACCCCAGAACGTGAGGCGGACGTTGCGGCAGGGCGCAATTGTTCGCATAGGGGTTGAGCGGGACGATGCCGTCGTAGCACGGCGCCGACGGCGCCTGTCCGGAGTCGGCGGAGGCGAGAGGCACCGAAATCAAGGCGCCCGCCAGAACAGCCATCGGAGCCAGGACGATCCCGCGGAGAGTGGTCATACCGGCGACCTCCTCACCGAGAACGCTTACCTTGGACGCACTATCAACGGTACTCCCGGAAGCGAGGACGGATGGCGGTCCTCATCACGGGGTGTGCGGGCTTCCTGTTCGCCGTGCTGTGGATCGACCTGATGTTCGACACCCAGATCCGCCGCCGCTCCAGGGCGCCCGAGGACACCGCGCTGGCATCCATCACCGGCTACTACCGGCGGGCGACGACGGAATCCCAGCCGATGGGCGCGCTGATCGCCGCGGCCATGGTGGTCCTGATCGCCGCCCTGGCAGTCGAGGCCGCCCGGGGCGGCGACCCCGGCTGGCTGGTGGGCGTCTCGGCGGTGCTGGCCGGCGGACCGATCCTGCTGGCCCTGTCGCGCACGGTGCCCAACGCGGTCCGCCTCGGACGCGGGACCGGCAGCCAGGCCGAGCGAACCCGGCTGGCCCGCGCGGTACTGCGCGACCACGTGCTCTGCGCGGTCGGCATGGCCGTGTTCCTGGCCATCCGGGTACTCCGGTCGCTAAACTAGAACACGTTCCAGTAACCGGCCAGGGAGGCCCCATGCACACCGACCTCTGCGACGAACTGGGCATCGAGTTCCCGATCTTCGCCTTCACCCACTGCCGCGACGTCGTGGTCGCGGTGAGCAAGGCCGGCGGCTTCGGCGTGCTGGGCGCCGTCGGCTTCACCCCCGATCAGCTCGAGATCGAGCTGAACTGGATCGACGAGCGCATCGGCGACCACCCCTACGGCGTGGACATCGTGATCCCCAACAAGTACGAGGGCATGGACACCGGCGCCTCCGGCGAGGAACTCGCCGAGATGCTGCGCAAGCTGGTGCCGCAACAGCATCTGGACTTCGCCAAAAAGATCCTCGCCGACCACGGCGTGCCGACCGCCGACGCCGACTCCAACGCATTGCAACTGCTGGGCTGGACCGAGGCGACCGCCACCCCGCAGGTGGAGGTGGCGCTGCGCCACCCCAAGGTCACTCTGATCGCCAACGCCCTGGGCACCCCGCCCAAGGACATGATCGACCACATCCACGCATCCGGCCGCAAGGTCGCCGCACTGTGCGGCTCCCCCGCCCAGGCCCGCAAGCACGCCGACGCCGACGTCGACATCATCATCGCCCAGGGCGGCGAGGGCGGCGGCCACTGCGGAGAGGTGGGCTCGATCGTGTTGTGGCCGCAGGTGGTCAAGGAAGTGGCACCGCGCCCGGTGCTGGCCGCCGGTGGGATCGGCAGCGGATACCAGATCGCCGCGGCGCTGGCGCTGGGCTGCCAGGGAACCTGGTCCGGCTCGCAGTGGCTGATGGTCGAGGAGGCCGAGAACACCCCGGTCCAGCAGGCCGCCTACGTCAAGGCCACCAGCCGCGACACCGTGCGCAGCCGCTCTTTCACCGGCAAGCCCTGCCGGATGCTGCGCAACGAGTGGACCGAGGCCTGGGAGACCCCGGGTAACCCCGAGCCGCTCGGGATGCCGTTGCAGTACATGGTGTCCGGTATGGCGGTGGCCGCGACCAGCCGCTACCCGGACGAGACCGTGGACGTCGCGTTCAATCCGGTCGGTCAGGTCGTCGGCCAGTTCACCAGGGTCGAGAAAACGGCCGCGGTGATCGAACGCTGGGTGCGGGAGTACCTGGAGGCGACCACCAGGCTCAACGACCTCAATGAGGCCGCCGCGGCGGTCTGAGCGTCAGCCGGCGGGAACGAACGAACTGCCGTTGCCCCAGTCGCCGACCTTCAGGAACCCGGGCTGCCAGCCTCGAGCACCCAGGCACAGCATCGGCAGGCCGTCAGGTGACTGCGCGGCGGCCTGTGAACCCGGGCACGGCGCGCCCACCTCCTGCACGCCGTACAGCTTCGGCGAGATCACCCAGAAACCCGTGCCCTGCGGCGGCCGGTCGATGGGAACGTAGGACAGGTTCTGGATGAAGTGGCAGGCCAGCGCCTCCCCACCCGGGCCGCGGCCGAAGATGAACCGGTCCCAGCGGTAGCACGGCGCGCTCAGGTGGGCGTCGTAGATGATGCCTGGCACGTCGCCTGCATATCCGTCTGCGACGGCCGACGGCGCCGCCGCCAGCGTGCCGCCCGCGACGGCTGTTGCGATGAGGAGATGGCGGAACATGAGAGGCAGCCTAGCCCCTCCCCGGTCGCCGACTCCCCCAAACCGCCGTTCTTGATACGCTGCACCGATCGACGCGGCCGGTGCGGCGGTTCGCCGGCCGGGTGCCGCGACTCCGCGGCGGATCTGTTCGGTGGCTGCGAAGGGGGCGGCGTTGGCTGAACGACATCCTCCCGACCCGCTCAATATCACCTTGCCCGCCGAGCCGGCCAATCTCGCGCACAGTCGAAACCGGCTTCGGGAATGGCTGGCCGCGACGGGACTCGACGCGCAGTCCTGCTCCGACGTCCTGCTGGCGGTCGGGGAGGCCACCGCCAACGCCACCGAGCACGCCGTCGTGGGCGCACCGGGACTGGTCGAGATCACCGTCGACGCCCACTTCAGCGGCGACCGGTTGCGGATCTCGGTTTCCGACACCGGCAGATGGAAGCCGTCGGCGCAATCAGCAGGACCCCGTGGACACGGGATCCTGCTGATCAACGCCTTGGTCGACTCCGTGGAAATGCAGACCGGCCCGGCCGGGACCACCGTCACGATGGTCAAGGAGTTGGCCCGATGACCGAAGCGCGTTTCGCCGTGACCGTGGACACCCCCGGCCATCCCCCCGTGGTGGTGGTCACCGGTGACATCGACCTGGCCAACGTCGACGAATTCCAGAACGCGATGACCGCGGCCTGCGACGGATCCCCAGACCTGACCGTCGATCTCACCGGGGTTGGTTACTGCGACAGCGCCGCTGTGCGCGCACTGTTCAACCTCGCCGCGCTGACGCGGTTGACCATGATCGTGAAGCCGACCGGACACATCAGTACCCTGCTTGCGATCTCCGGTCTCGATCGTGTCGTCACCGTGGTGGAAAGGGGGTAGACAGTGCCCACGCCGACGTTCCACCCGCGCGGAAATGACTGCAGCAGTGATTTTTTCGACCGGATTCTGGATCGGGTGCACCATGACCTGCCGGAGGCGGTCGGGCTGGCCGTCAGCATGCACTCCAAGACCGGGGGCATGGCCGTGCTGGCCGCACGCGGCATGGGCGCCGAGTATCTGCACGCCCAGGCATCCGGATTGGGCGGCCCCGTCACGACCGCGGTGGAGCACCAGGTCCCGGTGCTCAGCCTCGACCTCTGGTCCGACGACCGGTGGCCGGCGCTGACCGCCGAAGCGATGCGGGCATACCTCCGGGACGACGTGGACGCCCCGCGGCGCGTGCGCGGGGCGGCCGCGGTGCCGGGGGTCTGGCGAGCCGACGAGACCGTGGCGCTGTCGTGCCTGCTGAGCGGAACTGCCGACGCCGCCACCATCGCGACCCTGATGGGATACGAGCAGTTGGTCACCGCGGCGCTGGTGACCAGGGCAGCGGCCGAGGACGGCACCGAGATCGCCGATATGCTCGCGGTACTGCAGTCGCGGGGGGCGATCGAACAGGCCAAGGGCGCGATCATGGGCTCGCTGCGGTGCGACGCCGAAACCGCGTGGACCATGCTGCGGCGGGCCAGCCACGAATCCAACGTCCGGCTGAGGGTGCTGGCGGTCGCGCTGGTCGAGCACATCGGCGGCGGACCCGCCGAACAGCCCGCCGCCGGTGTGCCGATCGTCCCCGACGAGCGGGCCCGCAGGGCGGCGCGGCTGCTGTGGGCGGTGCTCAGCCGCGCCCCCGGGAAAGCCTCACACGACGACTGACTCCGACTGACTCCGGCGTGTCGATGGTGGTCGACACCGAGACGATCTGCGGCGTGGGCGGCGCCGAGGAGAAGCCGAAACCGACCGGCGGCGCCAGCGGCGCCACTGCGCCGAGGTCGCTTCCGGCGAAGCTGCCGCGCACCGTCTCGATCAGCCGGGACCGTCTGACCCCGTAGTACTCCCGCCGGCCGTTGCCGGCGCTTCCGGCGGTGTGCACACCCGGCACCAGGCGGGAGGCGATCGGGTCGATGGCCCGCAGCCACCACGGTTCGGTGGCCAGCCGGGCCGGCACCAGGCGCAGCAGTCGGTCCAGCGGGGCGGGCCCCCCGAGAACGACATCGAGCACAAGGCCGGGCGCGGTGACCGACAGCGTGTCCGCGGACAGCTCGGCGGTGACCGGGCCTACCTCGACCCGGTCGAAGCGGTAGGTCGACGCCACGAAATCGGCCACCCGGGCCGTCGGCGCCAGCAGGATCCGCTCGTCGGAGCCGGTCTGCACCATCACGTCGGCGAACGCCCCGAACGGCGACCGTGTCCACGTCCCCACCACCAGCCGCACACCGGCGGTACTGCCGAACCCGGCGATGTGCCCGCTGAAAACCAGTCGCTGCGCACCCACCCCCCGAGGCTAGCCGGACGAAACGCCGTCGCCGCAGCGCCGTATTGCGCGGCCGGGGTGGTTCGCTGTGTCTACCAACCGAAGGGAGTCACCGATGCCCCGCCGTTCACGTTTTGCCGGACTGATCCTGGCCGCGGTGGCGACCGCCGCGGCGGTCGTCCTGCCCCGGGCCGGGGCCGAGCCGACGACGGCGCCCACGACCCCCGCGGGGGGCCCGGCCTACCCCAGCGACGAGCTCGGTTTTCAGGACTCAGCCGCCCGTTGCGATAGCGGGCAGACCGTGATGGAGTTCGGCCGCACGTCGCGGTCGCTGGTGGCGATCTGCGTCGACGGCGACGGCGAACTGGAGTACCGGGCGGTCCGGCTCAGCGACCAGGCCGATCTGAGCCTGCCGGCGACCCGGGGATCGGACGGCTCGGTCGTCGCGACCAACGACGAGGTCACCTACTCGGTGTCCAAGGACGCCTTCCTGGTGTCCGAGGGCGACACCGTGCTCTACCGGGACACCTGGGCCGAATTCCACACGCCCCGCTTCCCCGCCGCGTCCTCGTCGGCGGCACCGGCGCCGGCGTCGACGTCGGCGGCGCCCGCCACGTCGGTCACGGTCAGCACCACCACCGTCACCCCGACGCCGTCGAGTCAGGCCGCCGGACGCGACGGCTGACTCACAGGGCGGTCCCGTTGATCCGGCTGGCCGACAACTCCTGCAGGTATATCTCCAGGTCGGTGTAGCCCAGACTCGACAGAGTGGTCGCGTTGGTGTTGGCCACCGCCGGGTTGAGACCCCTGGCGTTCTCCCAGGCGTCCGGCATCCCGTCGTTGTCGGTGTCCGCCGGCGCAGCGGGCGCGGATCCGCTGAAGACCGGGCGCAGCGCGTCGCCGGCCGGATTCGTCTCGATCGGAGCCGTCGCGATGGTGTTGGCGGCGACGTTCTGCATCAGCCTGGTGTCCATCGGGTCGCGCGGCCACGCTCCGGCCGTGTTGAGCAGCACGGTGCGCAACTGGTCGGTCGCTGTGTAGGTGATGGCCGGGAACGGGAAGCGCGTGCTGCGTTTCTGCGCCTGCTGCTGGGACACCAGGCTCGCCACATCTGCGCTACTCAGGGCCGGGTAGTCGTTGCAGCAGTAGAACAGTTCGTAGTCCGATCGGGTCGGATACAGACTCATCTTGTTTCCGCTGAGGTACAGCTGGTTGGCCGAATTGCGCAGTATCTGGTCGTCGAACATGCCGTAGGGGAACGATGCGCCGGTGCGGAAATAGTTGTTGACCGCGTTGATCTTCCAGTAGATCGGGTATGAGTTGCCACTCGGGTTGGTGACCGTGCCGGTGCCCGGACCCAGTGCGATGAAGAATCTCGGGTCCCAGTAGAGGTTGTTCGACAGTTCCAGGTTCATCGTCGAGTTGGCCGCAGCCAGGGATTCCCGACTGCCCTCCGGCAGTCTCCCCCAGATCCGGTTGAACACGTTGTGATGCAGCGACACGTTGTCCAGGCCGAAGCCGTACGCCGGGTTGGAGTAGTTCATCAAGATGCCGCCGTACTCGGCGTGATACCCCAGCGTCTCGGCGAGCAGCGTGTTCTGCACGGTGATGTTGTTGGAGTAGGAGATCTCGATGGCCTCGTCGGTGGCGTTGCCGATGGAGACGTGGTCGACGATTCCGTTGCGGGTGTAGCGCAGCCGCAGGCCGTCGTCACTGTAGGAGTCGGTTCCCGGCCGGATCCGGATGTGCTGCAGAATCCAGTTCTCGGCGAAATCGCCTGGCGCACGGACTTCCTGGTCCTGATACGGACTCTCGTCGGTGACGAATCCGCGAACGGTGATCCCGCCCGGCGAGGTCTGGCCGGCGATGGTCACGTTGCCGTTGGTCAGGTGGATCTGGGTGTTGATCACCCCGCTCACCTTGAACAGGACGTACCTTGCGCCCGGCTGGTCGATGGCCCATTGCAGCGAGCCGGGGCCGTCGGCGTTGAGATTGGTCACATAGACGACGCTGCCGCCGCGCCCCCCGGTCGCATTCGCCCCGAAGCCCTCGGCGCCGGGGAAGGCCGGCAGGCCGGCGGGCGCCGCCGGAGTCGGGGCGACCGGCACGCTCACCGCCACGGCAGCGGTGCCCCCGCGGCCGTCGGCCACCGTCACGGTGAATCCGTCGCGCCGGTCTGCTTCAGTGGCACCCTGCGCTGCCGCGGCATCGCGGGCCGCCGCGTTCGGCGTGTACGAGAAGGATCCGTTGGCCGCGTTGACCGTCACCCGGCCTTTGGGAGTCGACGCCGGCGCACTGTAGGACAGCGTGTCGCCGTCGGCGTCACGGCCGACCACCGCTCCGGTCACAACCCCCGACACCGGATCCGGGGCGTTCACCGTCGCCGATCCGGTCGGCGCCCGGTTGACCGCCGAGGTGGTCGGGCTCACCGGCACCGACACCGCCACCGCTGTGCTGCCGCCGTGCCCGTCGGTCACGGTCACCGTGAAGCCGTCCCGGCGATCGGCGGCGGTGGCGCCGGACGCCCCCGCGGCATCGCGGGCAGCCGCCGTCGGACGGTACGAGAAGGCTCCGGTGCCGGGATTGAGGGTCAGGGCGCCCTTGGCGGTCGATGCGGGCGCGCTGAAGCTCAGGGTGTCCCCATCGGAGTCAGTGGCGCTGACCGAACCCGTCACGACACCGGTCGACGCGTTGGGTGTGCCGACCACCGGTACACCGGCGGCCGGCGCGCTGTTGCCGGGAGCGATTGCCACCGTCACCGGTACCCTCAGCACCGCCCCGTAACCGTCGCGGACGGTCACGGTGAAGGTGTCGCTCCTCTCTGCCGCCGTCGCACCGGACCGGGCCGCCGCATGTCTCGCTGCGGCCGACGGCGTGTAGGTGAAGTCGCCGGTCGCATTCACCTGAACTGTGCCGCGCGCGGCCGCTGCGGGGGCGGTGTAGGAGAGCGCGTCCCCGTCGGCGTCGGTGGCCGATACCCGGCCGGTGACCACGCCGGTCGCGGCATTCGGAGTTCCGACCGTGGTCCGAGCTACCGGCACCGCGTTGCGGGGCACGATGGGAATCGTCACCGCCCTGCTCACCCGGGCGAACCGGGTATCTGTCACCGTCACGGTGACCGTGTCGGACCGGTCCTGCGCCGGGGCGGTCTCCCTGGCCGCGGCGTGCATTGCCGTTGCCGTGGGCGTGTAGGTGAGGACTCCGACCGGGGAGATGCTCGCGCTGCCCTTGGCAGGGCTCGAGATCCGGAAGGTCAGCCGGTCGTTGTTCGGATCCCGGGCGTTGACCACTGCGGAAACAACGCCGGTCGCCGGATTCCCGGCTCCAACCGCAACCGAGGTGATCACCGGCGGCCTGTTGAACAGGACACCTCTGCTGACAACCGCCGCCGGCGCCACCGCCGGCCCGCCCGGGTCGAAACCCCACTCCCGGCGGGCCGCCGCTGCCAGCACCCACGAGACAGGAGCGAAGACCGGCACTCCAGTACCGTTGTCCGCCAGAGGGTTTGACCCTCCCGCCCGGGCGGTCCCGGCCGCGGCGCTCATCACCGTGGCCGCAGGCGCGGGCATCGGCCTCGCCGCCGGGTCGGCCGTTCCGGCTAACGGGCCCGCCAGCGACCGCACCGCCGCGCCGGCCGCCTGCGGCCGAACTGCAACTTCCGCGACTGTCCTACCCCGCAGGGCCGGCTCGGGCAGGACGTCCGGCACCCTCAAGCGTCCGGCAGCCGCGGCCGGCGGAGTCGCCGCGACGCGGGCCCGCGGGACGGACGCGGAGTCCCCGGTGGCCGATGCCCGGGCCGGCTTGGGCGGCTTCGCGCGCGCCGGGGCGCCGGCCCGCTTGCGCTCGGCGCGCGGCACGGCGGGCGCCTTCGGGCCCGTCGCCCGCCGCGACCCCGGGTCGACCGGTCCCGATGCCGTGTCCGCCCGAGCGTCGGTGGCGTCGGCCGCGGCGACGCCGGCCGGGAAGGTGCTCAATCCGAGAACGACGGCCAGCGCGCCGACGTGCGCGATGTTCACTGCAGCTCGCATGGCGACCCCCGCGCACCTGTGATAATCGTGATTTTAACCTGTGAGAAGAATAACACCGCCGGCCCGTCGGGGATAGACCGATCGGCGGGGGTTTTCGGCTCGAGCCACCGCCTCGAACCCGGCGCTACCATCACCGGGTGAAGGACTGGTCGCTCAGCGCCGCCGACGGCGAATTGCGCATCCTGACCGGCGTGGCCGGCCGGGCGGCGAGGATGGGCCACCGTCTGGCCATCGGAATGAAGTCGTGGCAGGCGTCCGTCCACTGGGCCGGCGACAGCCCGACGCACGCCGAGCTCAGCGTTCAGGTGGAATCCCTGGAGGTGCTCAGCGGTGAGGGCGGCGTCACTCCCCTGTCCGGACCGGAGAAGGCAGTGGCTCGCGCCAACGCGCTGAAGACGTTGGACGCCAAAAAATTTCCGGTGATCCGGTTCACCGCCGACGAGATCGCCAAGACCGAGGACGGATACCGGATGGCGGGCACGGTGGAGATCCACGGGACGCCGCGCCCCCAGTCCGTCGACGTCAAGGTCGACGACAGCGGCAACGCGTGGACCCTGTCTACCCGGGTGAGCCTGAGCCAGAACGATTTCGGGGTCAGGCCCTATTCGCTGTTCATGGGGTCGCTCAAGGTCGCCGACGAGGTGACCATCGACTTCCGGGCGTCGTGCCCGAAGTAGTTTCCCGGCTCACCAGTTGATCTCACCGGTTGATCTCACCAGTTGATGATGACGGGGTCTCCGATCCCCACCTGATTGAAGTACCACAGAGCGTTGTCCGGGCTGAGGTTGATGCAGCCGTGGCTGACGTTGGCGTAGCCCTGGGAGCCGACCGACCAGGGCGCCGAGTGTACGTACACACCGCCCCAGGTGATCCGGATCGCGTCGGCGACCGTCAGCTTGTAGCCCTCCGGATCGGTGAGCGGGATGCCGATTGTGCGCGAGTCCATCACGATGGACTTGTACTTCTCCAGCACGCTGAACGAGCCGATCGGGGTGGGGAATTTCGGCTTGCCCATCGAGGCCGGCATCTGCCGCATGATCACCCCGTCGATGCTCACGGTGAAGGTGTGGTTGGACACGCTGCCGACTCCGAGCACGGTTGATCCGGTGCCGAAGCTGCGGCGCTCTCCCCCGGCCGTCAGGGTGATCCGGGAGTGCGCCGGCCAGAAGCGGTCGGGCGCCCACTGCACCGTGGTGTCGTCCCGCCACTCGAACCGGCCCGTCATCGGGGTGGGTGCGGTGACCGTGATGGAGCGTTCGGCGGCCGCCCGGTCGCGGACGGGGCGGGTGAAGGTCACGATGATCGGGTGCGCGACGCCGACGGTCTGGCCGTTGACGGGTTGCACGGTGGCGACGGTGCCGGCTCCCTGCGACGGGGCGGTCGCGGCCGGGGCGGAGGGGGCGGTGGCCGCCATGGCGAACATCGCGATCCCCGCCGCGGCGAGTCCCCGTCGAACTGATCCGGCCATGTGTTCCCTGTCGTGTCGTGGTCACCAGCGCAATGCAGTCTAGAGGTTAGAGTCGTGCCTAAGGGGATTACAGTCCCAGCCATGAGCGAACACGGCCACCATCGTGACGTCCTGGATACCCTGCGCCCGCAGCACCGTGCACTCCAGCAGGAGATCCCCGACGTGTACCGGGCGTTCAACGAACTCAGCGCGTCAGCCCTGGCCGACGGCGCCCTGCCGGCCAGGGTCAAGGAGCTCATGGCACTGGCAATCGGCGTGGTGCACGGCTGCGACGGCTGCGTCGCCTCGCATGCGCGCGGCGCTGCCCGCGCGGGGGCGACGGCCCCTGAAACCGCCGAGGCCATCGGCGTGGCGATCATGATGCACGGCGGACCGGCAACCATCTACGGCGCGCGCGCCTTCGCGGCCTTCACCGAATTCGCCGGCGACACGCCCCGGGCCGACCCGAACGGCTAGCCGCGCGGCAGCGCGTGCACCATCGGGGTGTCCACCCCGACGGGGCCGAGACGGCCGGCCCCGCCCGGCGCGCCCAGCGGGCTCTCGCGGCCCGACAACCCCTCGGAGAAGAACGCGGCGTTGTCGGCCCGGAACTACCGCTCGCCCTCGGGCAGGTCGTCCTCGTAGAAGATCGCGTCGGCCTCGCACAGCAGACGGCAGGCGCCGCAGTCGACGCACTCCTCGGGGTTGATGTACATGGTCCGGTCGCCTTCGTAGATGCAGTCGACAGGGCACTCGGCGGCACAGGCCTTGTGCTTGACGTCCACACACGCGCTGGTGATCACATATGCCATGGGTGGCAGTCTATGTGTGACACGGCGTATCAGACACGGGTCGAAGGCCACCGGACCGGGGACCAAAGTCCCGGATTTCCCTGGCGCCCTACCGGTTCAGCTCGCGGGTCACGTCGACGAAACCCGTGCTGTCGGCGCTGTGGTCGGTCATGTTGCGGCACTCCCCGGAGATCTCCAGCACACCCCGGCCGGGCTGGTCGGCGTCGCGGTGGTATACCGCGATCAGACCCTCTCTGGCCAGCGTGTGACCACCCGGGTGCCGTCCGGGCGGCAGCCCCTCGCGCCAGCCGAGGTCCTTCATGGCCCGGGCGATCTCGCGGAAGTAGGCAGGCGTCTCGGTGACCGTCGGCACATCGAAGTTCATATAAACGGTGCCCTGGTAGGGGGGCTGCTCCTCGGTGCCGCAGGACATCAGCAGGTAGCCGCCGGTGGCCGACCGCAGTTTCCCGGCACGGACGAACTGCCGGGCCGGCTCGAGCACCTGGCTTCGGGACTGCTCGTCGTCGAGGGCTTCCGGAGCGGGCTGCGATGCCCTCCCACCCAGGTCGAAGACGCGGTGGAAGACCACCACCACGACGCCGAGCACCAGCGTGGTCAGCAGACTCGCGGCGAGCAGCGCGATCGCCGACCGCGAACGCAGTGAGCTTTGCATCGTGCGCCGATGCTACCCAGGTGTGAGCAAGCTCTCCCGGCACCGCTGTGCCGACGGCAAACCCGAACTGCCCTTTTAAGGGATTTTCAGGCACAGTTATGGGTATGGATCCGACACGTCCACGCGCGGCGCGCCGACGGCCGCGGCGACTCCCCGGTTTGCTGGCGGCGCTCGCGCTGCTCGCCGGGGGTACTGCCGCGCCGGCCGAGGCCCTGCCGCTGCCGGTGCGTCCGCCGGCCACTCCGCTGGACCAGTCGGCGGTGCTGAGCCAGGTCGTGCCGGGTCTGGTCGACATCAACACCACCCTGGGCTATCAGGGCGCCGCCGGCGCGGGCACCGGGATCGTGCTCGATCCCAACGGCGACGTGCTCACCAACAACCACGTCATCGAGGGTGCCACCGATATCACCGCCGTCAGCCTGGCCAACAGCGTGACCTACCCGGTGGACGTGATCGGCTTCGACCGGGCCAGCGACATCGCGGTCGTGCGGCTGCGCGGCGCCGGCGGCCTGCCGACCGCCGTGCTGGGCAGCTCGGCCGGGGTGGCCGTCGGCGACCCGGTGGCAGCGATCGGGAACTCCAACGGAACCGGCGGGCCGCCCAGTTTCGCCCCGGGCAACGTCACCCAGCTCGGTGCCTCGGTGCGGGCCTCCGACGAGGCCGGCGGCGGCTCCCGCGAGCTCTTCGACCTGATCCGGGTGGCCGCGGAGATCCGCCCGGGTGACTCCGGCGGGCCGTTGGTCAACGGCGCCGGACAGGTCATCGGTGTGACGGTGGCGGCCACGCTGAACTACCACATGGGCGGGGTCAGCGGCCGGGAGGGCTTCGCCATCCCGATCGACCGGGCGATCGGCATCGCCAATCAGATCCGCGCCGGGGCGCCGTCCCCGTCGATCCATCTGGGCGACACCGCGTTCATCGGGGTCGGCATCGCCGACGCCCCGCCGTTCGGCGGCCCGGCGGGGGCGGTGGTGCGGCAGGTTCTTCCGGAAACTCCCGCGGGTGTGGCCGGCCTGCGGGCCGGTGACGTGATCACCGCGGTCGACGGCATTCCGGTCAACGCCGCTGCCGACCTGTCCAACATCATCGACCAACGCCGGCCGGGCAACACCATCATGCTCAGCTGGATCGACCGCGCGGGTAACCCGCGCACCGCCCCGGTCGTGCTGGCCAAGGGCCCGGTCGGCTGAGCCCGGTCCGGTCAGCCGGCCAGCCTGTCGATCCTGGTCAGGGCTGCCGCACACACCGGCAGGTAACCCAGGGCCCAGAAAGGGGTCTCGAACCGCACGAGGCACCCGCCCGGGACCGCGGTGACCTCGTGACCGGTCGCGCGCACACCCGCCACCGTCCAACCCCACCGGCGGCCCGGCGCGAACTCGGTCACGACGAACGGCAGCGCCACGCCGACCGCGGTCCAGACGGTGCCCCGTGCACCGGCGCTGAGCACCGTGCCGCCGTCGCTCAACTCCGCCCGCCGTACCGAGGGGCCCCATAGCGGCCACTGATCGAGTTCGACCAGAATCTGCCAGACCCGTTCGGCAGGGGCTGCGATGCGCCGGTCGACGCTCGGGGTGGGCGGCCGCAGTGCTATACCCATGGGCCGCAACGCTACGCCGCGGTCTGGACAGGATCGCCGCGAGAGCGCCACCGAGATCGCCTCGGCGATGACCCCCGACCACGTCGTCGACCCCCCAGCGGACCTAGAATCGAGGCCATGGAAGGCTCCGTGACCGTGCACATGTCGGCGCCGGCCGAAAAGATCTGGAACCTGATCGCCGACGTGCGCAACACCGGCCGGTTCTCCCCCGAGGTCTTCGAGGCCGAATGGCTCGACGGGGCCGACGGCCCGGCGCTGGGCGCCAGGTTCCGCGGCCACGTCCGGCGCAACGAGATCGGCCCGGTCTACTGGACGAACTGCCGGGTGACGGCCTGCGAGCCGGGCCGGGAGTTCGGCTTCGCCGTCCTGGGACCCGGCGACCAGGCCGTCAACAACTGGCACTACCGGCTCAACCCGAGCGGCGACGGCACCGACGTCACCGAGTCGTTCCGGCTCAACAACGCCCTGCCGGTCCGGGTTTTCTGGATGTTCGCCGGCTACCTGCGGGGACGGCGAAACGTCCGGGACATGCGAACCACGCTGGAACGCATCAAGAAGGTCGTCGAGGAGCAGACCTAGCAACCTCAGTCGATCCGCGAGGACCGAGCGGCCTCTAGGGTGGACGCATGGGCATCGCCACACGCGTCAACGGCCAGCAGCCGCCGCAGATCCCTCTCGGCGACATCGACCTGAGCCAACTGGGTTTCTGGGGACTCGACGACGACATCCGCGAGGGGGCTTTCGCCACACTACGGCGGCAGGCTCCGATCACGTTCTTCCGCGAGATCGAGTTCGAGGGATTCGACACCGGCCCCGGCCATTGGGCTCTGACGAGATTCGACGACGTCCACTTCGCCAGCCGCCATCCGGAGATCTTCAGCTCCTACCCCAACATCACGATCGCCGACCAGCAGCCCGAGGTCGCCGAGTACTTCGGCTCGATGATCGCCCTGGACGACCCGCGGCACGCCCGGCTGCGCGGCATCGTGCGCAGCGCGTTCACTCCGCGGGTGGTGGCCCGCACCGAGGAGTCGGTGCGCGAACGGGCCCGGCGGCTGGTGGCCGACATGATCGCCAACCACCCCGACGGCACCGGCGAACTGGTCAACGAGCTGTCCGGACCGCTGCCGCTCCAGGTGATCTGCGACATGATGGGCATCCCGGATTCCGACCACCATCAGGTCTTCCACTGGACCAACATCATCCTCGGCTTCGGCGACCCGGACCTGACCACCGACTACGAGGAATTCATGAAAGTGGCCATCGACATCGGCGCCTACGCGACCGCGCTTGCCGAGGACCGCAGAGCCAACCCGCGCGACGACCTGACGACGGCACTGGTGGCGGCAGAGGTCGACGGGGAGCGCCTGACGTCGGCTGAGATCGCGTCGTTCTTCATCCTGCTGGCGGTTGCCGGCAACGAGACCACCCGCAACGCCATCAGCCATGGGCTGCTGGCGCTGACCCGCTACCCCGAGCAGCGCGAGATCTGGTGGAACGACTTCGACACCCACGCCGCCACCGCCGTCGAGGAGATCGTCCGATGGGCCTCGCCGGTGGTCTACATGCGCCGCACCACCACCCGCGACGTCGAGGTGAGCGGCGTGCGGATCCCGGCCGGCGACAAGGTCACGATGTGGTACGGCTCGGCCAACCGGGACGAGGACAAGTTCACCGACCCCTGGCGTTTCGACGTGACCCGGTCACCCAACCACCACGTCGGATTCGGCGGCGGCGGAACCCATTTCTGCCTCGGCGCCAACCTCGCCCGCCGGGAGATCGCGGTGGTGTTCGAGGAACTGCGCAACCGCATCCCCGACATCGCCGTCAGCGAGGAACCCGCGATGCTGCTCTCGGCGTTCATCCACGGGATCAAGCGGCTGCCGGTCAGCTGGACACCGCCGGCCTGATCCATGGCGACGACGAAGGATTGGCTGCACTGGCTGGCCATGCACGGCGTGCTGCGCCGGGCCGCGCAATGGTCCGCCCGCCGGGGTGACCCGCAGGCCCGGTTCGCCGCCGACCCCGCGGTGCGGGCCGACCCGGTGACGTTCTTCGAGGAGCTGCGCCGCCAGGGTCCGCTGGTGCGCGCCCGCGTCAGTTACCTGACCGTCGACCACGCCGTCGCCAACGAGTTGCTGCGCTCGGAGGACTTCCGGGTGCTGTCCACCCGCGACGCCCTGCCCGAACCGCTGGGCTGGCTGGAACGCCGGACCCGGTCCGACCTGCTGCACCCGCTGCTGCCGCCCTCGCTGCTCGTCGTCGAACCACCCCAGCACACCCGGTATCGCAAGACGGTGTCGTCGGTGTTCACCTCCCGTGCGGTAGCCGCGCTGCACGACCGGGTCTCCGAGACCGCCGACGGACTGCTCGACGATCTCGCCGGGGAGCGCGGAGTCGTCGACGTCGTCGCGCGGTACTGCTCGCAGCTGCCCGTCGCGATAATCAGCGACATCCTCGGCGTGCCGGCAAGTGACCGTTCCCGGATACTGGAGTTCGGCGAATTAGCCGCTCCCAGTTTGGATTTCGGCCTGGATTGGCGTCAGTACCAGCGCGTGGAGCGCGGCCTGGAGGGATTCAACCACTGGCTGACCGCGCACTTGAGACAGTTGCGGGAGCATCCCGGTGAGGATCTGATGAGCCAGCTCATCGAGGCCTCCGATGCGGGCGTCAGACTCGACGAGACCGAGTTGCGGGCGATCGCGGGCCTGGTGCTGGCGGCCGGGTTCGAGACCACGGTCAACCTGCTGGGCAACGGAATCCGGCTGCTGCTGAACTCCCCCGACCAGTTGGCGGCGCTGACGGCCGATCCCGCGCTGTGGCCCAATGCGGTCGAGGAGGTCCTGCGGCTCGACTCCCCGGTGCAACTCACCGTGCGGGTGGCCGGAAAGGACACCGAAGTGGCAGGGACGCCGGTCCGGCGCGGCGAGATGGTGGTCATCTACCTGGCGGCGGCAAACCGGGACCCGGCCGTCTTCCCCGACCCCGACACCTTCGACGTCCGGCGCCCCAACGCCGGACGGCATCTGGCCTTCTCCGGCGGCCGGCACTTCTGCCTGGGCGCGGCGCTGGCCCGGATGGAGGGCGAGGTCGGCCTGCGCAGCTTCTTCACCCGCTTCCCCGATGCCAAGCTGGAGGGGCAGGGCAGCCGGCGGGACACCCGGGTTTTGCGCGGATGGGTCAGGCTGCCGGTCAGGCTGGGCGCGGCCGCGCCGGTC
Source organism: Mycobacterium sp. (assembly GCF_046095365.1). GTDB lineage: Bacteria > Actinomycetota > Actinomycetes > Mycobacteriales > Mycobacteriaceae > Mycobacterium. Next base: position 29,997 of record NZ_JBJTJF010000050.1, read on the forward strand.
GCACGCTAGGCCTCGGCCTCCGCGGTCAGGGACCGCAGCCAGCGCAGTTCGGCATCCTCCCGGCGCAACTGTTCGCGAATCACGTCGGCCCGGGCCCGCCGCCGGGCGTCACCGAGCTTGCGGCCCGCCCACAGCACAACCGTCATCAGGACCACCGCGGTGCCGGTGAGGATCCAGAAGGCCATGCCCGGCAACTTCCCGTTCGGCGGGGGCCTCAAACCCGGTGGGACGTTGACACCGGTCCGGACGGGCGGTTTCCTGGGACTATGGCCTACGACGTGATCGTCCGAAACGCGCGCTGGTTCGACGGAACCGGTGCCCCTGCGGCGATTCGCAGCATCGGCATCCGCGACGGACGGGTCGCGGCGGTCTCCCCGGCGGATCTCGACCCGACGGGCTGCCCGCAGATCATCGACGGCACCGGCAGGTGGGTGATGCCCGGCTTCGTCGACATCCACACCCACTACGACGTCGAGGTCCTCGGCGGCCCGGGACTGCCGGAATCGGTGCGCCACGGGGTCACCACGGTCCTCATCGGGTCGTGCTCGCTGTCCACCGTCCACGTCGGCGGGCGGGACGCCGGCGACCTGTTCGGCCGGGTGGAGGCAATTCCCCGCGAACACGTGATCGCCACCATCGACGACGAGAAGACCTGGGGCAGCGCGAGCGAGTACATCCGTGCGCTGGAGGCGCGTCCCCTGGGCCCGAACATCGCCGCGTTCATCGGGCACTCCGACATGCGCACTGCCACAATGGGTCTGGACCGGGCCACGCGTCACGAGACGCGACCCACGCCAGGCGAGCAGGCCGACATGGAGCGGATGCTGGCCGAGGCCCTCGACGCGGGCTTTCTGGGGATGTCCTCACAGCAACTGCTGTTCGACAAGATCGACGGCGAGACCTGCCGGTCGCGCACCCTGCCCTCCACCTACGCCAGGCCCCGGGAACTACGGCGGCTCAAGTCGCTGCTTCGCCGCCGCGGCCGGGTGCTGCAGTCCGGCCCGGACATCTCCAACCCGTTCAACGTGCTCTCCCAGGTGGCGCAGTCGCTTCCGGTGCTGCGGACCAGACTCAAGACCAGCCTGCTCTCGGCGGCCGACGTCAAATCCAACCCGTTCGCCATCGCCGTTCTCGGACCTCTGGCCCGGCTGGTCAACCGGTTCGGCGCAGACTTCCGCTGGCAGCACCTCCCGGTGCCGTTCGAGGTGTACGCCGACGGGATCGACCTGGTGGTGTTCGAGGAGTTCGGTTCGGGCGCGGCAGCCCTGCACCTGCGGGACGAGGTGGAGCGCAACGCCCTGCTGCAGGACGAGGGATACCGGCGCCGGTTTCGCAAGGACTACGACAACAGGTTCGGCATGCGGGTCTGGCACCGCGACTTCTTCGACGCCGAGATCGTCGCCTGCCCCGATGAGTCCGTCGTCGGGAAGTCCTTCGGGGAGGTCGGCATCGACCGCGGCGGACTGCACCCCGTCGACGCCTTCCTCGACCTCGTCGTCGAACACGGCCGGAAACTCCGCTGGCGCACCACGATCTCCAACCACCGGCCCGAGGTGCTGCGCAAACTCGCCGCCGACGACGGTGTACAGATGGGCTTCTCCGACGCCGGGGCCCATCTGCGCAACATGGCGTTCTACAACTTCGGGCTGCGGCTGCTGCGCCACGTGCGCGACGCCGAACGGCGCGGGCAGCCGTTCATCAGTGCCGAACGGGCCGTGCACCGGCTGACCGGCGAATTGGCGGACTGGTACGGCATCGACGCCGGGCATCTGCGGGTCGGCGACCGGGCCGATCTCGTGCTGGTCAATCCCGAGTGCCTCGACGACAGCCTCGACGCCTACGCCGAAAGCCCGGTGCCGCAGTACGCCAACCTCCCGCGGATGGTCAACCGCAACGACGGCGCCGTCGACCTCGTGCTGATCGGCGGCCGGACGGTCGTGCGCCACGGCACGCCCACCGAGGTGCTGGGCGCCGAACGCACCGGAAGCTTCCTTCGGGCCGGCCGGCGCTCCGAGGTTCCCGAGCATGCCTGCTGACGCGCGAAGCGTCGTTCTGGGCATGTGGCGTGCGCTGTCGGCTCGCGACTGGGCGGCCGTTACGTCGTTCCTGGCGCAGGACTGCGTCTACGTCGACATGCCCGTGGGTCCGGCCGCGGCCGCCCGCGGCCCCGAGGACATCGTCAAGCGCCTCAAGGTCGGCCTGGAGCCGCTGGCCGGTTACGCCAACCACGACGGGCTGCTGCTCTCCAACGGATCCGATGTGATGTACGAGCATTCCGAGACCTGGAACTGGGTCACCGGAGAGACGGCGGTGCTGCAGTTCGTCACCGTGCACCGGGTCGCCGACGGCCGGATCACGCTGTGGAAGGACTACTGGGACTTCGGCGGGCTGGCCAATCATGCCCCGAAGGACTGGATGGAGCAACTGGCCAAAGCGGATATGAGCTGGATGTTCGACGCGACCGGGCTAATCTGAACCCGTTGCGATGCGGGCGGTTCGGGGTCTTCGTCCCCGACTCCGTCGAGCGGATTCGCGTACTGTTGATCTTCAGATGCGTGGAAACCAGAGGCGTGGATACCAGACGCGTTGTTTCGGAAGGACACATATGAACCATCAGGCTGAGATTTCCCGGGCTGGCATTTCCAAGCGCAGGGTCACGGCCCTCACCTTCATCGGTGCGGTCGCGGTCGGCGGCGCCCTGGCAACGGCCGGTTTCACCGCCGGGACCGGAACGGCGAACGCCACGGACTGCGGGTGGGCCAATGGCGGGCTGAGCGTGAGCGGGACCGCATCGGCCGACTGCGACGGCATCCAGGGTGGCGGGATGTACACCACGGATATGAGTCCGAGCTCCATGGGCGCGGTCGACGGCCAGGGCTGGATCGACGGACAGGGCGTGGAGGATCACGACGGTGTCCAGGGCGATGTGTGCGGCGCCGGAGCGCCGGGCAGCGTGCCGCGCTGCTCCTAGCCCGATTCGGCCCTGGTTTCTCCTGGAATCCGATAGAGCCTGATCGCGTTGTCCCTTCCGATCAGGCCGGCGATCCTGATCGCGTCCTCGATGCTCCACTGACCGCGATCGACGAAACCATCGAGCACCTCGCTCATCCCGTCGCGCCACAGCCGCGCCCCGAGGTAATGCAGTTCCGGCGGCCCGAAGGCGTCCGAGGAGTACAGGATCTTGCGGAACGGCGCCAGTTCCAGGCAGCGGCCCAGGAACGCCGCGGCGCGTGCCCCGAGATGATTCACGCTCAGACCGACGTCGATATGGACGTTGTTGAACGCGCTGGCCAGGTAGCCGGCCTCGCGTTCGTAGGGATAGCAGTGCAGCAGCACGATCGGGACGTCGCCGGACTGGCGCAGCAGGTCGAGCAGGCCCATCGGGTTGGCGCGGTGCAGATCGCAGTCCCGGTCACCCAGTCCGACGTGGAACTGCACCGGCTTGCCTAGCCGCAGCGCCTGGTGAATACCGAAACGCAGCAGCACCCGGTCGGTAAGCCGAGAAGCGCCGCCGGCGCGCCAGCGCTGAGCCGCCTCGGCCACATCCCGGGCACTCGGTGCGGACAGGTCGCCGCCGAAGCCGCCCCGATAGGCCAGAACCGTCTTGGTCGCCACAGCCGATGCCGCTCTGCCCCAGAGGATTTCGGTGAAGTTCGCCGCGTAGTCCCCCGGCGCCGCTGCGGCTTCCTCGGCAAGACTCTCCAGCCGCAGGACCTCGTGACCGCACCCGCCGGAGACCCGCGCGATCTCCGCGGGCCCGGCGACGCCGATCAGGCCGGTATCCACCAGCCAGTCGCCGACCCCCGCGGCGGGCAGGAACAGAGCCGCCAGGTCCGTCGCGGAGCAGGCACTGCGCGCTTCCCAGTAGGCCCGCGGCTCGGCGTGCGGCGGCAGGCCGAGCAGCGGGGCGCACAACGCGCGCACGGCAAACCCCAGTTGGGTGTCGAAACCCGAGTCGAAGCCGGCGAGAGCATCGGTGTTCGCCTCGTTGAGTCCGTCCTCGAAACGGCGCCGGTCGACCGGCGTCGTCCAGAAACCGTGGACATGGTTGTCGACGAGTCGCAGTTCGCTGATGCGCTCGGCGAGCACCAGGCGGCCGCTCACAGACTCCAGGCCATCCGGAACTTGTCGGTCAACTCCGCAGCCGGCAGGCCGGCGTAGTTCTGCTGCTCATAGCGGCGGACCGCGACCAGGGCATCGACCGCCGGGTCGCCGAGCATGCCGCGGATCCGGGTCGAACCATCCAGTGCCGCGATGGCGTCGGCCTGACTGGCCGGCAGCTGCGTGACGCCGGACTCGAGCCGGCCGGACGCCGACAGGGCCGCGGGGTCGACGCGCACCTCCGGCGGCAGTCGGGCACCGGTTTCGATGCCCTCGAGCGCCAGACCCAGGATCGCCGCACTGGCCAGGTACGGGTTGGCGGAGGGGTCGACGACCTTCACCTCGACGTTCGCGCCGTGGGGATTGCCGTGGGTTTTCGGCAGGAAGCGCACCGCGGCCTCGCGGTTCTCGGTGCCCCAGCAGGCCCAGGCTCCGGCCCAGTTGCCCGGACGCATCCGCAGCCCCGACACGATGGAGCCGGCGAACACCAGTTGAGCCTGTTCCAGACCGGCGATCACCCCGCCGATCGCGGCTTCGCCCTCGGCGGTCAGGCCGTGCGGGCCGGCCCCTCCGGAGAAGATCGGCGTATCGCCCCGGGACAGCGAGAAGTGCTGGTGGGCACCCGAACCCACGCTGCCGGCGAACGGAACCGGTGACAGGCTCACCCGCACACCGTGCTTGCGCGCCGTCCGGCCGATCAACAGCCGAGCCAGCACCACCTGGTCGGCGGCGGCCACCGGCGAGGTCGGGGCCAGCGACATCTCGAACTGGTTCACCCCGTACTCGGGGTGGAACTGCTCGACCGCCACCCCGGTCGCCGCCAATGCGTCCATCAGGTCTCGGACGAAGCCCTCGTGCTCGAGCACACCGGCCAGGCCGTACTGCGCCCAGGAATCACCGGGCAGGCGTTCACCGGCCGGCCCCACGAGGAGGAACTCGATCTCATGGCCGACCAGCGCTCGCAGCCCGGCCCGGTCGAGCCTCGACTCGATGCGGCCCAGAGTCCCCCGGGTGCAGGCCGGCACCGGGTTCGAGTCCTGGTCGTAAAACGACGCCGGCGCCCAGGACAGCCCGTCCTCGATGGCGCGCAGCGCGTGCCGGTCGATGCGCAGCCGCTCGTCGCCGACGACGCTGATCGCGTCGGTGAATGCGATGCCGGACCGGTCGATGGCGAATCCGTGCCAGGTCGGGCTGGCGCCCAGACCAGGATCGGCGAATCTGCCGGCCGCACCGGCGGGTACCGCCTTGGCCAGCGTCAGCCCGGCGGGGTTGACGATTGTCCCGACGACGATCCCGCCGTCGGACCTCATGCCTCGGCCCGGCCGGGCAGTGTCAGTTTGCAGGCCTGCCCGATGTCCAGCGTGCGCAGCATGCGTCCCATACCCAGCCACATCGCGCAGGAGATCGTCAGGTCGGCCAGCAGCTCGTCGGTGAAATGTTCACGGCAGCGTGCCCAGAACTGCTCGTCCGCCCGGAGCCCGGTGTGGTCAGTGGCGAAGCGGTGGGCGAACTCCGCGGCGAGGCGTTCCTGCGCGGTGAACCCCGGCCAGGTCTGCCAGTCCGGCGCATGGGCATAGAGATCCTCGTCCACACCGGCCGCCGGGCCGTCGGCGTCGCGGGTGTTGACACAGACCACGCACTGGTTGTCGTGCGCGATCACGATGCGGGCGATCTCCCGTAACCGCATCGGCAGCCGGTTCCCCGGACCGTAGACGGCGCCGCTGAACGCCGCCATGGCCCGGCCCAGGTCGGGCGAGAGAGCGATCCAGCCCGCGACGTCGTCGTCGGCGAATTCTCCGATTCTGCTCATGGGTGGATCGTAGTTGCCGACAGGCGGGAACCAGACCGGGCGGGGATCGGGGATCGCTCCTTCGGCTCATGTCCCGCACGGCCCCGGCGGCGCAGGATTGGGGAGGCGTCCGAGGTGGTTTCCGGGCGGGAATGGATGTGCCTCATGATGACCGAATCCGAGATCGCACTCCTCGGTTATGCCGAGAGCATTCTGCGCAACCGGGGATACGCCGAGCTCGCCAACAGCCTCGTCGACGTCGCCTCCGGCCAGGTGCAACGACGCGCGCTGGTGTTCTCCGCGAACCGGCCGCGGCATTCCGCGCGCGGGGCCCGGCAGTAGCGGTCAGTCCGGCCGGGAGCGTCCGCGGTTGAAATCGGCGAGCGCCTCTGCGTTCGCCCGCGCACCCATCAGTCGGGCGAACAACGCATGCTCGCGGGCCGTCGCCGCCGCGATCTCCGCTCGGGCCGGTTCCGTCATCGTCTGCTTGACCGCGATCAGACTCCGAATGGGTTTGGCGGCAAGGATTTCGGCGTGCCGGCGCACTTCGGACAGCAGATCGTCGGGCTCGCAGACCCTCCAGACCAGACCCATCCGCAGCGCCTCAGCCGCATCGACCCACTCCGAGGACATCAGCATCCAGGCCGCGTTCTGCCGGCCGATCAACTGCGGCAGCAGATACGACGACGCCGCCTCCGGGGCCACCCCGAGGCTGGTGAACGGGCACTTCAACCGGGCGGTCGAGGACATGAAGGCCAGATCCGCATAGCCGAGAATTGTCGTGCCGATGCCCAGTCCGACGCCGTTGACCGCGCAGATCAGCGGTTTCGGGAAGGCGGCCAGAGCCTCGATGAACCCGGGGAATCCGTGCCTGCCCGGCCTGAAACCCGGATCGGCGATCCTCGCCTGCATCTCGGCCAGGTCCTGGCCGGCGCTGAACGCCCGGCCGGCGCCGGTGATCACCACCACCGCGACATCGGCGTCAGCCGCGGCGGCGCTCAGCGCCTCGGTGGCGGCGTCGTAGAGATCTTCGTTGAAAGCGTTGAGGACCTCCGGCCGGTCCAGGGTCAGGGTTCGGACCCGGCTCTGGTCAGCGATGAGCAGCGTCACCCGGTCAGCTTAGGTTCGTGAACGGGTCGCGGAACACGTACCGCCCGGTCGGCACGGTGTCGACGTCCACGTTGGCCCCGAACGCCGAGGTACTGGCGATCATCTGGCCCATCCGGTGCCGCAACTCCGCGTCGTCGGCCGCGCCGAAGAACGCGTGCAGGCTGCCCACGGCCTCGATCGGGAACAGTTCCTCGACGATGGCCGACACCGGCGGCGCATCCGGGCTCAACGCCCGCACCACGTGGTTCTGGACGTAGCCGAAGGTGGACTGGGTGGCGATGGCCACCGGCGTGTGGTCGATCAGCCAGCGGGTCAGCCAGGTCCCCTCATCGAGGTGGGCCGGCCGGCGCAGCAGGGCGATGTTGGCCAGGCCGGGCGCCCGCCGTCCGGGCGGGGACGGGGGCGGCCGCATCGGTACCGACTCGGTCACCAGATAGGCCGCCACATGATCGGCATGGGGTTCGAGGAGTTCCAGCGCGGCGCGCACCTGCGGCCCGTAGTGCTGATCGGCCCACAGCGTCACCATCGCCTGCACCGGAGGGTCGAGCGTCTGCAGCGTCATCAGCGAGTCACGCACCGGCGCGTCCCGGACGTTGACGGCGAGCCCGGGCAGTCCCAGCTTCAGCAGGTCGTCGGCCACCGGTCCGCACAGCGCGCCCGACCACGCGTCACCGGAGTCGGCCGCGCGCAGGCAGACGACCACTTTCTCCATCGCATCAACCTACCTCGCCGGCGCATGCGGGCGGCCTTCGCACCGGAGAAACACGCCTAGCCGCAACGGCTTTGATTCGCCGACGAGCTCAGCTGCCGGCCTCGCGCAACCATCGCGGGGTGATGAAGACGCCCTCGGCTTCGACCGTGATGCCCTCCTCGTCGGCGATGTGGCCGGCGCAGTAGGTCTTGACCCCTTCACTGCGGGTGCGCACGGCCCGGGCCCGCAGCGGTCCCAACCGGGTCGCACGCAGATAGCGCACGGTGATGCTGCCGGTGAAACGCGGCTTCTGGTCGGGGCTGGCGGCCTCACCGAGCAGATGGTCGAGGATCAGCGCCGCCACTCCGCCGTGCACGTGGCCGGGCGGCCCCTCGTAGGCCGCGCCCAGTTCGAACTCGGCGCGAACCGCCCCTGACCCGTCGCGGCTGGTGATCACCGGCGGGGCCAGCGGGTTGCGGATGCCGATGACGGCGTTGCCCCAGCTGATGCCCTGCCCGTCGGCACCGACGCGCACCCCGAACGAACCGGGCATCTGCCGTTGCCGCAGCCTGGCCACGGCGGCGTCGATCTCGCTCGTGACCGCGGCGACGGTCTCGGGGTCGGCTTCGGTGCGGATCGCGGCGTCCACCAACTCACGCACCGACTCCGTCAGCGGCTGGTAGACCTCGCGCATCCGCGCCACCTCGGCGGGCGACCAGTCTTCGTGGGTGAACTCGAGCATTCCAGCACTAGAACACGGCCCGGCATTTGGTGTCTAACCTTGCCCCATGGCCGACTGGGTACGCCACGCGATCTGGTGGCACGTCTACCCGCTCGGATTCGTCGGGGCGTTTCCCGCCGAACGGCCGCCCGGCCCCGGCGAGCACCGGCTGCGCCGACTGGTGGGCTGGCTCGACCATGCCATCGAACTCGGCGCCTCGGGTATCGCGCTGGGTCCGCTGTTCGCCTCCCGCACACACGGATACGACACCACCGACCACTTCCGCATCGACCCGCGCCTCGGCGACGACGCAGACTTCGACCACCTCATCGACGAGGCGCACCGGCGCGGCCTGCGAGTGCTCCTCGACGGGGTGTTCAACCACGTCGGCACCGACTTTCCCCGCTACCGGCAGGCCGTCGACGAAGGGGACGCCGACGCCGCCCGGTGGTTCCGCGGCCGGCCGGGCCGGTTCCACACCTTCGAGGGTCACGCGGAGTTGATCACCCTCGACCACCGCAGCGACGCCGTCGTGGACTACACGGCAGCGGTGATGGCGCACTGGCTGGGCCGCGGGGCAGACGGCTGGCGGCTGGACGCGGCCTACGCGGTGCCCGAGTCCTTCTGGGCCCGGGTACTGCCCGGGGTGCGCGAGGCTCATCCGGAGGCCTGGTTCGTCGCCGAGGTGATCCACGGAGACTATTCGGCCTTCGTCGAGGCCTCCGGTGTCGATTCGGTGACCCAGTACGAGTTGTGGAAGGCGATCTGGAGCAGCCTCAACGACGGCAACTTCCACGAACTGGACTGGGCTTTGCAGCGGCACAACGCATTCCAGGATACGTTCGCCCCACTGACCTTCGTCGGCAACCACGACGTCACCCGGATCGCGAGCAGGCTCGAACGACCCGAGCACATCGGCCACGCGCTGGTCCTGCTGGTCACCACCGGCGGTGTGCCCAGCGTGTACGCCGGCGACGAACTGGCCTACCGCGGCATCAAGGAGGACCGCCCCGGTGGCGACGATGCGGTGCGCCCGGAGTTCGCCTCCGCGCCCACCGATCTCGCAGCGCAGGCCACCGACGCTCTCAACCTCTACCGCCACCTGATCGGCCTTCGCCGGCGACACCCCTGGCTGCACGCCGCCCGGACCGCGGCTCTGCACCTGGACAACCGCGGCTACGTCTACGAGACCCGAGACGGCGACCACGCGCTCGTCGTGGCGCTCAACGTCGATGATGGCCCGATGCCGCTGCCGGTGGCGGAGTTGCTCGGCCGGCCCGCCGAGATCCTGGCGGGCGCCGGTGCGCCGCCGCCGGAGGTGGTCAGCCACACCGAGGTTCCTCCGCACGGCTGGCTGATCCTCAATCCGTGCTGAGCATCTCGAGGGTGCGCGCGTCGGCAATACCGCCGTAATGCCGGTGCAGCACCGACTCGAAGACCGCCGGGTCGCCGCCGTCACCGGCCGCCCGGGCGAACAACGTCATCGACGAGCGCAGCTTGAGCGCGTCGACCTCACCGAGTACAAGCTCGATCGGCCCGGCAACAGCGGCGAGTTCGGCGGCGCACTCCCGAAGGCGCGGACCCAGCACCGGATGGTCCAGATAGGCCCGGGCCTCGGCGAGCGAGGCGATTCCGAAGTGTTCGGCGGTGCCGGTTCGGCCGAGGCCCTTCAGCTGGGGAAAGACGAACCACATCCAATGGCCGCGCTTGCGGCCGGCTCGCAGTTCGCCGACCACTTGCCGGTAGATCCCGCTCTGGGCGTCGACGAAACGCTGCAGGTGATACGGGTCAGCCATCTTCGACAAGCTACCCTCGGGATTCATGCCGGCAGAGAGGGACGCGATGTCGGTTCCGCCTGAATCCGATGGGGACGCACGCGCCCAGGAGTCCCGGTCGGCCCTGGCCGAACGGCTGAGGCGGCGCCGGTCCCGCCGCAGTCTGCTGGGCCGGGTCAGCATCCAGTCCAAGCTCATGCTGATGCTGCTCACCATGAGCGTCCTGGCGACGGCGATCGCCGGAGGCATCGGGTTCCAGTCCGGCCGGCAGTCGTTGCGGGCGGCGGTCTTCGAGCAGCTGACCGCGGTCCGCGAGGCACAGGCGCGGGTGCTCGAACTCGGGCTGAAGGACATCAGCGGCGTGATGCTGATCGTCAGCCGCGGTGAGACCGTGTCCAACGCGCTGAGCGCCTTCAACACCGCCTTCGACCAGTTGAGCTCCGCCACGGTCGACCCGGCCCAGAACCAGGCGATCGTCGACTACTACACCAAGCGATTCGGCGCCGCCGAGGACGGCCGCATCGACGTCAACGCGCTGCTGCCCACCTCCAGCGCGGCCAGATACCTGCAGTCGCGCTACACCGTCGCCTTCCCGGACCGGGACAAGGCCGTGGCCGTCGACGACGCCAAGGACGGCAGTGCGTGGTCGGCGGCCAACGCCCGATACAACGACTACTTCCGGGAGTTCGCCACCCGACTGGGATTCCGGGACGCATTGCTGATCAATACCCGGGGCGATGTGGTCTACTCCGCGCACAAGGGTGTCGAACTGGGTACCAACGTCCTCACCGGCCCGTTCCGTGGCGAAAGCTCACTACCCGATGCGTTCCGGAAAGCCATGGCCTCCAACGACATCGACTTCACGACGACCACCGACTTCGCCGACTATCTGCCGTCCGGTCAGCCGACCGCCTGGATGCTGGTTCCGATCGGCCCGCCGGGCCGGGCGATCGGAGCGCTCGTCGCGGAGTATCCGGCGTCGATCGTCAACTCCCTGATGACCGCCAACCGGCAGTGGTCGCGCGTGGGGATGGGCCGGACCGGGGAGGCCTTCCTGGTCGGCAAGGACGACCTGATGCGCTCGGACTCCCGGTTGTTCCTCGAGGATCCGGAGGCCTACCGCGCCGATGTGGTCTCCGCCGGAACGCCGCCGCAGGTCGCCGAGCGCGCGATCAATCAGGGCACCACGGTGCTTGTCCAGCCGGTCGCGACCGAGGCCACCGATGCGGCCCAGCGCGGCGAGACCGGCACCCTCATCGCCACCGACTATCTCGGCCACCGGGCACTGTTGGCCTACGCTCCCCTCGACCTGAAGAACCTGGACTGGATCGTCGTCGCGGCGGTGGACGCCGACGAGGCCTTCGCGCCGGAGCGCAACTTCGCCAAGCGGCTGGTCCGCTCGACCGCGCTGATCATCTTCCTGGCCTGCCTTGCCGCGATGGTGTGGTCCAGGCTGTTCGTGCGGCCGATAAAACGACTCGAGGACGGCGCCGAGCAGATCAGCACCGGAGACTACAACCTCCGGCTCCCGGTGGACACCAACGACGAGTTCGGCGACCTCACCGACGCATTCAACGAGATGAGCCGCAATCTGTCCATAAAGGACCAGCTGCTCACCGAGCAGCGCGCCGAGAACGACCGGCTGCTGATGTCGCTGATGCCGGAGTCGGTCGTGGAGCGTTACCGCGGGGGTGAGCAGACCATCGCCGAGGAGCACCGGGACGTCACGGTGATCTTCGCCGATCTGGTGGGTCTTGACGAGTTGTCCACCGAACTCGAGGCCGACGAGTCCCTGACGATCATCAACAAGCTGGTTCGCCAGTTCGACGCGGCAGCCGAGAACCACGGAATCGAGCGGGTACGCAACACCCACAACGGATACCTCGCCAGCTGCGGGCTGACGGTACCGCGGCTGGACAACATCCACCGGACCGTCGCCTTCGCCATCGACCTGCAGCGGATCGTCAACCGGTTCAACGCCGAGAGCGGTCGCAACATCCAGCTGAGGGCAGGTATCGACACCGGTGCGGTCACCAGTGGACTGGTCGGCCGGGCGGGCCTGGTTTACGACCTGTGGGGTGGGGCGGTACACCTGGCGTCGAAGATCCGCCGCGGGTCGGCTCAACCGGGCGTCTACGTCAGCCAGGACGTCTACGAGGCGACCCGGGACACCCGCCGCTACACCCCCGCCGGCAACATCAAACTCGAGGGACGTGACGAGCCGACCTGGCGGCTGGCAGAGGATCGTGACGCGTGAGCGTCTTCGCAGAGCCGTGGTTCTACTGGTCGATTCTCATCGCGGTCGGGCTGCCGCTGGTTCTGGTGCTGCTGACCGAGATTCAGCTCGCGCTGAACCGCCGGGGCAGCATCCTGGCCAAACCGGTCGGGCTGCTGCGCAACTTCATCGTCCCGCTGGGCGCACTGCTGCTGATCCTGGTCAAGACGACGTCGATCTCGGTGGAGGCCACCGGCGTGCGGATCGTGGAGACGGTCCTCGGATTCTGCGTGCTCGTGATGGCGCTGTCGGGGGTCAGCGCGACTGTCTTCTCCAACGCGCCGGCGGGTTCCTGGCGCCGGCGGATGCCGTCGATATTCATCGACGTCGCGCGCTTCGCGATCATCGCCGCGGGCCTGGCGCTGATCCTCGCCTACGTCTGGGGGGCCAACGTCGGCGGCCTGTTCACCGCACTGGGCGTCAGTTCGATCGTGCTGGGCCTGACGCTGCAGAACTCGGTGGGCCAGATCATCTCGGGGCTGCTGCTGCTGTTCGAGCAGCCTTTCCAGATGGGCGACTGGGTGGAGACCACCGCGGCACGCGGCCGGGTGGTCGAGGTCAACTGGCGGGCCACCCACATCAACACCGGCAGCGGGCTGGAGATCATCCCGAACTCGGTGCTGGCGGGCCAGGCGTTCACCAATCTCAGCCGCCCGCCCGGTGGCCACACCATCACGGTCAACACCAAGTTCGCCGGCACCGACGCCCCCGACGAGGTGTGCGCCCTGCTCGGCGAAGTCGCCTCCAGACTGCCGCATCTGCACCCCGACGGCGAGGCGGTCGCCAACGCGACCAGCAGCACCGAGTACACGATCACCATCCCGGTGCGCTCGCCTGCCGACGACGTCGCCGCACGAACCACCTTCCAGCGCTGGCTGTGGTACGCGGCACGTCGCGAAGGCCTGAGCCTGGATGGAATCGAGGACGACTTCTCCACTCCGGCCCGCCGCGCTGAGGCGTTGCGCAAGATCGCCCCCGTCCTGCGTGCCAGCAGTTCAGACCTGGAGTCGTTGCTGCCGCACGTCAAGGTGCAGCGGTACGGAGCCGACGAGGTGATGCAGACCAGCGGAGAGGTGCCGACCGGAATGTCCTTCGTTGTGAAGGGCCGGATTCGACTGGTGGTGCTCGGCGAGGGCGGCGCGCCGGTTCCGGTGGCCACCCTGTACGAGGGTGACTTCATCGGGCAGACCGCGCTCACCCGCGAACCCGTCTCCGGCAGCGCTCACGCGGTGGGCGAGGTGACCGTGCTCCACGTCGACCGGGATACCGTGGAGCAGTTGGTTTTTCGCAAGCCCGAACTACTCCAGGACCTCAGCCAGGCCATCGACGCCCGGCGCGCCCGCGCGCGGGACGCCGCAGCCGGAGGCGGTGAGAGCTCCGCCTCGCCCGATCCGACGGGTCCGATTCAGGCGGTACCGACCGAGCCCTGAGCCCGGCATAACTTCGCGTGACACGATCGTTGCGCAACTGCGACTTGGCGCACCGCTGTGCGTAACGGTCACCGTATCGCCACGGTGCTTCACTACCGGAACAGCAGTTCATTGGCTGCTCAGGTAAGCACGGTGATGGGAGTCCACATGAAGATCGTCGAGAAGTTGCGAGGCACATGGATGCGCCGGACGGCCGCAGCCGTCGCCGCAGCGGCGGTGCTGCCCGGCCTGGTCACAGTCGCGGGCGACCCGGCCACCGCATCGGCCTTCTCCCGTCCCGGCCTGCCGGTTCTCTACCTCGACGTGCCCTCGCCGGCGATGGGCCGGAACATCAGAATCCAATTCCAGGGCGGCGGCGAGCATGCCGTCTTCCTGATGGATGGGCTTCGTGCACAGGACGACTACAGCGGCTGGGACATCAACACGCCCGCGTTCGAGTGGTTCCTGAACTCCGGGCTTTCGGCGGTCATGCCGGTCGGCGGGCAGTCCAGCTTCTACACCGACTGGTACCAGCCGTCGCAGGGCAACGGCCAGAACTACACCTACAAGTGGGAAACGTTCATGACCCAGGAACTGCCGGCCTACCTGAAGGACAAGCACGGCATCAACCCGAACGGCAATGCCGTAGTCGGTCTCTCGATGGCCGGCAGCGCCGCGCTCACCTACGCGATCTACTACCCGCAGAAGTACGTCTACGCCTCGTCCCTGTCAGGCTTCCTCAATCCCTCCGAGGGCTGGTGGCCGATGCTGATCGGTCTTGCGATGAACGACGCCGGCGGCTTCAACGCCCAGAGCATGTGGGGCCCGTCGTCCGACCCGGCCTGGCGACGGAACGACCCGATGATCAACATCAACAAGCTGGTGGCCAACAACACCCGGATCTGGATCTACTGCGGCACCGGGACGCCCTCGGAGCTGGACACCTCCGGTGGCGGCGGCAATCTGATGGCCGCGCAGTTCCTGGAGGGCTTCACGCTGCGGACCAACAAGACCTTCATGGAGAACTACCTCGCCGCCGGCGGTAAGAACGGAGTCTTCAACTTTCCGCCGAACGGGACTCACAGCTGGGGTTACTGGGGTTCCCAGCTTCAGCAGATGATCCCCGATATGCAGCGGGTTCTCGGCGCTCACCCATCCGGCGCCTGAGAGTCCGTTTCACCAGCAGGCCTGTCGCCCGCTCGGGGGCGGCAGGCCTGCTGTCATCCGGCGAGCAGTTCGGCGCGGCCGTCGGGCCGCACCCGCACCGGCGCGCCGGCGATGTCCTCGGCGACCGTCCTCGCCGCCTCGCCGGCGTCGTCGATCACCGCAAGGGTCCGCGCGCCCTCGGGCGTCAGAACCGAGAGAAAAGCCTTCTCCGGATTGCCGTCCCGGTCGTAGGGGGTGGTCCAGGACTCGACGACGCCCTCGCCCTCCCACTCCACCAGCGCGGCCCGGGTCGGCTCGCGGTCGACGGCGTCCTGGACGTCCTCCCAACGGAACTCGTGCGGGGGCGGGGTGGCGCTGTAGACGCCGAAACTGTGTTTGGTCAGATAGCCGCCGTTGGCGGTGATCAGACCCCGGGATCGCGGGGCCTGCCGGAGCCGCTCGGCCATCGTCGCGATCGAGTGCATGACGTAGTTGTTCCAGGGACCGCCCGCGAAGGTCAGCCCGCCGGTCACCGTCAGCGGCCGGCCCGGGTCACCCACCGGCAGACCGATCTCGCGGGCCGCCACCTGAACCGCGGACGGGAAGCAGGAGTAGATGTCGATGAGATCGAGATCGTCGGCGCCCACTCCGGCCAGCTCCAGCACCCGCGCGGCACCGATCCGGATGGCCGGGGACCTGTGCAGGTCGTAACGCTCGGCCACCCCGTAGGTGTCATGCGATTCGGTACCGGCATAGGGGAAGACCCAGGTGTCGGGAGGCACCTGAAGATAGGTCGCCTTCTCCACCGAGCACAGCAGCACCGCGGCAGCCTGGTCGACCATGTTGTTGGAGTTCATCAGCTTCGGATAGGGCCAGCTGATCATCCGGTTGTCCGGTCCGGGCTGCCAGATCTGCTCGGCCGGTACCGCCTCTCGGCTCCACGCGTGCGGATTGCCCTGCGCCACAGCGCTGAACTGCGCCCACAACTGCCCGATGCGGCGGCGGTGGTCATCGCTCGACTCTCCCGCGGCGATCCTCAGGGCCTGCTCGAAGAGCGGGTAGACGAATGCCGGGCGATCCAGGCCGATGCGGTCCTCCCCCGGGCCTGACATCGGCACGCTGCCGTCGCCGCCGGGAGGCACCGGCACCGACTCGTCCTGGCGAGTCCATTCCGGCCGTAACCCGCGGGCCCGCAACCGCATCCGGGTGCGCCAGGTCTCCGCCCCGACCAGCAGCACGGCGTCGGCCCGGCCCAGCCGGATATCCAGGCAGGCCTGATTGAGCAGCGACTGCGGGGTGTTGCCGCCGATGCCGCTGTAACGAGTGGACGCCTCCGGAGCGCCGATCCGCAGGCCCACCAGCAGGCCAGGATCGCGGTATCGCCAGGACAGCAGATTGACCACCCGGATGGAGTCCAGAGCCTGCAGCACGCGCGGGTCGGCGGCTTTCCGGGCCGCCGCGGCCATCAGGTCGACCGGCTCGACCTCGGGTGACTCGTCGCGCTGGTTGACCTGACCGACGCCGGCGATCACCGGCGTGCGCGGGCCCAGGCTCATTCGACAACCCCTTCCCTTGACAGGTGTCAACTTAACATCGGGCAGATGGGACACCGGACCGGGCGCCGCGTTCCTCGGGTTCTCGCAACCAAACCGGGAGCCCGCATCACGACCGCTTGCTGGCCAAAGCGTCGGCCACGACGAGCGGGGCAAGCGGCGTGCAAGGATGAGTCGCCGACGCGAAAGGATATCCATGACAAAGCCGTTCAAGGGAGTCATCAAACTCGACGTCCGGGACTCGGTGCCGGACTGGGGGCCTTACGAGTTGACCAGGGCTCCCGAGGGCGCCCCCAACATCCTGATCGTGCTCTACGACGACACCGGCCTGGCGGCCTGGTCGCCCTACGGCGGCCGGATCGACATGCCGACCCTCGACCGGCTGGCCGGTAACGGCCTGGCCTACACCCAGTGGCACACCACGGCGCTGTGCTCCCCGACCCGGTCGACCTTCCTGACCGGACGCAATCATCACGTCAACCGCTGCGCGGCGATCACCGAGGGTTCGAACGGCTTCCCCGGCGCGGCCGGCCGGCTGCCCGCCGAGTGCGCCACCATCGGCCAGGTGCTGCAGGACAACGGCTACAGCACCTTCTGGATCGGCAAGAACCACAACGTTCCAGAAGAGGACATCTCCGCCGGCGGCAGCCGCTCGGAGTGGCCGCTGTCCAAGGGCTTCGACCGGTTCTACGGATTCCTCGGCGGGGAGACCAACAACTGGTACCCCGACCTGGTCGAGGACAACCGCTTCATCGAGCCGCCGGCCTCCCCGGAGGAGGGTTACCACCTCTCCAAAGACCTTGCCGACCAAGCTCTTCGGATGTTGCGCGACCAGCACTCCGCAACCCCGTCCAAGCCGTGGTACATGTGGTTCTGCCCCGGCGCCAACCACGCCCCGCACCACGCACCGCAGGAATACATCGACAAGTACAAGGGCAAGTTCGACGACGGCTACGAGGCCTACCGCGAGTGGGTCCTGGCGCGAATGATCGAACGCGGCGTGATGCCGGAGGGCACCGAACTGACCCCGCTCAACCCGATGCCCGAGGACGTCGCCAACGAGGGCGACTACGTGCGGCCGTGGGCCGAACTCAACGACGACGAGCGCAAGCTCTTCGCCCGGATGGCCGAGGTGTTCGCCGGTTTCTCGGAGTACACCGACGTCCAGGTCGGCCGCATAATCGACTACCTCGAGCAGACCGGTCAGCTGGACAACACGCTCATCTTCTACTGCGCGGACAACGGCGCCTCCGGGGAGGGCTCGCCGAACGGGTCGGTCAACGAGAACAAGTTCTTCAACGGCTACCCCGACGAGCTCTCGGAGAACATGCAGTACCTGGACACCCTGGGCAGCCCGGAGACCTACAACCACTACCCCACCGGCTGGGCGGCGGCGTTCTCCACTCCGTTCCAGATGTTCAAGCGCTACGCCCAGTTCTCCGGCGGCACCTGCGATCCGCTGGTGATCCACTGGCCCAGGGGAATCAAGGCCAGGGGCGAGATGCGCCACCAGTACCACCACTCCACCGACGTCGTGGCGACCATCCTCGATGTCACCGGACTGGAGATGCCCGAGGTGTACCGGGGCGTGGAGCAGTACCCGCTCAACGGCGTATCGATGCGCTACAGCTTCGATCAGGCCGACGCCAAGACGAAGAAGAAGCGTCAGTACTACGCCATGCTGGGAACCCGTGGACTGTGGCAGGGCGGCTGGAAGGCCTCCGCGCTGCACGCCCCGATCAGCGGCAAGGGCAACTTCGACTCCGACGTCTGGGAGCTCTACCACGTCGACGCCGACCGGGCCGAGTCCACGAACGTCGCCGACAAGCATCCCGAGAAGCTCAAGGAGCTCATCGACGCCTGGTTCGAGGAGGCCGACAAGAACTTCGTTCTGCCCCTTGACGATCGCACCGCGGTCGAGCAGCTGGGCAACGCACGTCCCCAGGCCGAGCCGCCGCGCAACCGCTACATCTACTACCCCGACACCGCTCCGGTGCCCGAGGGTGCGGCGGTCAACGTCCGCGGGCGGTCCTACAAGATCCTCGCCGACGTCGAGGTCACCAAGGACACCGAGGGCGTGATCTTCGCGCACGGGTCACGCTTCGGCGGGCACACCCTGTTCATCAAGGACGGAAAGCTGCACTACGTCTACAACTTCCTGGGCATCAAACCCGAGCAGGAGTTCGTCTCACCCAAGCTCACAGCGGGCAACCACACCCTCGGGGTGGAGTTCGTCCGCGAGGGCGCCGGCGAGCACGGCGAGTCGACGGGAACGGCGAAGCTCTACGTCGACGAGAAGGTGGTGGCCGAGGGTCCGATGCGGGCCCAGGTCGGCAAGTTCACCCTCTCCGGCGACGGATTGTGTGTCGGGTTCGACAGCGCCGACCCGGTCAGCCGCTCCTACCCGCCGGGCTTCCCGTTCACCGGCGGGCGGATCCTCGGGGTGGGCGTCGACATCGGCGGGGACCAGTACCTGGATCTGGAGCGGGAGGCCGCTGCGGCGTTCGCCCGCGACTAGTCACAGCGGGTCAGGCGTCGGCGGGACCCACCCGGTAGATCGACTTGAGGCTGAAGAACTCCTCGAGACCCTCCGGCCCGAGTTCGCGGCCGATGCCGCTGGCTTTGACGCCGCCGAAGGGCGCGTTGATGTCCAGTTGGTAGTCGTTGACGCCGACGGTGCCGGTCCTGATCTCGCGGGCGACCTCGGTCGCCCGGTTGGTGTCGGTGGACCACACCGTGCCGGCCAGGCCGAACTCGCTGTCGTTGGCAAGCGCGACGGCCTGTTCGTCGCTGTCGTACGGAATCACCGCCAGCACCGGCCCGAAGATCTCCTCCCGGGCGATGGGGTCGGAGTTGTCGACGTCGGCGAACACCGTCGGCTCGACGAACCAGCCACGTGGCTGATCCGCCGGAATCCCGCCGCCGGCAACGAGTTTCGCGTCACTGTTCCTCCCCGCCGCGATGTAACCCAGTACTCGATCCCGCTGGCGGGAACTGACCACCGGACCGATGTCGGTCGCGGTGTCCAACGGGTTGCCGACATTGAGACCGCTGACCAGATCGGCCAGTGCGTCAACGACCTCGCCGTACCGCGACCGCGGTGCGAGGATGCGTGAACCCAGAAAGCAGGTCTGGCCGTTGTTGATCAGCGAGACCGACCGTAACCCGCGCATGGTCGCGGTCAGATCGGCGTCATCGAGAATGATCGCCGCGGACTTGCCGCCCAGTTCGAGGGTGACCGGCCGCAGCAGGCGTCCGCAGACCTCGCCGATGATCCGCCCGACCGCGGTGGAGCCGGTGAAGCTGACCTTGTCCACGCCGGGGTGCGAAACCAGGTGGGCACCGGCCCCGGTGCCCCCCGGCAGGATGTTGAGCACACCCTTGGGCAGCCCGGCCTCCTCGGCGGCCTGTGCGAAAACCATTGCGTCCAGCGCAGTTTCCGGTGATGCCTTCAGGACGACCGCGCACCCGGCCGCCAGAGCCGGGGCGAGCTTGAAGGCGGCCAGTGCCTGCGGGTAATTCCACGGCACGATCGCCGCAACCACACCGACCGGCTCACGGCGCACGATGGTGTGACCGGTCCGGCTGGGCCGGACCTCCTCGATCGGCGTGGCGGTGACCAGCTTGGCGTAGTAACCGAACAGCGCGGCGGGAAACTGCCCGTTGGCGCCGCTGGACAGCGCCATCGGCATCCCGTTCTCCCGGCTCACCAGTTCGCTGGTGTCCGCCGCGCGGCGGTGCAGGGCCGCGGCGAACCCCGTGAGGACCCCGGCCCGGGGGTCGGGGGATGCCGATGCCCAGCCGGACAGTGCGCGTCGGGCGGCGGCGACGGCGGCGTCGACGTCCGCCTCGGTGGCGCTGGCACCGTCACCGAGCAACTCGCCGGTCGCCGCTTCCAGGACCGGTTCCGCCTTCTCGGCGGCGCGGAACTCGCCGTCGATGAACAGTTCCGGGCGGGCGGTCCTCGAATGTGCGGTCACGGCGGCACTCCTTGTCTCTCCTCGGTGGCGAACAGAACTCCGTCGGCGATCAGCCGCTCGGTCTCGGCCGGGGACAGGTCCAGAACGTCACGGCAGACCGCGCGGGTGTCGGCACCCGGCAACGGAGCGGGCCGCAGCGGGGAACGCGGGATGTTGCGGAAGGGCGCCGGGCCGGTCTCGGCGGGCAGCGGAACCTCCAGCAACGGATGGACCATGTCGGTCAGGACCTGACGCGACCGCAACTGCGGGTTCTGGTAGACCTCGTCGGCGCGGGACATCGGCCCGGCCGCGACGCCGGCGGCCTGCAGGCGCTGCGCGACGTCCAGCGGCGCTTGCCGGGCCGCCCAGTCTGCCAGCGGAACGCCCGCAGTGAGCGCGGCAACCGCTTCGCGGTCGGCTTCCGAGCACAGCGACACCACGCACCACTCGTCGTCGCCGGCGCAGGGCAGCACCAGGTGCTCGGCGGTGCTGGACCGGACCCCCGCGGCTCCGTCACCGGAGGCGGCCAGCGAGACGAAGACGGTGTCGAGCTGGTTGATCCCCGCCTCGGCCTGCGAGACGTGGATCCTGGCCCCGAAACCGCAGCGCTGCCGGCGAATCAGGGCCGCCAGCGCGCCTATCGCGGCGATCCGCCCCACCACGTGGTCGGGGAAGATCGTCGTCGCGTCGTAGAAGGGGTGTCGGGCAAGCGGATTGGGCTGATCGGAGGCCCACAGGCTGGTCACGCCGGTCGCGGCCCGGACCAGCGGGCCGTACCCCATCCGGGTGCTCCACGGCCCCGCGTCGCCGTAGGCGCTGCTCTCGGCGAGCACGATGCCCGGATTGAGTTCGCGCAGCCGCTCGTAGTCCAGGCCGAGGGCGCGCAGGGTTCCCGGCTTGAAGTTGGCGAAGACGGCGTCGGCCCGGGCGACGAGTTTGGCGAACACCCCGGTGCCGGCCGGACTGCGAAGGTCCAGGCCGAATCCCAGATGGTTGCGGTGAGCGCGGGCGAAGGAGTCACCGATCGCCTGGTGCTCACGCTTCTGCCGTAGACCGTCCGGATAGGCGGCACTCTCGACCTTGATGACTTCGGCCCCCATGTCGCCGAACAACCGACTCAGCTCTCCCCCGGCGACGATGATGCCGAGGTCGACGATCCGGATTCCCGCAAGCGGAAGTCCGCCGGCAGCTGCGATCGGTTCCGGGTCGAACGACTCGGTGCGCCAGTCGATTTCATCGCACGACAGGGCCGGAGCCGGGGTGCGGATACCCGCCCGGTATCCGTCGACCGACCAGTAACCGACTGGTACCCGGGCACTGAGGCCGGGAGCCAGCGCGGTGTCGGCGAGGGCTCCGACCGCGCCTAGATGGTCGGAATGCAGAGCCTCGGCGGGAGTCAGGACCGCCGCGATCGGCACACCGTGTCGTTGGCCTTCGGCGACGAGTTCGTCCCTGGTCCGATCGGCGAACATCGCACCGATCAATGCTCCGAGTTCGGGGAACGCCTGCGCTCGGGCGGCAAGGCTGTCGAATCGCGGGTCGAGAAACTGCTCGGGCTCGCCGAGCCAGGCGCGCAGTCCATGCCACTGCCGCGGCGCCATGACACAGATCCGCACGAATCCGTCCCGGCACCGGAAGATCGGATACAGGTCCTGGTTGCGGGGCCTGCCCCGCCAGCGTTCGCCGGCGGTGCGGGCGGTGGCGGCCTGACCTTGGGTCCCGAACGGCGGATCCAATGCCATGACGACGGCGTCGAAGCGGGAGAAGTCGATGTAATCGCCGGCACCGCAGCGCAGTCTGTTGTAGTAGGCGAGCAACGCGACCCAGGCGGCCTGGACCGCCGCCGTCGCCGAGGCGATCCCGTCCGGGGGAAGCACCGGGGTGCCGGTAGCGGGCCCGGATCGCGACAGGGCGGTGCCCATCGCGTAGAACACCGGGTCGGTGGCGCGCCACGACGCGTACGGCCCGGTGCTGCCGAAATCGCTCACCAGCATCGTGACCAGGTGGCTGAACCGGTCGGCGAGTCGCTCACACGTCGTGCCGTAGGCCGCGGCGCGGCCCGGGATGCCGCTGTCGACGACCACGTCTGCACCGGCGGCCAGTTCGACCAGCCTGCGACGATCGGCGGGATCGGCGGGATCGAGTGCCACCGATCGCTTGTTGGCGTTATGCAGGGAAAAGGGAATGCTCACCCCGGCGAGGGTCGGCCGGGCGGAGCGGGCCGTGCCGCCGCCGGGCGGTTCGATCTTGATCACGTCGGCCCCCAGGTCGGCCAGCAGCCTGGTGACGGTGTCGGCCTCGCCGTCGCAGAGGTCGAGCACCCGCATGTGCGCCAGCAGTGGCTCGCTACCGCTCAACACCATGCCTTCCGTCCTCCGGCGCCGAGCTTAGTGGCTGGCTGCGACTCGGCCCTGGCAGCGAGCCGATTTCGGCCGCCGGCGGCGTTTATTCCCGATTGTCGGGTGCGTTACACGCGGGGCCTCCGGCGCCGTTTCCGCCGGTAGGATGGCGGGCAAATGTCTGCCTACAGCGCCCCCGCCGCGCCGCCGCACCCTGCACTGGCGCACCTGGCGGCCCTGCACCACTTCCGGGTCTATGCCGACATCGTCCTTGTCGTCGTCGTGCTCGCCATCACCAATCTGGTCGCGCACTTCACCACGCCCTGGGCCGGCGTGGCGACGGTGCCGGCCGCCGCGCTGGCACTGCTGCTGCTGGTTCGGGCCCGCGGGTTGGGCTGGTCGGAACTCGGCCTGGGCCGGGAGCACTGGAGATCGGGAGCCGGCTACGCGCTGGCGGCGACCGGGCTGGTCATCGCAGTGGTCGCCATCGGCGCGCTGTTGCCGTGGACCCGGCCGCTGTTCCTCAATGACCGCTACGCCTCATTCTCCGGCGCGGTGATCGCCTCGATGGTCATCATCCCGCTGCAGACCGTCATTCCCGAGGAACTGGCGTTCCGGGGCGTGCTGCACGGCACCCTGGACCGGGTCTGGGGTTTCCGCGGCGTGGCCGCGGCCGGGTCGCTGCTCTTCGGCCTGTGGCACATCGCGTCGTCGCTCGGTCTGACCAGTGGCAACGTCGGCTTCACCCGGGTGCTGGGCGACGGGGTGTTCGGCATGGTCGCCGGTGTGGTGGGCGCGGTGATCGCCACCGCCGCCGCGGGCTTCGTGTTCACCTGGCTGCGCCGCCGCAGCGGCAGCCTGATAGCGCCCATCGCGCTGCACTGGTCACTCAACGGCGTGGGCGCGCTGGCCGCCGCGCTGGTGTGGCACCTGTCGACCTAGGCAGGCCTCCACTCATGCCTGCCGCCGTGAGCCCGGGCAGAACTCACGGCAGCAGCACCGCGGCCCCGGCGATCCTTCCCTCCGCCAGGTCGATCAGGGCCTGATCGGCCCGGCTCAACGGGTAGCGCGGGGTGGTGACCTCGATGCGGTGCTCCTCGGCGAAGGCGAGGAATTCGCGGGCGTCGGCACGGGTGTTGGAGGTGACCGATCGCAGCCGGCGTTCCTGGAACAGGTGACGCTGGTAGTTCAGCGGCGGGATGTCGCTGAGGTGGATTCCGGCGACCGCGAGCGTCCCGCCGCGGTCCAGAGCCTCCAGCGCGGGCGGCACCAGATCCCCTACCGGAGCGAACAGTATCGCCGCGTCGAGTTTCGCCGGCGGGGCATCGGCGGCACCGCGGGCCGATGCCGCCCCCAGAGCCAGTGCCAGCTCACGGGCTCCGGCGCCGCGGGTCATCACATGCACCTCCGCACCCAGGGCGATGGCCACCTGGGCGGTGATGTGCGCGCTGCCGCCGAACCCGTAGAGCCCGAGCCTCCCACCGGGCGGCAGCTCGGCGCGCAGCAGGGCGCGGTATCCGATAATCCCCGCACACAACAGCGGTGCCAGCTCGCCGTCGGTGTATCCATCCGGAAGCCGGAGGGCGAATTCCGCTGGGACGGTCGTGAAGTCGGCGTAACCGCCGTCGGCGTCCCACCCCGTGTAAAGGGATTGCGGGCACAGGTTCTCCGCGCCGCGTCGGCAGTAGCGGCACCGTCCGCAGGTGTGACGCAGCCAGGCGATGCCCACCCGGTCACCGATCGCGTAACCGGTGGCGCCCGCCCCGAGTCCCACCACCTCTCCGACCACCTCGTGTCCGGGGGTGACCCTTGGGCGGTGCACGTTCAGGTCGCCCTCGGCCACGTGCAGGTCGGTTCGACAGACCCCGCACGCGCGGACGGCAACCAGCAGCTCGCCGTCGGCGGGTTCGGGTACGGCGGCCAGTTCGTCGAACTCGAGCGGTCCGCCGCCGGCCGGCCCCGGCCGGCGGACCCGCCAGCAGCGCATGGTTCTCACGATTTCAATCGTGCGCGCTCAATCGCGCTCGCTCAATCGTGCCCGGAACCCGGCGCGGGCGAAGCGACCGCCGGGCCGGCGCGAGCCGGTCCGGCGGTCACCGCGGAAGCGGTCGGACGCTTAGACCCGCGGCCTTGAGAATTTGCGATAGACCAGCAGAAGAATCACCGCGCCCACCAGCGAGCCCAGGAACGAGTGCTTGATCGGCGGGGTGAGCTCGAACTGGTGCGGCGAGAAGATCAGGCTGCCCAGCGTGCCGCCGACCCAGCCGCCGGCGATGCCGAGCAACGCGGTCGACAGCCAGCCCAGATGACCGCTGCCGGGAACCAGCAGTTTGGCGATGAATCCCACGATGAGGCCGAGGATGACCATCCAGATGATGTTCATGATCATGGTGACGCACTCCGTCCTTGGACAGGCTCAGCGGGACGCCGAGCGCATCCTTCCGGTATAGCCTGCGGCCGTAACGATTCGGAGAACCGAACGGCTACGAATGGGCGGCGGGAGGCCGCCGGTGTGTCACTGAGGCGTCAGGCTGCGGGCGCCGGAGCGGGCGGCGGCGCCGGAGCGGGCGGCGGCGCGGGCGCAGCCGGGGCGGCAGGCGCAGCTTCCGGTGCGGGTGCGGGCGCGGGCAGTCCCGGAACCGGCATCTCAGGCACCGGCGTCGTCACCGGAACCGGCACTCCCAACGCCGGTGCTCCCGGCGCGGCAGGGGCGTTCGGATCGGGGGCCGGCGCAGCGGGCGCGGGCGGCGGCGTATACGGCCGGATCGACTGGGCGAGCGCGGTTGCCCCCGCCGGGTCGACGGGACTCTTGGCGGTTCCCAGCCACACCTCGAACCACCGGTTGCTGCCGGAGCCGACGACGCCGGCCCAGATCTGGCCGTTCGGCGTGCTTGTGTCGGTGAACTTCACCTCGTAGGACGACCAGGCCCCGGGCATGTCGCCGGCCTGCAGCGTGCCGGTCTGCTGGTTGATGCGGCTACCGGGGAAGGGCATGAAGAACTCCCCCATGTCCGAGGCCAGCCGCACGGCCGCCTTGCCGTTGTCGGCCTCGGCGCCGGCGAACAGCTTCAGGTCGAGTCGACCCAGCAGCACGCTGGTGTCGCTCGCGGTGGCCGCGGGTTGACCGGGCAGCGGCGCGGGACCGGTCTGCTTGAGCAGCAGCGCCTGGCCATAGCTCAGCCGCGATGCGTCGGCCACCTCCCAGCCGCCGGGCAGGATGTAGCTGAATCCGCCGGCCGCGTTCTCGACTCGGGCGGCGTCGGGGGCAGGGGCCGCGTTCGGATCCGCCGGAGGCGGAGCCGGAGAAGCCGGAGCCGGCGGCGCGTTCGGATCCGCCGGAGCCGGAGCCGGAGAAGCCGGCGCCGGCGGCGCGTTCGGATCCGCCGGAGCCGGAGCCGGAGGGGCATTGGGGTCAGCCGGCGGCGGAGAGGCCGGAGCCGGGGCCGGCGCCGCGTTCGGATCCGCCGGAGCCGGAGGGGCATTGGGGTCAGCCGGCGGCGGCGCGGCGGTGGTCGGTGCGGGCGGCGGCGGAACCGGATCTGCCTGTGCCGGGGCCATGGCGATGGTCACTGCGCCGGCTCCCGCGATGGCGGTGGCGGCAAGGGCCGTCCACAGTCCGGGGCGGCGTGAGGTCGGGTCCGACTGCGTCATGGCCCAAGAACCTACCGTGTTACAGCCGTGACGCAAGTGTGCGGTCCGGCTGTGTCGCGCGACTTTTCCCGCTACCACCGGTCTTAACGGCGGGATGCGGCGTGCAAACTCACTTCCTGGGTCTTTACTGTGAACCACGCTGGAAAGTCGACGATCAGTCCCAATTCAGCAACGGCCTCCGGGGTGATGTCGGCAGCCAGGCCGGGCCAACCGTCGGGCTGGGCGGCCGCCCGCACCCGGACCACCGGCCCGGCGACCTCCAGGCTCGCCACCGGCGCCCGCACACTGTTGCGCGGACTTCCGTGCGGCTGATCGGTGTAGACCGCCACCGACGCCGGGGAGAACACCGCCACGGCATCGGCTCCCGCAGGCAACGGTTCGGCGGGCAGCCCGTGCCAGGTCTGGCCGCCGGCAGTGCGCAGGGCTCCCGGCGCGGTGACGACTCCCCGAACCAGGTTCACCCCGGCGATCCGCGCTCCGAAAGCGCTGCGGGGCGCTGCAAGCACATCGGCGACCGAACCGCTCTCGACGATCCGGCCGCACTCCATCACCAGCACGCGGTCAGCCAGACCGACCACGTCGAGCAGGTCGTGGGTGACGAGCACGACCGGTCGGGCACCGCCCTGGCCCAACACGTCGCGCAGCGCCCGGCGGACCGATGCGGCGGCGGCGACGTCCAGACCGGCCAGCGGCTCGTCGAGCAGCAGTACCTCCGGTTCCGCGGCCAGCGCCCGGGCCAGCGCCACCCGCTGCGCCTCGCCGCCGGACAACTCCGCCGGGCGGCGGTCCGACAGGCCGGCAGCTCCGACCCGCTCCAACCACAGCCGCGCGCGGGTCCGGCCGTCGTCGCGGCGGCCCGCGGCGAAGAGCACGTTGCCGCGCACACTCAGATGCGGGAACAGCAACGGATCCTGCATCAGCACGCCGACCCTCCGGTCGTGGACCGGGACGTGCACCCCCCGGGCGGTGTCGGTGAGGGTGCGCGGGCCCACCCGGATCGCCGCCCGATCGGCACGTAACAGCCCGGCGACCACCGAGGCCGTGGTCGACTTTCCGGCCCCGTTGGGTCCGAGCACGGCAAGGACCTCCCCCTCCGAGACGCCGAAGGAGACGTCGACTCCGCGTTCCTCGACGGTGGCCGACACCTCGAGGTCAGCCACCCGGCCGTCCCCAGCCGGAGGCGACCCGCACGCCCAGACCCACGACGATCACCCCCGCGACAGCGATCAGCAGGACGGACAACGCCACCGCGGCGTCGGCGTCGGCCTCGCGCTGCAGGTAGATCTCCAGCGGCATGGTGCGGGTCACCCCCTGACGGGATCCGGCGAAGGTCAGCGTGGCCCCGAACTCCCCCAGTGCCCGGGCGAACGCCAGCACGGCGCCGGAGAGCAGTCCCGGGGCCAGCAGCGGCAGGGTCACCCGCCACCACACCGTCGACGGCGCGGCCCCCAGCGTTGCGGCCACCGTGTCGTAGCCGGAGCCCATGGCCCGCGCGGCCCCTTCGATCGCGATCACCAGAAACGGCAGCGAAACGAACGTCTGGGCGAGCACCACCGCGGCGGTGGTGAAGGCCACCCGGATTCCGGCCGCCTCCAGGTAATGCCCCACCAGCCCCAGCCGGCCGAACACGTATAGCAGCGCGAGTCCGCCGACCACCGGCGGCAGCACCAGGGGCAGCAGGGTCAGCGACCGCAGCAGACGTGCCCAACGGCCCCGGTGGCGGGCCAGGACCAGTGCCAGAGGCACGCCGAGAATCAGACAGAGCAGAGTGCTCGCGGCCGCCGTCTGAAGGCTCAGCAGCAGCGCGGCGCGTGACGCGGGACTGCCGACCAACGCGCCGAAGCGGGACCAGTCGACCTTTCCGGCCAGCGCAACCAACGGCAGTGCGATGAACAGGACCGCGAGGGCCGCCGGCAGGTAGACCCACCGCGGCAGCGCCACCGGAACGGCCGGACGGGACTGCCTCAGAGGCGTCACACCCATGACGTCACACCCATGACGTCTCACCCATGACGTCTCACCCTAGGCCGGAGCCCGGTCTCACCGTCGGCTAGTGTCCGACTCGCTCGGACCCGGGCACCACGACTCCGCCATCCGGGGGTTTCAGATGATCAGCGCCGGACTTGTCTTCGCGGCGCTGGCCGCCGGCCTGCACGTCTATATCTTCGCGCTGGAGTCCTTCGCCTGGACCACAGCGCGCACTCGTGCGGTGTTCGGGACCACACCGGAGGAAGCCCAGACCACCAGGATGCTGGCCTTCAATCAGGGCTTCTACAACCTCTTCCTCGCGGTGGTCACCGTCGTCGGCGTCGCGCTGGTCCTGGCCGGGCACCGAAGCGTCGGCGCCGCGCTGATCCTGGCCGGAGTCGGGTCCATGCTCGCCGCCGCCGTCGTGTTGTTGTCGTCGTCGCCGGACAAGGCACGGCCGGCGATCATCCAGGGCGCCTTTCCACTCCTGGCCGTGGTGCTGATTTCCCTCAGCCTGTTCTGAGCGTGCGCCGCAGCCGCATTACTGTTGCCAGGCGTGACGATCCGACTCGGCCTGCAGATCCCGAACTTCTCCTACGGCACGCCGGTGGCCGAGTTGTTCCCCACCGTGATGGCCCAGGCGCGCGAGGCCGAGGCGGCCGGATTCGACGCGGTCTTCCTGATGGACCACTTCTATCAGCTGCCGATGCTCGGCTCTCCCGACGAGCCGATGCTGGAGGCCTACACCGCACTCGGGGCGCTGGCGACCGGCACGGAGCGGGTTCTGCTCGGCACGCTCGTCACCGGAAACACCTACCGCAACCCCACCCTGCTGGCCAAGAGCATCACCACTCTGGACGTCCTCAGTCAGGGCAGGGCGGTGCTGGGCGTCGGGACCGGCTGGTTCGAACTGGAGCACACCCAGCTTGGTTTCGAGTTCGGCACGTTCACCGAGCGGTTCGCCAAACTCGACGAGGCGCTGGCGATCATGCTGCCGATGATCGCAGGCGAGCGGGTCACCTTCCAGGGCCGGTACTACCGCACCGAGGATGCCGTGGCCGTACCGCGATTCCGCGACCACATCCCGCTGATGATCGGCGGAAGCGGTGTGAGGAAAACCTTCGGACTGGCCGCCCGCCACTTCGACCACCTCAACATCATCGCTGCCCTGCCCGAGTTGCCGGCAAAGATGGCGGCGCTGGCCGCCCGCTGCCGGGAGGCCGGCCGGGACCCGATGACCCTGGAGACCAGCATTCTGCTGACCGCCATCCCCGATCGCGAGTTCACCGACGACATGGTGCCCAAACCGATGCGCGGCCGGATGGTGGTGGGCAGCCCGGAGCGGATCGCCCAAACGATCAGCGACCACGTGGTCGACGCCGGCGTCGACGGGGTGATCGTCAATCTGCCGTCCGACGTTCCCGGGTCGATCGCCCGGGTCGGCGAAGCGCTGCGGCCGGTGTTGGGACCGTGAGCCCGCGATGGGACGATGACCGGTGCCCGCCCGCCGGTCCCCGCGGCCCGCTAACGTAACGATGTCAGGTTTCACCGAGGAGCGAAGATGACCCACCCAGGCGCCACCCCGACGGATAAGCACAAGGTCGTGATCATCGGCTCGGGCTTCGGCGGGCTGAGTGCCGCCAAGAAGCTCAAGCGGGCCGACGTCGACATCAAACTGATCGCCAAGACCACCCACCACCTGTTCCAGCCACTGCTCTACCAGGTGGCCACCGGCATCATCTCCGAAGGCGAGATCGCGCCGCCGACCCGGGTGATACTGCGCAAGCAGAAGAACTGCCAGGTTCTGCTCGGCGAGGTCACCAACATCGACCTGGCCAACCAGTCCGTCGACTCCGAACTTCTGGGCCACACCTACAGCACGCCGTACGACACCCTCATCGTGGCCGCGGGCGCGGGCCAGTCCTACTTCGGCAACGACGAGTTCGCCGAGTGGGCGCCGGGCATGAAGACCATCGACGACGCCCTGGAGGTCCGTGGCCGCATCCTGGGTGCGTTCGAGCAGGCGGAGCGGTCCAGCGATCCGGAGCGCCGGGCCAAACTGCTCACCTTCGTCGTCGTCGGCGCGGGGCCGACCGGCGTTGAGATGGCCGGCCAGATCGCCGAGTTGGCCGACAACACACTCAAGGGCACGTTCCGGCACATCGACTCCACCAAGGCTCGGGTGATCCTCCTCGACGCCGCCCCGGCGGTGCTGCCCCCTATGGGAGAGAAGCTCGGCCGTAAAGCGGCTCAGCGGCTGGAGAAACTCGGCGTTGAGATCCAGCTCAACGCGATGGTCACCGACGTCGATCGCAACGGGGTCACCGTCAAGCGCGCCGACGGCACCATCGACCGGATCGAGTGCCAGACCAAGGTGTGGTCGGCCGGGGTGGCCGCCACCCCGCTGGCCAAAATCCTGGCCGACCAGTCCGGCGCGGAAATCGACCGCGCCGGCCGGATCAGGGTGCTGCCCGACCTCACCGTGCCCGGGTACCCGAACGTCTTCGCCGTCGGCGACATGGCGCTGGTCGACGGTGTGCCCGGTCAGGCGCAGGGTGCCATTCAGGGCGCCCGTTACGCGGCCGGCCGGATCAAGGCCGAACTCAGGGGGGCCGATCCTGCGGCCCGCGAGCCGTTCAAGTACTTCGACAAGGGTTCGATGGCCACCGTCTCGCGGCACTCCGCAGTGGTCAAGGTCGGCCCGATCGAGTTCAGCGGGTACTTCGCCTGGCTGTCATGGCTGTTCCTGCACCTGGCCTATCTGGTCGGATTCAAGGCGCGGATCGTCACCGCGTTCTCCTGGCTGACCACGTTCATCGGCAGTCACCGCGGCCAGCTCACGATCACCGAGCAGCAGGCCTACGCGCGCACCCGGATCGAGCAACTCGAGGAGATCGTCGAGGAAATCGAGGACGCCGAGATCACCGCCTCCTGAGGGCGGTGCGGAACGAACGATGGGAACGAGGGGAACGAGGGGAACCATGCCCGCTGCACGTCGATCCCGGCGCTGCGACCTGCCCCCGCGGGCCCTGATCCTCGCCCACGCCGTTTAGCCGAACCGCGGCGAACATCCGCCATGCTCAGACCCCGTGAACTCGTCTACCGGCTGCTGCAGCGGCTGCCGACCCGGATGTTGTCGCTGCGCACGATCGTGATCACCGCCGCACTTTCGGTCGTCATCCTGGTCCTCACCCTCGGCACCTGGGTGTGGGTCGGGGTCACCAACGACCAGTACAGCCAGTTGGACCGGCGATTGGATTCGGTCAGCAGTCTCGGCGATTTCAGCACCCTGCTCTCCGGGCCGCCTGCGCCCGGAACCCCAAGCCCCGACGGCAATCTCGTGCGCACCGTACGGGTCGGCAGCACGACGGTGTCGATGCCCACCGACGTCGTGCTACCCGAGCTCGCCGACGGCTACGCGGACACCAGTATCGACGGTGTCCAGTACCGGGTCCGGACCTTCTCCGTCGGGGCCGCGTCGATCGCACTCGGGGCGCCGCTGGCCCAGACCCAGCGCCGGATCGCCGAACTGCACTGGCGCGTCGTTCTGATCTGCGGCGGGGTGATCATCGGAACGGTTTTGATCGGCTGGTTCTTCGCGCTGATCATGATCGACCCCTTCCGTCTGCTCGCCCAGCAGGCCCGTGCCATCAACGCGCAGTCCAAACCCGAGGAGGTCCAGGTCCGAGGCGTCAGCGAGGCGGTGGAGATCGGCGAAGCGGTCGAAGGCATGCTGGCCCGCATCGGCGACGAGCAGGCAAAGACCAGGGCCGCCCTGGAATCGGCGCGCGACTTCGCGGCCGTGGCCTCACACGAGTTGCGCACCCCACTGACCGCGATGCGCACCAACCTCGAGGTGCTGTCCACCCTGGACCTGACCGACGAGGGTCGCCGGGAGGTCATCGGCGACACCATCCGCACTCAGAGCCGCATCGAGGCCACCCTGACCGCACTGGAACGCCTGGCTCAGGGCGAACTGACGACCGCGGACGACTTCGTTTCGTTCGACCTCGCCGAACTGCTCGACCGTGCCGCGCACGACGCCGAACGCATTTATCCCGATCTTGCTGTTTCCCTTGTGCATTCACCGACAGTTGCCACAACCGGGCTTCCGGCCGGCTTGCGACTGGTGATCGACAACGCAATCGCCAACGCTGTGCGCCACGGTGGGGCGACCGAGGTCCGGCTCGAGGTCCACAGCACACCCGACGGCGTGGAGATCTCCGTCGACGACAACGGCAGCGGTGTGCCGGAGAGCGAACGGGCGGCGGTGTTCGAGAGGTTCTCGCGTGGTTCGACGGCAACCCACGCCGGCTCGGGGCTGGGACTGGCCCTGGTGGCGCAGCAGGCCGAACTGCACGGCGGCACTGCGTCGCTGGACACCAGTCCGCTTGGCGGGGCACGGCTGGTCCTGCGCCTGGCGCCGACTCGGCCGTGAGGGGCTACCCGGCTGCCGGGAGGTTCTGCAGGCGAACCTGCCCGCGGGCGATCAGCCGCTGCCGGTCGTCGCGAATGGACACCAGCCACAACTGCTGAAGCCGGCCGCGGTGAACGGGCTCGGACGCCGCGCGGACCGTGCCCTCGGTCACGGCCCGGAGGAAGTCGGTGTTGTTGTTCACCCCCACGACGTTGCCACCGCCGTTGGCCGACAGCCAGGTGTAGGCCGAGACGCTGGCCAGCGACTCCACCACCGAGCACCACACGCCGCCGTGAACGATGCCCATCGGCTGAAGCAGGGCGGGGTGCACGGTCAACTCCGCGCTGACACCGTCGGGAGTCACGTCGACGTACTTCAGCCCGACCGTGACATCGAAGGGCGCGGACAGTGCTTCTGGAGCATTCCCGGGTTCCACCCGTCCGTGTCTACACCGTGGACCACTCCGCCGGTTCCCGGGGGGCCGGTGGGATCCGGGGGAACTTTCCCGGGACCCGGGGAGTTGAACCGTGAAATCGAGGTACGACGCTCCGTAGTAACCGGAGTACCCTCGACATGGGAGATGAGGGCATGGCCAAGCTGACCGGTCTGGGCGACCTGGAGCGCAGCGTGATGGATCAGCTGTGGGCAGCCGAGCGGCCGCAGACCGTCCGGCAGGTCCACCAGGCCCTGGCCGTCCGGCGCGACCTCGCCTACACCACCGTCATGACGGTCCTGCAGCGCCTGGCCCGCAAGAAGCTGGTGGTTCAGATCCGCGATGACCGCGCTCACCGCTACGCGGCGGCGCACGGCCGCGACGAACTGGTGGCCGGCCTGATGGTCGACGCCCTGGACCAGGCGGTCGAATCCGGGGACCGCCGCGCCGCCCTGATCCATTTCGTCGAGCGGGTCGGCGCCGACGAGGCCGAGGCGTTGCGCCGGGCGCTGGCCGGCCTGGAGGCCAGACACCGCTCAGGCTGAGTCGAAAGACACCCACCGGCCTCCCCGCTGGGAGACACTGTCAGACGTGTCAGCGCTGGCCTTCACCGTCCTGGCCCTGGCTCTTGTCGGGCCGGTCCCGGGGTTGCTGGCGAAAGCCCACTGGCCGATGCGCGCACCCCGGGCCGCCGTCGTGCTGTGGCAGTCGATCGCCGTGGCCGCGGTGCTGTCGGCTTTCAGTGCCGGCCTGGCCCTCGCCACCAGGCTGTTCGTGCCCGGCCCCGACGGTCGTCCGACGGCTGATGTCGGTGAGCAGATCGCGGCCCTGGGCTGGCCGCTGTGGTTGGGCTCGGTGGCGGTGCTGGCCGCGACCCTGGTCATCGGCGCCCGCCTGGCGCTGGCCTTCGTCGAGGTGGCGGTGGGCACCCGCCGCCGGCGCGCGCAACACCGGATGATGGTCGACCTGCTAGCCGAGCACCGCCGCGAACTCGGCGCGGTGCGGGTGCTCGACGTCGCCGAACCGCTGGCCTACTGCCTGCCCGGCGTGCGCAGCCGGGTGGTCCTCAGCCGGGGCACCCTGGCTGCGCTCACCGAGCCGGAACTGGCCGCGATCCTGCGGCACGAACGGACCCACCTTCGGGCCCGCCACGACCTGGTGCTGGAGGCCTTCGTCGCGGCGCACACGGCATTCCCGCGGTTCGTGCGCAGCGCCAGCGCACTCAACGCGGTGGCGCTGCTGGTCGAACTTCTGGCCGATGACGCCGCGGTGCGGCACACCGGCCCCAGCCCGCTGGCCCGGGCTCTGGTGGCCTGCGCCTGCGGGCCGACCCCGGCCGGAGCCCTGGCCGCCGGCGGCCCGAGCACGGTGATCCGGGTGCACCGGCTCGCCGGACCGCCCAACAGCGTCGCGGTGGCCCTGGTCGCCTACATCGCCGCCGCCGCGGTACTGATCGTCCCCACCATCGCGGTGGCGGTTCCATGGCTGGCCGAACTGCAGCGGCTGTGGCCCTGACGACGACAAGAAAGGCGTTCCAATGAGCTCTTCGCAAAAGGCGACCGCGCAGATCGGCGTCACCGGGCTGGCGGTCATGGGTTCCAACATCGCCCGCAACTTCGCCCGGCACGGCTATACCGTTGCGCTGCACAACCGGTCGATCGGCCGCACCGATGCGCTGCTGGCCGAACACGGTTCGGAGGGCAAGTTCGTGCGGTCGGAGAGCGTCGAGGAGTTCCTCGCCGCCCTGGAGCGCCCGCGCCGGGTGCTGATCATGGTCAAGGCCGGGGAGCCCACCGACGCGGTGATCAACGAGTTGGCCGACGCGATGGAGCCGGGCGACATCATCATCGACGGCGGCAACGCGCTCTACACCGACACCATCCGGCGGGAGAAGGCGATGGCCGATCGCGGCCTGCACTTCGTCGGAGCCGGGATCTCCGGTGGTGAGGAGGGAGCGCTCAACGGGCCGTCGATCATGCCCGGCGGCCCGAAGGAGTCCTACGAGTCCCTGGGCCCGCTGCTGGAGGAGATCTCCGCACACGTCGACGGCGTGCCCTGCTGCACCCACATCGGACCCGACGGCGCCGGGCACTTCGTCAAGATGGTGCACAACGGCATCGAGTACTCCGACATGCAACTCATCGCCGAGGCCTATCAGCTGCTGCGCGACGGCCTCGGTCTGAGCGCCCGGGACATCGCCGAGGTGTTCACCGAATGGAACGCCGGCGATCTGGACAGCTTCCTGGTCGAGATCACCGCCGAGGTGCTGCGCCAGGTGGACGCCAAGACCGGCAAGCCCCTGGTGGACGTGATCGTCGACGAAGCCGAACAGAAGGGCACCGGCCGCTGGACCGTCAAGTCCGCGCTGGACCTGGGCGTGCCGGTCACCGGCATCGCCGAGGCGGTGTTCGCCCGCGCACTGTCCGGATCGGTGCCCCAGCGCCGGGCCGTGGCCGGCTTCGCCTCCGGGAAGCTCGGCGAGAAACCCGCGGATGCAGAGCAATTCATCGAAGACGTCCGCCAGGCCCTGTACGCCTCGAAGATCATCGCCTACGCGCAGGGCTTCAACCACATCCAGGCCGGGTCCGATGAGTACGGCTGGGATATCAGGCCCGGCGATCTGGCCACCATCTGGCGCGGCGGCTGCATCATCCGGGCCAAGTTCCTCAACCGGATCAAGGACGCCTACGACGCCGACCCGGCGTTGCCGACGCTGATCGCCGACCCGTACTTCCGCAGCGCCGTGGAGTCCGGCGTCGACGGATGGCGCCGCGTGGTGGTGACCGCCACCGAGTTGGGCATCCCCATCCCCGGTTTCGCCTCGGCGCTGTCCTACTACGACGGCCTGCGCGCCGAACGGCTGCCGGCCGCGCTGGTCCAGGGCCAGCGCGACTTCTTCGGCGCCCACACCTACGGCCGGATCGACGCCGAGCCTGCGGCGCGCTTCCACACCCAGTGGAGCGGCGACCACACCGAAGTCCAGGTCTGACTCCGCAGTCCACCGTCCCCGAGCCCGGCCGCGGGACTTCCGCGTCTGCTCGCGCTGCGGGGCGGGGCCGTTAGGCTCAGCAGGTGCGCTTCCTCGACGGTCACCGTCCCGACCACGACCTGACCTACAACGACGTCTTCATCGTCCCCAACGGTTCGGAGATCGACTCCCGTTTCGACGTCGACCTGTCCACCTCCGACGGCACCGGCACCACCATCCCGGTGGTGGTGGCCAACATGACGGCGGTGGCGGGCCGGCGGATGGCCGAGACGGTGGCCCGCCGCGGCGGCATCGTGGTGCTCCCCCAGGACCTCCCCGCCGACGCGGTGCGCCAGACCGTCGACTTCGTCAAGAGCCGGCATCTGGTGGCCGACACCCCGGTCACCCTGGATGCCGAGGACTCGGTCTCCGACGCGGTCGCGCTCATACACAAGCGCGCGCACGGCGCGGCGGTGGTGGTCGACCCGGCCGGCCGGCCGATAGGGCTGGTGACAGATGCCGCCACCGTCGGTGTGGACCGCTTCGCCCGGGTCCGCGACGTCGCGCTGACCGACTTCGTCACCGCGCCGCTGGCCACCGAGCCGCGCCGGGTCTTCGAACTGCTCGAACACAACCCGGTCGGGGTCGCGGTGCTCACCGCGCCGGACGGCTCGCTGGGCGGGGTGCTCACCCGTACCGGGGCGGTGCGGGCCGGCATCTACTCCCCCGCCGTCGACGCCGGCGGACGACTGCGGGTGGCTGCGGCCGTCGGCATCAACGGCGACGTCGCCGCCAAGGCCGCAGCACTGGCCGAGACCGGTATCGACGTGCTGGTGATCGACACCGCGCACGGCCATCAGGTCAAGATGCTCGACGCCATCAAGGCGGTCGCTGCCCTGGGCCTGGACATCCCGCTCGTGGCCGGCAATGTGGTCTCGGCCGAGGGAACCCGGGACCTGCTGGCCGCGGGCGCCTCGATCGTCAAGGTCGGAGTCGGCCCGGGCGCCATGTGTACAACTCGGATGATGACCGGAGTCGGCCGTCCGCAGTTCTCGGCCGTCCTCGAATGCTCCTCGGCGGCAAGGGAACTCGGTGGCCATGTCTGGGCTGACGGTGGCGTGCGTCATCCCCGCGACGTCGCGCTGGCACTGGCCGCGGGCGCGGCGAATGTGATGATCGGGTCATGGTTCGCCGGCACCTACGAATCGCCTGGGGATCTGATGTTCGACCGTGACGGCCAGCCCTACAAGGAGAGCTACGGCATGGCCTCCAAACGGGCGGTCGCCGCCCGCACCTCCGCCGACAGCCCGTTCGACCGCGCCCGCAAGGCGCTGTTCGAGGAGGGCATCTCCTCATCACGGATGGCGTTGGACCCCGCCCGCGGCGGGGTTGAGGACCTGCTGGACCACATCACCTCCGGGGTGCGCAGCGCCTGCACCTACGTGGGGGCCGCCACGCTGGGCGAGCTACACGGACGGGCGGTCCTCGGGGTGCAATCCGGGGCGGGGTTCGCCGAAGGCCACCCGCTGCCCGCCGGCTGGTGACCCGGCGCGGATTGCCGACCCCGACGCCGCTGCGCGCGGCTAGGATTGGAACTCTGTTCTGCGAGCGGGAAGGGGTCGGCGTGCCGCAGGCCCCGAATGAGATCTTGGTGCGGCGGACGGAGCGCGGGTGAGCGTCGTCTCCGTCCTGCTGAGCCTGCTCGCCTTCGCGCTGCTCACCGCGGGCACCGCGGTGTTCGTGGCCGCGGAGTTCTCGCTGACCGCCCTGGAGCGCAGCACCGTCGACGCCAACGCGCGCACCGGCGGCCCGCGAGACCGCATGGTCCAGAAGGCCCACCGCACGCTCTCGTTCCAGCTCTCCGGCGCCCAGGTGGGCATCTCGATCACCACCCTGATCACCGGCTATCTCGCCGAACCGGTCATCGCCCGGCTGATCGCCCCGCTGCTGACGGCCGCCGGGGTGCCGGGCTACTGGGTGGACGGGGTGGCGCTGGTCCTGGCCTTGCTCATCGCGACATCGGTGTCGATGGTGTTCGGCGAACTGGTGGCCCAGTACCTGGCGATCGCCGTCCCACTGCCCACCGCACGCGTCGTGGCGGGCCCGCAGGTGTTCTTCTCCGCCGCGGTGACCCCGCTGATCCGGCTGACCAACGGCGTCGCCAACCGGGTCCTGCACCGGTTCGGCATCGAACCCGCCGACGAACTCAGTTCGGCTCGCTCGCCGCAGGAACTGGTCTCCCTGGTCCGCACCTCGGCCAAGCAGGGCTCGCTGGACCAGCCCACCGCCAACCTGGTGGACCGGTCGCTGCTGTTCGGCGCCCGAACCGCCGAGGAGTTCATGACCCCGCGGTCCAAGGTCGTGTCGCTCGATGCCGACGACACCGTCGCCGAACTGCTGGAGAAGGCGCGCCGAACCGGCCACTCCCGGTTCCCGGTGACCCGCGGCGATCTCGACGAGACCGTCGGGGTGGTGCACATCAAGCAGATCTTCGCCATACCCCACGCCGAACGGGTGGGCACCAGGCTCGGCGCTCTGGCACTGACCGTGCCGGTAGTCCCCTCGACACTGGACGGCGACGCGCTGATGGAGGAGATCCACGGCAATGCCATGCACACCGCCCTCGTCGCCGACGAGTACGGCGGCATCGCCGGCGTGGTCACGGGCGAGGACCTGATCGAGGAGATCGTCGGCGATATCCGCGACGAGCACGACGAACTGAATCCCGAAGTTGTCAAAATCACCGGCGGGCACCGGGTCTCGGGCCTGCTCCGGATCGACGAGGTTGCCGATTCCACGGGTTTCCGCGGCGCCGAGGGCGACTACGAGACCATCGGCGGCCTGGTCATGCATGTTCTCGGGCAGATACCGGCCGAAGGCGACTCCGTGGAACTCACCGCCTTCGAGCCCGACGCCCTCGACCACCCGCAGCGCTGGCGGGCCACCGTGGTCCGGATGGACGGACGCCGGATCGACCTGCTCGACCTGGTCAAAGTCGCCGTACCGGAGGGGGGCAACGGTGGGTGAGTTCTTCGCACTGATCCTGACAGTGCTGCTGATCGCGGCCAACGCCTTCTTCGTCGGCGCGGAGTTCGCGCTGATCTCCGCTCGCCGCGACCGGCTGGAAGCGCTGGCCGAACAGGGCAAGCGAAGCGCCGTCACGGTGATCCGCGCCGGTGAGAACCTGGCGGTGATGCTGGCCGGCGCACAGTTGGGCATCACCATCGGTTCGATCATCCTGGGCCGCGTCGGCGAGCCCGCGGTGGCCCATCTGCTTGAGCCGGTGTTCGACCTGTTCGGAGTCCCCGTCGCGGTGGTGCACACGGTGTCCTTCGTGGTGGCGATCACCGTGGTGGTGATCCTGCACGTGCTGCTCGGCGAGATGGTGCCCAAGAACATCGCGCTGGCCGGGCCGGAGAAGGTCGCCATGCTGCTGGTCCCGCCCTACCTGCTCTGGGTCAAGGCAACCCGGCCGGTGATCGCCGTCTACGACTGGTGCGCACGCTCCGTCCTGCGGCTGATGGGCGTCCAGGCCAAGACCGAGCTGGAGAACACCGTCTCCATGGTGGAACTCGCCGAGATGATCGCCGAGTCGCGCTCGGAGGGTCTGCTCGACCCCGAGGAGCACATGCGGCTGTCCCGGGCGCTGCAGATCCGCACCCGGGCGGTGGGCGATGTCGGCATGCCGCTGGCCGGCATCAGGTCGGTGCCCGTCGCCGCAGCTGGCAGCGGCCCGAGCGTCGCCGCCATCGAGGCGGCCCTGGCCGAATCCGGTTACTCCCGTTTCCCGGTGACCGACACCGGCGGCGGCTTCATCGGGTTCGTCCACATCAAGGACACCCTGGATCTGATCGACCACCCCGGCGCGGCGCTCGCCGCCTCCTCGGTGCGCTGGCTGCCGCGGTTATCGGCTGCCATGCCGCTGGCCGAGGCGATGTCACGACTGCGCGACACCAACAGCCACCTGGCCCTGCTCACCGCCGAGGACGGCGCGGTGTGCGGCATGGTCACACTGGAGGATCTGGTAGCGGACCTGGTCGGAACCGTTCGCGACAGCGCCCACCGGCAGTAGGACCCCGGCGCAGCGCCGGGAGGCACTCCGCCGCCGGATAGGATCAGACGACCCTGTGGACAGCCGACGTGCGCGAGGGATTACGCGGGAGGATTGGATGACGAACCGGGTGGTCGTGGGCAATCTGCGAGTCGCACAGAGCCTCTACGACTTCATCACCGACGAGGCCCTGCCGGGCACCGGCGTCGACCCCGACAGCTTCTGGGCCGGCGTGGACAAGGTGGTCGGTGACCTCACGCCGCGCAACGACGAACTGCTGGCCCGTCGCGACGACCTGCAGGCCCGGATCGACAGGTGGCATCGCCAGCGCGTGGTGGGGGGTTTCGACGGCCCCGACTACCGCCGCTTCCTCGCCGAGATCGGGTATCTGGATCACGAGCCCGCGGACTTCACCATCACCACATCCGGCGTGGACCCGGAGATCACCTCCACGGCCGGACCGCAGCTTGTGGTGCCGATCCTCAACGCGCGGTTCGCGCTCAACGCCGCCAATGCCCGATGGGGCTCCCTCTACGACGCGCTGTACGGGACCGACGTCATCAGCGAGGAGGGCGGCGCGGAGCGCGGCAGCGGCTACAACACCGTCCGCGGCGAGAGGGTTATCGCCTACGCCCGGCGCTTCCTCGACGACGTCGTGCCGTTGGTGGACGCCAGTTATCGCGACGCCACCCGCTTCCTGGTCGAGGACGGCCGCCTGGAAGTGGGTCTGGCCAACGGCGATGTCACCGGCCTGGCCGAGCCGGCTCTGTTCGCCGGCTTCACCGGCGACCCGGCCGACCCGGCCTCGGTGCTGCTTTCCCACCACGGACTGCACATCGAGATCCTGTTCGACCGCGAGTCCCCCATCGGCTCCACCGATCCGGCCGGGATCAAGGACGTCGTGCTGGAGTCCGCCATCACCACGATCATGGACTTCGAGGACTCCGTCGCCGCGGTCGACGCCGAGGACAAGGTGCTCGGCTACCGAAACTGGTTGGGACTCAACCGTGGTGACCTGGCCGAGGAGGTCAGCAAGGGCGGCAGGTCTTTCACCCGGGTGCTCAACGCCGACCGTGGCTACACCGCCCCTGACGGTTCGCCGCTGACTCTGCCGGGCCGCAGCCTGCTATTCGTGCGCAACGTCGGACACCTGATGACCAACGACGCCATCATCGACGCCGACGGCCGCGAGATCTACGAGGGAATCCAGGACGCCCTGTTCACCAGCCTGATCGCGCTGCATGGCCTGGGCGGCCAGAACAGCCGAACCGGATCGATCTACATCGTCAAGCCCAAGATGCACGGCCCCGACGAGGTGGCCTACACCTGCGAGCTGTTCAGCCGGGTCGAGGACGTACTGGGGCTTCCGGCGAACACCATCAAGGTCGGCATCATGGACGAGGAGCGGCGCACCACGCTGAACCTCAAGGCCTGCGTGAAGGCCGCCGCCGACCGGGTGGTGTTCATCAACACCGGTTTCCTGGACCGCACCGGTGACGAGATCCACACCTCGATGGAGGCCGGCCCGATGATCCGCAAAGGGGCCATGAAGACCCAGCCGTGGATCCTGGCATACGAGGACCAGAACGTCGACGTGGGCCTGGAGACCGGCTTCTCGGGGCGCGCACAGATCGGCAAGGGCATGTGGGCGATGACCGACCTGATGGCCGACATGGTGGAGCAGAAGATCGCTCAGCCCCGGGCCGGCGCCACCACGGCCTGGGTGCCGTCGCCCACCGCCGCCACCCTGCACGCCATGCACTACCACTACGTCGACGTGTATGCGGTGCAGCGGGAACTTGCCGGACGGTCCCGCGCCGGCATTGATGACCTGCTGACCATTCCGCTGGCCCGCGGCGACCTGGCCTGGTCGACGAAGGAGATCCACGAGGAGGTCGACAACAACTGCCAGTCGATCCTGGGCTACGTGGTGCGCTGGATCGACGCCGGGGTGGGCTGCTCGAAGGTGCCCGACATCCACGATGTCGCGTTGATGGAGGACCGCGCCACCCTGAGGATCTCCAGCCAGCTGCTGGCCAACTGGCTGCGCCACGGTGTGATCACGGCCGACGACGTGAAGTCCAGCCTGCGGCGGATGGCGGAGGTGGTCGACGAGCAGAACGCCGGTGACCCGGACTACCGGCCGATGGCCCCCGACCCCGACGGCAGCATCGCCTTCCAGGCCGCCCAGGAGCTCATCCTGTCCGGCGCCGCGCAGCCCAGCGGGTACACCGAGCCGATCCTGCACCGGCGCCGCCGCGAGTTCAAGGCGAGCCTGGGCCGGTAGGCGGGAGAGTCACTGATGGGCAGGCACAGCATCCCGCAGGGGGAACCCGCCGAGGATTCCTCCGGTCCGCCGTCCGGGCGGATACCGAGGAGCCGCGGCGACTGGCAGGGCCGCCGGCGCCGGGAGGACGGCGCCCGCCGGGGAGTGAGCCTCGGCGTGATCGCCGCGCTGGTCGCGGTCGTGGTGCTGGCCGGGGGATTCGTCCTGTGGCGGTTCTTCGGCGACGCACTGTCCAGGCGGTCAACCGACGCGGCGAGTGAGTGTCTGCATGGGACCGCGAACGTCGCCGTGGTCGCCGACCCCTCGATTGCCGACGCGATCAACACCTTTGCCGAGCGGTTCAACGACGAGGCCACGCCGGTCGGCGACAAGTGCGCGAACGTTGTTGTCACACAGTCCGATTCGGACTCCGTGCTCAACGGACTGACCGGCTCCTGGCCTGCTGAGCTCGGCGAGCGCCCGGCCCTGTGGTTACCCGCGAGTTCGATCCAGTCCGCCCGGCTACAGGCCGCCGCCGGCAAGGAGGTGGTCAGCGACGCCCGTTCCCTGGTCACCTCGCCGGTGCTGCTGGCGGTCCCGCCCGAGCTCAAGGCCACCTTGGGGCAGGACGGCTGGGCCGCACTGCCCGGACTGCAGTCCGATCCCGCAGCGCTGGATGGCCGCGGCCTGGCCGGCTGGGGCGCGTTGCGACTGGCCCTGCCGACGACCGGTTCCGCCGACGCCGCCTACCTGGCAGCCGAAGCGGTGGCGACGGCGGCGGCGCCACCGACCACACCCCCCACCGCCGGACTCGACGCGGTGCGCACCCTGATCGCCGGGCAGCCACGACTTCCGGACAACACCGCCGACCAGGCCTGGCAGGCCCTGACCGGTCCGCAGGCCCCGGCCGCGGCCCCGGTGCACGCGGTGGCCATGACCGAACAGCAGTTGTTCTCCCGCACGGCCGGCATGGGAGATGCCGCCGGCACCGTCGCGGGGTGGCTGCCCGCCGGCCCGGTCGCCGTCGCCGACTACCCGACCGTGCTGATGTCCGGGCCGTGGCTGGCCGAGGAGCAGGTGGCCGCGGCCAGCGAGTTCGCCCGTTTCATGCGCAAGCCGGGGCAGCAGGCCGATCTGGCCGAGGTCGGCTTCCGGGCGCCGGACGCCGAGTCCGGCCCGGAGGCCAACGGCGTCGTCGACTTCCCCGAACTGGCCGCCCCGGTACCGGCCGGCGACGATCAGACCCGCGCGGCGGTGGCCGCGGTGATCAGCCCGGCGGCGGGCGGGACCACGACCATCGTCCTCAACGAGGGCCTCACCGGCGACGAGGCGGGCCGGCCGCGACTGCTCAACGTCACCGCCGCTCTGCGGGATCGGATCAATGCGCTGCCGCCCGACGCCGCCGTGGGGTTGTGGACCTTCAACAAGATCGACAGCGG
Source organism: Mycobacterium sp. (assembly GCF_046095365.1). Classification (GTDB taxonomy): domain Bacteria; phylum Actinomycetota; class Actinomycetes; order Mycobacteriales; family Mycobacteriaceae; genus Mycobacterium. Next base: position 74,058 of record NZ_JBJTJF010000050.1, read on the forward strand.
TGCGGTGGTTCCGACCGGCCCGCTGGGTGACCCGCTCGGGCCCCAGCCCCGCGCGGCGGAGATCGCCGGGGTACTCGATGCGACGACACCGACCAGCGGCGGCGGCCTGTCTTTCACCACTCTGCGGGCAGCCTACGGAGATGCCCTGCTCAACTATGTTCCCGGGCAACCGAACTCGGTGCTGGTGATCACCCAGGGCCCGCACACCGACCGCACGCTGGACGGTCCCGGATTGCAGGACTTCATCAGGAATTCCCAGGACCCCGACCGCCGGGTGGCCGTCAACGTCATCGACTTCGGCGGCGATCCGGATCGGCCGACCTGGGAGGCGGTGGCGCAACTCACCGGCGGCAACTACCAGGAGGTGCCCCGCTCGGACTCCCCCGATCTGGCTGCGGCGATAGCGCGGATGCTGTCCTGAGCCCGGTCGGGCGCGGACGGCAGGCGGCCGCCGGCGGTTACGCGAAGGCTTCGACCGGCGGGCAGGAGCACACCAGGTTACGGTCGCCGTAGGCGCCGTCGATGCGCCGCACCGGCGGCCACACCTTGGGCCGGAATCCCTTGCCCAGCGGGTAGGCGGCCTCTTCGCGGGTGTACGGGTGGTCCCACCGCTCGGTCAGGAGACACTCCGCGGTGTGCGGGGCGTTGCGCAGCGGATTGTCCTCGGCCGGCCACTGACCGGAGCCCACCTTGTCGATCTCGGCGCGGATGGCGATCATCGCCTCACAGAAGGCGTCCACCTCGGCGAGGCTCTCGCTCTCGGTGGGCTCGACCATCAGCGTGCCGGCCACCGGGAAGCTCATGGTCGGCGCATGGAATCCGTAGTCGGCCAGGCGCTTTGCCACATCGTCGACCGTGACGCCGGTGGCTTTGGTGATGGGCCGCAGATCCAGGATGCACTCATGGGCCACCATGCCGTTCTCTCCGGTGTAGAGAACCGGGTAGTACTCGTCGAGGCGGCGGGCGATGTAGTTGGCCGAGGCGATCGCCGCCAGCGACGCCTGGCGCAGTCCCTGAGGCCCCATCATCCTGATGTAGGCCCACGTGATCGGCAGGATCGACGCCGAACCGTAGGGTGCGCCCGACACCGGGTGCCCGTGCGGGAGACCGGGTGCGACGCGATGACCGGGCTGGTCGTCCGCCAGGTGCGCGCCCCCCGCGACCGGCCCCACCCCGGGGCCGCCCCCGCCGTGCGGGATGCAGAACGTCTTGTGCAGGTTCAGGTGCGAGACGTCGGCACCGAACTTCCCCGGCTTGGCAAGACCCACGAGTGCGTTGAGGTTCGCACCGTCGACGTACACCTGGCCGCCTGCCTCGTGCACGGCCGCGCAGATGTCACCGATGGCCGTCTCGAAGACCCCGTGCGTGGACGGGTAGGT
>NZ_JBJTJF010000051.1:0-25673 GCF_046095365.1 Mycobacterium sp.
TACGAATGGCGGTCCCGGCCGGCCAGCTCCCGTGACCGCGAGGATGCGGAGTTGGCCAACACCATCGCCGCGATCCATACCGCCTCGCGCCAGACCTACGGGGTGCGCCGGATCCACGCCGAGCTGCGCCATGGCCAAGGCCGCAGGGTCAGCCGCAAGCGAGTCTGGCGCTGCATGAAACTCGTCGCACTGCAGGGCGTGCACCGCCGCCGGTGGCGCCGGCCCCGGCCGGCAGCGGCGTCGTGGCCGGACCTGGTCAACCGTCAGTTTCGTGCCGAGGGGCCCGACCGGCTGTGGGTCACCGACATCACCCAGCACCGCACCGGTGAGGGCTGGGTGTACGCCGCGGTCGTCCTTGATGTCTTCTCCCGCCGGGTGGTGGGCTGGTCGATCGCCGACCATCTGCGCACCGAGCTGGTCGCCGATGCCCTGGACATGGCCCGGCTCCGCCGCAAACCCGTTGGCACAGTGGTTCATTCAGACCGTGGAGCGCAATACACCTCCTGGCTATTCGGGCACCGACTGCGCGAGGCCGGCCAACTGGGATCCATGGGGCGAGTGGCCTCAGCGTTCGACAACGCGATGATCGAATCGTTCTTCGGCTCCATTCAGATCGAACTGCTCGACCGGCGCACCTGGACCACCCGCGCCGAACTTGCGACGGCGATCTTCGAATACATCGAAGCCTTCTACAACCCGGTACGCCGACACAGCGCTCTGGACTACCGCAGCCCCATCGACTACGAAAGACATCACACGACCACCAACACGGCCGCGTGAACACCCAACAGAAGCCGTCCGGGAAACCGGGAACAGGTCATGACTGCCTGAGTTCGGGTTTGACCCCGCCAAGAGTGAGCACCTGCTCAAGCTTGGTGGCGACTTTGCCGGCGGGTTGGGTGAACTGGCCGGCACGGCCATGACGACGGCCATATCAATGGGGTTTCTGGTTACCACGGGCGGTGATTCCGGAGAAACGGGCGGCCGCGTGGCGACGCGATTGGAAAATTGCTGGTCAGTTGTGATACAAGTCACTTTTAGACCACGTGCCGCGACCCGGCGATGGGCGGCGGGAAGGGTGCGCCGATGGACCGTCAGCAACAGGCCGGGTCCGGCCGCCACCGCAGGGATGCCGTCGGCCGCCATCGGATGTCGGTCGGGGCGCGTCGGCTCGTCGAGGACGGCGCCGGCGGGTGGACGCTGGTTCCGGTGACCCGCCCGACGCATTATGTAGGCCGAGTCGGCGCGCTGGCGGTTGCACTCGGAGTGGGCGGGCTTATCGGCGGTCTGCCCGGGGTGGCCATGGCCGACACCGGCAACGGAAACCCTGCGGACGGCGGTGGCTCGGCCCACAGCGCCGAGGAGTCGGCCGACAAACCCGAAGCGGCTCCCGCGAAGGCCCCCCGGGCTCGGCGCGACGCGGCCCGAGCGCCGAGGGCGGCAACCGATGGAGAGCCGCCGCGACAGAGCGCTGCCGGGAATCCAGCCGCAGAGGTGAAAGCGCCGCAAAGGCGCAACCGGGTGAATCGGCCGGTGACCCTGCAACCTTCTCGCGTCACGCCTGGCCCACCCGAACCCGCAAAGCCCGTCAGCCCGGCGGCGGCCCGCGCCATCGTGACGGATGAGCCCGCGGCGATCGCTTCGAAAGGAACCGTGGGTCTCGGAACGTCGCCCGTTGCCGAAAACAATTCGGCCACAACGATTTCAGGTGTCGCAGCCCTCAGAGCGGCTGCCCCGCCTCCGGCAATGACGGCGGCAAAGCCGCGAGGTGCGCTCGCAGCGACGAGCGGGGGTCCGCTGGCGTGGCTGGCCGGCGGAGGCGACTCCGGTGCCCCCGGTGCCGGGCCGCTTGCCTGGTCCGCGCTGGCGGTCAGCAGAAGACAGCTACCTGGTGGCTCGGGCACAGCTGCTCCCGCTGCGGCGGTGACCTCCGGAGAACCGGCCGCCGGCTTGGCGCTCAAGCCTGTCCAGGCCAGGACGGTTCTCCGCTATCTCGTCGGCGACGGCACCGCTGAGCACCCTGATGCAGGGATCCTGTTCGGCGATGGTTACAGCTACACCGGCTATGGGGGCGCGTGCACCAGTGGGACGTGCGACGGCGGCAGGGCTGGGCTGATCGGTAACGGCGGCAACGGTTTCAACGGCGGGAACGGCGGGGCGGCGGGCTGGTTCGGGAGCGGTGGCGCGGGCGGTGACGGCGTCACCGGCATCAACGGGGGAACCGGCGGAGACGGCGGCAGGGGCGGGCTGCTCTTCGGCGACGGCGGCGCAGGCGGCAACGGCGCGGATGCGGGCGCCACCGGCGACGGCAGTCTCGGCGGAGACGGTGGAGTCCTCGCCGGGCTCGGCGGTGCAGGCGGACAGGGCGGTGGCGGAGGCCTGCTGATCGGCGACGGTGGTGCCGGCGGTAACGGGGGGTCCGGTGTCGTTGCCGGTGGCAAGGGCGGTGACGGCGGACGCGCGGGGCTTCTGATGGGCGCGGACGGAAACGCCGGGCTGGGCGGTCGCAGCGACGGTCTCGTGCGGGGCGTCGTCACCTCGGGCCCTGGCTCGGCAGCGTCCGGAAACAGAGGAGCAACCGGCTACCCCCGGGCGGCCTCGGTCATCGATCCCTGGAACTTCCTTGCCGGCATCGTGTCGGTCTCGTACGACGCTGTCGTCAGCGCGATCAACTTCCTGGGTGTCGCGGTCTCTGACGTCGAGGCGTGGATGTGGAACAACATCACCAGGCCTGTTCTGACGCCACTGGTCGGGGGTTTCCTCTCCGACCTTGCCCCCCAGCTGCCCGCGCCGGTGAACACCGTGATCGCCACCATTTTCCTGGACGGCATTCGCGATTGGGTCTTCAACGGCACCGTCGCCCCTGAAGTCGTCCGGCTCGCATCCGACCCGGTGATTCTGGATTTCGTCTCCGGCCTCGTCGGCCAGCGGGTGAACCCGGCGGTCGGGACTGTCGTTGGCGAGGCCGTCGTCACCTTCGTCCAAACCGCCTTCGGGGATCCCGGCAATGCCGTCGTGCGCGCAGCATTCGATGCAGTGCTCACCAATCTGCCTGGACTGCCGGACGGCTGGGACGTCCTGCGTCTCTTCTGGAGCCTTGCGTTCGGTGATTACACCGTCTCCCAGCTCCTCGAAGATCAGATCGGCCTGCCGTTGCAGAATGCGCTCGGCACATTCCTCGCCAATCCAGGTGTGCGAGAGACATTCGGCACTGCAACGACCGCCGCGCTCAAGGTGCTGACCTCTTCCCCGGAGGTCGGGGAGTTCGCCGGAACTCTGACCGGCCAGGTGGTTGGCGGCATGATCGTCGGTGAACCCGCCGTTGCCGAGGATGTCGCCGACGCGGTCAGTGCAGCCGTCGTCGGCCTGCTCAGCTCAGCAGGCGGACACATCTCCGACTTGACGGGTTCGGCCCTCGCCACGCTCATGGGTCAACCCGATATCAGCAGCGCGTTGGCCGTCACCCTGACCAACTGGCTGCGAAACTGGTTCAACACGAACCTGGGAACATCAATTACGGTGGTTCCCGCGCCCTCCGTCGCGGAGGCTCTCGGATCGACCGCCGCCGCGGTCGCCCAAGAGGTGCTGGGTGACGCTGAGCTGATCTCATCGGTGGGTTCGGTTGCCTCGCAATTGATCTCGTCGTTGGCGGCCTCGGCGGCGGTGCGTGAGGTGGCGGGGGATTCGGTCGCTGCTCTGGTGGCGGGGTTGTTGGCTGATAGTCCGGCGGCGGGGGATGTCGCTGGTGTGGTGGGGGCGGCGGTGCAGGGGTTGTTGGCTGATCCGGCGGTGGTGGGGATCGCTGGGCGGTTGGTGGGTGTGGTGGTGCCGGCGGTGTTGGCCGGTGATGGTGTGGTGGCGGCGTTGGGTGGGTTGGCCGGGCAGGCGGTGCAGGATTTGTTGGCCGGGGGGTTCGGGGAGGACAACCTCAAGGCGGTACTTGGCGAGGCGGTGGCGGGGGTACAGGCCAGTCCGGAGCTACGGCAGGCGGCGGGGAAGACGGCGGCCGGTCTGGTGAGCGCGGTACTCGACGATGACCGGTTGTTGTCGGCGGTAGGTTCGGTCGCCTCGCAATTGATCTCGTCACTGACGGCCTCGCCGGCGGTGCGGGAGTTCGCCGGGCAGACCGTGGCCGGCTTGGTGACCGGGCTGCTGGGGGACAACCCGGCCGCGCCGGGCGTGGGCAGGGTGGTCGCTGACGCGGTGATGGCCCTGCTGGCTGATCCCGCGGTGACCGGCGGGGTGACCGCACTGGTGAATTCGGTGCTGCCGGTGTTCGCCTCCCAGTCTGGAGCAGCTGAGGGCCTGGGTGCGCTGATGGGGCAGGCTGTCGAGGACCTGCTCGCCGGCGGCTTCAGCGAGGAGAACCTGGGCGCTGTTCTGGACGAAGTGATGGACGGCGTGCGTGCCAGCACGGCGATCCAGGACGCCGCGGGTGCCACGGCGGCGGCCGCCGTCAGGCAATTCCTGGTAGACGCCGGTTTCCTGCGGGCGGTGGGTTCGACGGTGGCCGGCTTGATCTCCGGTCTTGCCGCCGACCCGACGACCCGGGCGGCGCTGGGAGAATTCCTGGGAGACCCGCTGGGCGCCGTTGTTTCCGGCCTGCTGGCCAACGCCGATGTGGTGGACACGGTGGCAACCCAACTCGGCGCCGCTGTCCCGGGCCTCCTGGGTCAGTCCGGAGTCGCAGACGCCCTGGCCGGCGCGACACAGAAGCTCGTTCGAGACATGCTCGCCGGGGCTAAATCGGCAGAAGCCCTCGGGGCCGCCCTCGCTGCGCTGCAGACCAATCAGGCTTTCAAGACCGCTGTCAGCGGCACCATTCGCAGCGTGCTCGCCTCGGTTCTGGGCAACGCCGCACCCCGCCAGGCGCTCAGTGACGCAGCCGGCCTCGCGGTGGTCGGTCTGATCCAGCAGGCCGGAATCAACATCGGCCTGGTGAACGCAGTCGCCGGTCAGTTCACCAGAGGAGCGGTGAACTCCCTGCTGGCCGACTCCGTCGTCTGGAACCTGGTGGGCGATGCCGCCGACAACCTACTGGGTGGAATGCCGGTCGAGGAGGTGCTGAATTCCATTGTCGGAGCCGTACTCCGCGACGCCAGCCTTCAGACAGCGATCGGATTCGCCGCCGGACGGGGGATCGGGGCGCTGTTCGGTGACAACCAGTTCGGTGACCTTGTCGGCCAAATCGCCGGGGCCGTCATCACGATTCAGATCTCGGTGGTGGCCGGCATCGTCCAGCTGTTCACCGGCGGCAAGCCCATCGCCCTGTTCGCCGCACCGGCCGCCGCGACGGGCGACCTCTACGTGATGACGGCGGCGCTGCCCAATCCCGCCAAGCGCGCGGCGATCCGACACAACCTCACCTCGGAGAGCCGGTTCGTCCTGGACCAGTTCGCCGCCACCGTGACCGGGCAGCCGGCCCAGCCCGATTTCCTCGACGTGGCGATGACCATCGACGACGGCGCACCGAATCTCAAGCGCGGCGACGCGCTGTTCGTCGCGTTCAGATTTCGGCTGGACCGCCTGATTCCCGCGGCAGCGCCGATGCCTGCACAGCGCTGCTACGTCGCATGACGATCCAGCAACACCTCCTCGGCATCGGTGCGCTCCGGAGGCGGAATGACCGCGGCGAGCGACCACATATATTTCAGTGATGGCTACCGACACGACGCCGCCCGACATCGCCGGCGTACGCCGTCGCTTCGTGGAAGCGCGCGGGGTGCGCTTCCACGTCACCGAGGCCGGTCCCACGGACGCCAGACCGGTGATCGCATTGCACGGGTGGCCGCAGCACCACTGGGTTTACCGGGATCTGCTGGCCGATCCGCCTGCCGGGCTTCGGATCATCGCCCCGGACCTGCCCGGGTACGGGTGGTCGGGTCCGCCGCCGCACCGATGGGCCAAGGAGGACGTGGCCTGCGATGTGCTCGCCTTGATGGATGCGCTCGGGTTGGGAAAGGCACTGCTGATCGGCCACGACTGGGGCGGATTCGTGGCCTACCGGATGCTGCTGGCCGCGCCAGAGCGCTTCGACGGCTATCTGGTGTGCAACATGGCCCACCCGTGGCAGACCCCGCGCACGACCCTGCCGCACTTCTGGCGGTTCCTCGCTTACCAGCCTTTCGTAGCGAGTATCGGGATACCTCTGCAGCGGCGCACCCGCTACCTGGAGCGTGTCGTGTTCGCCTTCGGCCCCAAGGCGCACCGTGTGGGCCGGGCAACGGCCAAGGTGTACGCCGACCGGTTCCGCGACCCGGTGTGCGCCCGTGCCGCAACCGACACCTACCGTACTTTCCTGTTGCGCGAATTGCCCGCAGCTGCAAGACATCCGGAGACGCGGCGGGCGACGGTACCGATCCGTGTGCTGTTCGGTATGCGGGACTTTGCGGTGCATCCCGACCTTGCGTCGCCGGAGACCGCCAATGCCGCGGACTACACGTTCGAGCCGGTCGACGCCGGCCACTTCGTGGTCGACGAACGGCCCGAACTGGTCCGGGCGCGGCTGGTCACCCTGGCCGACGAGACTGCGTCAGCGGGTGACCGGGCGCGCCAGGCGGCGCTAGATCCCTGAGCCGGGACCGGCGGGTCGCTCAGACGGCCAGTGAACGGGTGCGCTCCGCCTCCCGGGCGAGCAGCCGGTCGCGCTGCTCCTCGAACTTGCCGGCCTGGCCCTCGAGGGTGGTCAGGTAGTCCGCGAGTTGTTCGCGGCGCTGCTCTCCGCGGGCGCTGAAGTCGGTCCGCTCGAACAGGCGCCACTTGCGCAGCACGGGCAGCAGGACGTCTTCGAGATGCTGGCGGGGATCGTAGATCCCGTGCTTGGCCATCAGGACGCCGTTGCGCCGGAAGTTGGGCATTCCCTGGCCCGGCATCCGGAAGTTCTCGACTACGTCGGCGATCGCCTCCAGCGCCTGATCCGGGACCAGGTCCAAAGCTGCTCCGCACATGTCCCGGTAGAAGATCATGTGCAGGTTCTCATCGGCGGCGACGCGTTGCAACAGCCGATCTGCCACCGGGTCTGCACACACCTTGCCGGTGTTGCGATGGCTGACCCGGGTAGCGAGTTCCTGAAAGGACACGTAGGCGATCGAGAGCAGGAAATCGGTCTTGTGACGCTCCTCCTCGGCGGCAGTGGGGCCGAATCCGTTCGTCATATGTTCCATGCGGGCGCGCTCCAGTGCCACCGGGTCGACCCCGCGGGTGACGACGAGATAATCGCGCAGGGCGATGCTGTGCCGGCCTTCCTCGGCGGTCCAACGACCCACCCAGGTTCCCCATGCGCCGTCGAGAGAGAAGTGCTCGGCCGCTTGGCGGTGATAGGAGGGCAGGTTGTCCTCCGTCAGCAGGTTCGTGATCATCGCCGCCCTGGCGACCTCGCTGAGTTGGGACTGCCCGGCCGTCCAGTCGTCGCCACCCATCGCGGCGAAATTACGGCCCTGATCCCACGGCACGTAGTCATGCGGGTGCCAGTCGGTGCTCATCGCCAGATGGCGATTGACGTTGACCTCGGCGACCGGTTCGAGTTCCTCGAGCAGTTCCAGGTCGGTCAGTTCCCGCGCCATGTCCACCTCATCCTGCCGGCTGGCGGCAGGGGCAGGTGACCCGCGCAGCGTCCGAGCATCTTTCGACCCCGACCCGACCACGGTACCAGCAGGTCCCTTGCTGCTGCTTGCACGGGATCGGCGAGCCCGACGGCATCCAGAGCGCTGGGTTTTCCTCCCGCGGCCGGCGTGGGCCAGGGCCGGGTCAGGCGCGGGCCTTCACCTTTCCGAGCCGGGAGACGAACTGCTCGAAGTACCCGGCGGACTGCTCGGTGACGACGCCGCGCAACAGGACCTGCCAGCAGACGGCCAGTCCGGATGAGACGGTGGCGCCCGCAGGAGGACTTTGGAGGTGATTGCCCACCATCGCCGAGAGCAGGGCGTGTCCGAGCTGTTCGGGGGTGAAGTCGCCGCGCAGGTCCCCCTCGGCGACTGCGGCGGCGATAGCGTCGTTCACCAGCGTGCGCTGGGTCGCCATGCCCGCCGCGTCGGCGCTGCTGAGCTGTCCGAGGCCGTGGCGCAACTGCAGGCCGACTCGTACGACGGGGTCGCTCAGGGCCAGGTCAGCCACGGCGAAGGAGGCGCGAATCAGGCCCTCCAGGGCAGTGCTGGCCGAGGTGGTCAAGATCCGCTCCATGGTGTCGGCGATCGCCTTGTCAGCCGTCTCGATCAGCGCCGAGGCGAGAGACTCCTTGGTCGGAAAGTGGTAGGCGAACCTGCCGTTGCTCACTGCGGCCCGGGTGATGACGTCCACCAGGGAGGTGTTGGTGAATCCCGTTTCGTCGAAGACCTCGGCCGCGGCGACCAGGATCGCCAGCCGCGAGGCCTGGCCGCGGGCCTGAATCGCCATCTCGCTGACCTCCTCCTGCTCGGTGGTGCCTTCCCAGATCCAGCGGGACCAACGCTACCGGTTTCCGGGCAGGGACAGCGGGTGAGGCTCTTTTCCTGGTGATTAGTCTGATTTTTGTCACTTTTTAGGGGCGGTGGTGCCGCACTCGGTGATCGACCTGGGGAATCAGTCGGCCGGCACAGTGGCGAACAACAGGTTCAGCGATTCCGCCATGGTGGGGTGGGTGAAGATGGTGTCGCGCACAGCGGTGTAGGGCATTTTGCCCAGCATCGCCGTCTGCACCACCGACATCACCTCGCCGGCCGAGTGGCACAGCAGCGAGCAGCCCAGAATCTGACCGGTGCCGCGGTCGACGACGGCCTTGAGCAACCCAGTGGTCTCGCCCGCGGTGTTGGCGCGGGGGATCTTCGCGGCGGGCAGGGCGGCCACGACGATGTCGTGACCGGCAGCCCGGGCAGCCTCCTCGGTCAGCCCGACGCGGCCCAGTTCCGGGTCGATGAACAGGGTGTAGGGCACCAGCCGGCCGGTCGTGGTGCGGCCGGCGTCGTGCAGGACGTTGGCCAGCAGAATCCGGTAGTCGTCCCAGGAGACATGGGTGAACAGCGGCCCGCCGTTGCAGTCGCCGACGGCAAACACGTTCTGGGCGCTGGTCTGAAGCCGCTCGTCGACGGCGATGCCACCCCGCGCGGTGAGGTTCACCCCGGCCGCGTCCAGTCCGAGCCCCGCGGTGTTCGGTGTACGCCCGACGGCGACCAGCAGGTGGCTGCACCGCAGCGACTCCGTGCGGCCGGCGCGGGTGCAGGTGACCTCGACACCGTCCGGCGCGGGAGAGACCGCGGTGGGGTCGGCGTCGTCGAGGAACTCGATACCGTCCTCCCGCAACACCTTTCGCACCGCCTCGGCGATATCGGGATCCTCCTGGGGCAGAAAACGGGTGCCGCGCTGGATGACGGTGACGGCGCTGCCGAGCCGGCGGAAAACCTGGGCGAACTCCAGGGCGATGTAGCCGGCGCCGACGACGGCCAGATGCGTGGGCAACTCGTCGAGTTCCATCACCGTGGTGCTGGTCAGGTAGGGCACGGTGTCCAGGCCGGGGATTCGCGGAACCGTGGTGTGGCTGCCGGTGTTGATGTAGACCCGGTCGCCGCGCACGGTACGGGTGGACCCGCCCTCGAGTGCCACCTCAATGGTGCGATCGGCGACGAAGGTTCCGGCGCCGAGCAGGAAGGTCAGGTTGGGCGTGCCGGTGAAGAGCTTCCAGTGGGTGTCCACCATCGCGCCGACGACCCGGCGCTTGCGGTCCACCACCGTGGCCAGGCTGGGCGCGGCTTCAGGCAGATTCACCCCGAAATCGCCTGCCCTGCGGGCGAGTTCGATCAGCTTGGCGCTGGCCACCATGGTCTTGGTGGGAATGCACGCGACGTTGATGCAGCTGCCGCCGATCTGGCCCTGCTCGATCAGGGCGACGTTGTGGCCGGCATCGGCAAGTGCCAGCGCCAGGGATTTGCCGCCCTTGCCGCCACCGAGGACCACATCGTCGAATTGCTCGGCCATTACCGCGTGAGCCTAACCGCGCCGCCGGATGCGGGCATACCATTAGCCGGTGGGAAGGCCGGTGTTGTGGATCGCCTGCGCGGCAGCGCTGACCTGCCCTGCCGGCATCGGGCGGGCGGTGCCGCCGCCACCACCCCCGCCGCCGTGTTCGTTCGCGCTGTCCACGCCCGCGACCGACGGAGTCACCGTCTCGGCGACCGTTCAGTCCACCGGCTGTGCAGTCCTGGCGGCCCCCTACTCCGCTGTGGTGTGTCTGCAACCCGGTGACGGGGCGGCGCTGTCGTGTTCCCAGGCGCAGGGTGCGGCCCCGGCCCGTATCCAGCTGCCCTACCGGCCCGGGGTGGCATACGTCGCGACCGGCCGCGGTTGCGCGGGCTGGGTCGGACTTCCGCCCGCGCCGGATTGCCAACTGCTCGGGCCGGACACCGCGACGCCCTGACGGCCGTGGCGTGACGGGGATAGCGGCGCTGCTGTGGTGGGATCGGTCGTGGTGCGACATTGGGTGATCTCCAGACGAGTCGGGGCCGCCGCCGCGGCGGCCGTCCTCGCCGCGACCGGGCTGGGATATGCCATCGCGTCTCCGGCCGATCAGGCTGCGCCGCCGGAACCGGCCGCGGCGCCGGCGCTGACACCCCGGGCGGATGCGCCGCCGCCGGGACCCGTCGTGCATCCCGTCACCGCCGCCGAACTCGGCGAGACCTGGCGGCCCGGCTGCCCGGTCGGGCCCGAGGACCTGCGCCGCGTCGACCTGGACTACCTCGGTCCGGACGGAGGAGTCCACCGGGGCTCGCTGGTGGTGCACCGGGACTACGTCGAGGACGTCGTCGCGATCTTCGCCACGCTGCAGCAGATCGGCTATCCCATCGCCAAGATGCAGACCGTGGACCGCTACCCGGGCGCCGAGGACGAGTTGTCGATGCGGGACAACAACACATCGGCGTTCAACTGCCGGCCGCTGCCCGGCAACACCGGCTGGTCGCTGCACGCCTACGGCCGGGCGATCGACGTCAATCCGCTCGTCAACCCCTTCATCGACGACGCCGGGGATCTGCAACCCCAGACCGCCGGCCGCTACCTCGACCGGGGGCTGGCGGACCCGGCGATGCTCAAGGCCGGGGACCCGGCGGTCAGGGCGTTCACCGACCGCGGCTGGCGCTGGGGCGGGGCCTGGCGCAACCCGGTGGACTACCAGCATTTCGAGATCTGAGGCCTCAGCGCGGCGGATCCCCGCGCCAGGAGAAGCTGTTGACGTACTGGCCCATGTCCATGGCCAGCTCGAGATTCGCCGCCGAGGGCCGGCCCGGACCGAAGTCGGGACTGAACGCCCGGAACGGGCCCACCCCGCCGGCGATCAGCGCGAGGTCGTGCTTGACCGCGACCAGGATCACCACCCGCAGATGCCGGTACCCGGCGTCGCCGTCCTGCGGCCAGGTGTCGGCTACCAGTCCGTAGCCGGGCTGGTAGCCGACCATCGCGTTGGGAATCTCGTAGGCCACCTTGGCATTCGGGTGACTGGCGGCCAAGATCGCCGTGGCGACGTCCTTGGCCGACCGGCCGGTGGCCGGCTGGCTCCACAGCCGCATGACACCGCCGGTGCCCCCGGTGTAGCGGGCGGTAACCCCCTGGCCGTCGGTGCTGACCTCATAGGCCGAACCCGGGGCCGGGTAGGAGACGGAGAAGCCGGCATCGGGTGCGGTGAAGCGCGGACTTCCGGCGACCGGTGTGCCCGCCGGCGGATGCCCGCAGTCCGGCGGGCAGTTGTATCGCACGACCGGTTCGGCGATGGCGGCCGACAGCCCGGTCAGGCCGGCCGACACGGCCACCACCGTGACCGCCCACAGCCCGAGAACGCGCAGCAGCGGGGCTCGGGGCAGTGGCGCGGAGGTGTAGGCGGCGGCTGGGACGCCGTAACCGGGCCACAGCACCGCCGCGGACTCGCCGTCGGCCACGGCGGTGACGTGGCGGCGCTGTGCGCGTGATGCCCGGGGGGACGCGTGCGCGGCAACGCCGCACGCCGGGCAGAACACCATGTCCGGCACCACGTTTCGGCAATACAGGCACAGCAGCGGGTCGCCGCCGGCGGGGGCGGCGGCCTCGTGCAGAACCGCCAGCTGCAACCCGGTCCGCAACGCGATCAGCGCGACCAGCGCCATAACCAGGTGACATCCGAGCATGACCAGTTGCGGCATTCCGGCGACGTCGATGACGCCCACGACCGCGTAGACCAACAGCACCACGCCGCCCAGGCCGGTGATGGCGGCGAGCGCCGCGGGACGGGACAGTCTCGGACCGCCGGCGGGCCTGGAGAACCAGAGTGCGGCGCCGAGAAGTCCGCCCGCGCAGGCTGCGGTGAGCGGGATCGTCAGTCCACGGATCCCGGCCTCGACGAGCAGTCCCTGCACCGTCTGGTCGGTGGCGACGGGTCCGGCGGCGAACTGCGGGGCCAGCCGGGTGAAGGTGGCCGCAGCGGTGAAGCTGAGCGCCCCGACGACCCCGATCACAAACCCCTGCAACGATTCCCGGGTACCCGGTAGCACCAGGCGCACAACGACGGCGGGCAGCATCATGGCCAGCACGCCGCCCTCCGCCACGCCGAGACCGTCGCGCAGGACCCGGCTGCCGGCGATACCGGCTTCGAACGGGGCCCCGGTCTCCCGGATCACCAGATCGCCGGTGACGAACACCCAGCCGACGCCGAGTCCGATGCCCAGCGCGGCGGTCAGCAGCAGGGTGGCCCGCGGAATGTCCTGATAGACCCCGGAGACGTGCCGGTAGATCAGGAACAGCAGGGGCAGGCCCAGGGTCGCGACGGCGATCAGTGCGCCGGGCAGTCGCAGTTCCACGGCCGCGGCGATCGCGACGACGATGAGCACCAGTCCGAGCGTGAAGGGCGCGCGCGACAGTTGCGACAGGTGCGGGAAGAGCGTGCTGCTGATGGCCGGCCGCAGCACGTGCTCGTCGGGATCGGCGCAGAAGGCCCGGGGCCGCAACCACCGCGGGCCGTCTCCGGGCTGCGGGTTGAGGTGGGCCCCGCAGTGCCCGCAGAACACCCCGACGGGCGTCTCGGCCGCGCACGCCCCGCAGCGCACGGTCATCGCAGCCCCATCTGCCGCTGCACGGCCAGCAGGTTGCGGGCCAGATTCCCGGCGTTGGGCGTGCCCAGCCCCGTCGTCAGGTCATAGCCGGGTCCGGCATTCCCCACGGCGTTGCCGCCGAGCACCACGTCGCGGAATCCCGGCAGCCGCGCGCCCTCGGCGATCTCGTAGAGCAGCGGGTTGAGGTCGCCGATCGGATGGCCGCCGTTCTCGATCAGGTACTGGTTCATCACCGCCGCCATCCCGGCCCACAGCGGTGCGGCCAGTGAGGTGCCGCCGCCGACCACCATCTCGCCCTTCAAGAAGATCCGCATGCCGGTGAACGGGTCGGCCAGGCCCGCGACGTCCGGGGTGAGCCGACGGGCCGGCGCGTCCACCGGCAGGCCGGACTGCCAAGGGGGGCGCTCGAACAGCGCCGAGACGCCGCCCCCGGTGCCCTGCGAGAGCACCGGGTCGAACCAGGACTGCTCGGAGAGCCAGTTTCCCTCGGCGTCGGTGGACAGCCGGGTTCCGCCGACGGAGGTCATCTCCGGCAGTGAGGCCACCGAGTCCAGGCCGATATCACCGGGGCCGGGCGGCGACGACCAGTTGTGGCCGCCCTTGCACTCCAGGCCGGCCAGGTCGCCGCTGGCGTTGAATGCGGTGGTGCCGTTGCGCTGGGCGGCCGCCAGTGCGCCGCGGACGGGCGCGAGATCGGCGGCGGTGATCAGCGCGTCGCAGCCCCAGCCGATCGAAAAGCTCCACACCGCGCCGGGATAGCGGCGATCGGCCTCCTCCATCATCTCGGCGATCTTGCGGTAGGAGGCGTCGCCCTCCACCGTGGGTCGGGCGTTGACCAGAACAGTCCTGGCGTCAGGGGCCACGGCGTGGACGGCCTGCAGGTCCATGGCCGCCTCGCCGGTCCGCTCGGAGGCCATCGGACCCAGCAGTTCGGGCACCAGCGGCGGCAGCTGGAACGACTCGGTGAACATGTCGAGGTCGGACTGGTCGAAACCGTCGAATGCGAACACCAGGACGGTCACGCCCTTTCCGGTGTAGCCCTGGCGCCGCAGCGCGTCGACGTTGTAGGTGCGCAGCAACTCCGTCGGGTTCAGCGCCTTGTTGGGAACATCCAGCGGGACGATGCGGGGACTCGACTCGTGGTGCGGCGTGTAGCCCAGGATCCGGCCGAACCCCTCGACCTCGGTGCGCAGTTCGGCGGGAACGGCGGGCTGCTGGGCCGAGGCGTAGAAAACCTGCCCGAGCCGCCCGCGGTAGTCGTGGATGGCGACCTCGAGCGCCGAGGCGAGGGCCGGCGGGGGGCCGGAAACGGTCGCCCACCGGTCGCCGGCACGCCAGCGCACCGCCAGGCCGTGCCGGCCGGCCCAGCCGATCAGCGACTCCGGCCGGCTCGCCTCCCGCAGCGCGGCGGTCAACTCCACCCGGTCCTCGCGCGCGTTCCCCAGGTCCTCGGAGGCCGAGAGCAGCGCGGCGAAGGGGCCGGTGATGGTGTCGTCCGCCGCCGGTGGCCCGGGGGAGCACGCGGTCGCGCCGGCCAGCACGGCCAGCGCCAGCCACCGGACCATCGCCCGGCAAACCGCAGAGCCGCTCATCGACGCCCCTCACCTCGTATGCCCGGTGATTATCGCCGCCCCCGCGGCACTGGACATCGGTACCGCCGACTGGGATTCTGGACAGGTGTCCAGCCCGTCGCCGTCGATGACGCCGACGGGATGGTTTCAGGTCGCGTGGTCGGAGGAGGTCGCGCCCGGCGCGGTCCACCGGATGAGCTACTTCGGCCGGGATCTGGTGGCCTGGCGGTCGCGGGCGGGCCGGTTGTGTGTCATGGACGCCTACTGCGAGCACCTGGGTGCCCACCTCGGTTACGGCGGCCACGTCACCTGCGGCGAGCAGGGTGAGGTGATCCAGTGCCCGTTCCACGGCTGGCAGTGGGATGCCGAGGGTCGCAACGTCGCGATCCCCTACGAACCGCGGCCCAACCGCGGCCGGCGGATGCGAACCTACCCCGTCACCGAGCTCAACGACTCGGTCTACATCTGGCACGACGTGCAGCGCCGTGACCCCTACTTCGACGTGCCGGACGTCTTCGCCGGCTTCTCCGACGGTTCGGGTCCGGCCGACTACCACCCGCAGATGCGGCTGTACCGGACCGCGGTCACCGTGCATCCGCAGTACGTGCTCGAAAACGGTGTCGACTTCGCGCATTTCAAGTTCGTGCACAAGACGCCGATCGTGCCGCTGTTCACCCGGCACGACTTCTCCGGACCGGTATCCTACGTCGACTTCACCATCACCTTCGAGGGCCGCGACGGCCAGTCCATCGACGACGTCAACAGCGGTGTCGAGGCGATCAACGGCGGGCTGGGCGTGGCGGTCACCAGGAGTTGGGGAATGGTCGACAACCGGACGATCTCGGCGATCACCCCGGTCGACGACAAGACCTGCGACATCCGATTCATGGTCTACATCGGCCGCCGCTCCGGCGGCGGCCCGGCCGGAGCCGAACAGCGGGCCAGGGATTTCGGACAGCTGGTGATCGACCAGTTCGAGGCCGACATCGACATCTGGTCCCATCAGCGCTACCAACCCAGACCCGCACTGGCTCCCACCGAGCGTGACAGCTTCACGGCCTTCCGCGCATGGGCCGGGCAGTTCTACCCCGAAAGCCGTTCGCTGTGAACAGGATCCGGGTGTTCCAGGTCGCCAGCGGCAACGTCGGCACCGAGATGCTCAGACGCATCGGCCGCCATCCCGACCTGGAGCTCGTCGGGCTGCACTGCTACACCGCCGAGAAGATCGGCCGCGACGCCGGAGAGATCGCCGGGATCGGGCCCATCGGGATCAGGGCTACCGGCACGGTCGAGGAGATCATCGCCGCGCAACCCGACGTGCTGACCTTCCACGGCGTGTTTCCCGACGAGGAGCTCTACGTGCGGGTGCTGGAGGCCGGCATCAACATCGTGACCACAGCAGACTGGATAACCGGCTGGCATCGCGACACCAACCACCCGCACCCCTCCGGCCGGCCGGTCAGCGAGATCCTCCGGCAGGCCTGTGCGGCAGGGGGATCGACGTTCTACGGCACCGGCATGAACCCCGGCGTGAACCAGATCCTGGGAGTGGTGTGTTCGGCCGACGTCGCCGAGATCGAGAACATCACCACCATCGAGTCCGTCGACGTGTCCTGCCACCACTCCGCCGAGACCTGGCGGGAGGTGGGTTACGGCCGCCCGGTCGACGATCCGGAACTGCCGGAGATGCTCGAGCGCTACACCCGGGTGTTCGCCGACAGCGTGCTGATGATGGCCGACTGTTTCGAGTTGGCTCTCGACGAGGTGACGTTCAGCTACGAACTCGGCGCCTGCACCCGTGACGTCGACCTGGGCTGGTATCGCCTGCCGAAAGGTTCCCTGGGCGCCAACTACATCAAGTACCGGGGCATGGTGGGCGGCGTGCCGAGGGTCGAGACACATCTGGAGTGGCAGATGACCCCGCACACCGAGCCGCACTGGAAGATCAAGGGCTGCTACATAACCCAGATCACCGCCGACCCGTGCATCTACAACAAGCACATGATCATCCCGAAGCCCGGCGTCGACCTGTCGAACCCCGACTCGTTCGCCTCGATCGGGATGACCGTCACCGGACTGCCGGCACTCAATGCGATCAGGTCCGTGGTGGCCGCCCCGCCGGGGCTGCTCACCAGCGCCGACCTACCGCTGCGCGGATTCGCCGGACGATTCCGGTGACCGGCTAGTCGTCCGGGGTGAGGTCGCTCTTGTCCGCCCGGCTTTCCATGTGGTCCCCCAGGGCGTTGTTCTCGTAGGTGACCTCGGCGGTGGTGCCCGCGGGGGTGTGGGTCTCATACCGGACGACCGGGGTGACCTCACGCTCGACGTGGGCCTCGTGGACCTCGGCCTTGACTTCGCGGATCTCCTCGCGGATCTCCTGCACGGGATGCTCGACAAGCCGTTGCACCGGCCGATCCGCCGGCTTCGGGGCCGCCGGTGCGGGCTTGGCCACCGTCGTGCGCTCCGGCGCAGGGGCGCTGAGTCTCACCGGCGCGGCGACCTTCGGCCTGCGGAACAGCCGCGGCAGCAGGCCGAGCAGGCCCAGCAGCGCGAGGCTCGGCAGCGCCCACCACCACACGAAGCCGGCCTTGTGGTCCACCGCCGGAGCCGCCGGCGGCGCGGTCACACCCGACTGGGGGGTGTTGGCGGCGGTGGGGGCCAGGTAGGAGATCGGCTTGGCCGGGGCGAGTTGGTCGTCGATGTTGCCGATGATCGAGTAGTTCTCCTCGACCTTCACCGCGCGGATCCCGGAACCGGGGCCGAGATTGACCTTGTTGAGGTTGACCCAGACGATGTTCGGGCTCAGCGCAGACTCGAAGTAGTAGATCTTGTTGGTGGAGTCGGCCACCGACCGCCAGTAGGTGGGAGAGAGGTTCGGGTGTTCCGGATCGCCCACCCCCCACGGAACCGAGACGTTGCGCATCACGCTGAACACCCCTGCGACGGCCTGGCGTTCGTCGGCGGTCTGCGGCAGCTTGCTCAGGTAGTACGACGCCCGCACGAACCGGTCCTGGGACTGGATCGACCCGGGCAGCTCCTTGTTCTTGTCGACGTCGTCCCACTTCGCGTTGAGCTGCAGCTGCTGGTCGTAGGTTGGGCTGTTGGTCATGACCTGGAACTGGCGTCCGTGGTGGATCACCGGCTTGCCGTTGAGGTACTCGATGATCGCGGAGTCCCCGGAGGCGTCGGTCACCGACAGATGCACGGTGGGGTGCGCCGCTCCGCCGGGTCCGAAGTTGATCGGGACGATGTAGACCGACGGGTTGGTGAACGCGTCGACCACCTCGTTGACGGTGGCGAAGCTGCTCAGCACGTAGTCGACCCAGGCGGCGAAGGACAGCCGCGGGCGGTCGTCGGCGGGCGCCGGACCGAAGTCCGACTCGCCGAGGTAGAGCAGGTTGGCCACCAGGCCGGAGGTGTTCATCCCGTCGAACACCCCGTCGATCGGGCCCTTCGGATCGGTGGTGCCGGCCACCTCGATGGCGCCGTACTTGCGGGTCCAGGTCAGTGAGTTCTCCCCGCCCGCACCGTCCTGGGTGCTGCCGGCGGGCACCGCATAGAGGTGGGAGTGGAAGGAATACGGCCAGTCCATGGACCGTCCGGTGATCACCATGCCGTCGGGTCCCAGCCAGGTCACCCGGCTGCAGGCATTCGCTGCGGGAACGACTCCGAGGAAAACGCCGAGGGCGCACAGCGCCGCGGCGACGCGGGTAACAACTGTTCGTGACATAACCGTCCCTTTCGGCTCGAACGGCCATTGTTGCAGCTGGAATCTTTGCTGTCTGGTACCTGGGGCCATCGGCGGGTCGATCGGCAACAATGGGCGGGGTACACGGTGTCGAAAATCCGGCGGATCGAGGTTGGCGCATGGGCGAGCGAGGCAAGCTCGGCATCCCCGGAACGCGCCGCCGCCTGGGCATTCAGGACGCACTCTGGCTGGAGATGGACCGGCCCGAGAACCTGATGGTCGTCGACTCGGTCATCTGGACCGCCGAACCGCTGGACTTCGCGGAGTTGCGCGCGGTGTTCATCACGCGGCTGATCGACCGCTACCCGGTGTTTCGCAGCCGGGCGGTCCGCGAGGACGACGGCTCGTGGTGGTGGGAGCCGGACCACGGGTTCGACCTCGACAACCACGTCTCACTGGTGTCGCTGCACAACCCCGACGATCCCCGCGCGTTGCAGGAGCTCGTCGCCGCCCACCGAACCGACGCGCTGGACCGCGATCATCCGCTGTGGCAGTCGATCTGGATCAGGCGCTACGGCGAAGGCAGCGCGATACTGCTGCGCAGCCACCACGCGATCGCCGACGGGATGCGGATGGTGCAGCTGGCGATGAGCCTGTTCGACTCCACCCCGCAGGGCGGGCCGATCCTGGCGCCGGCGGTCATCCAGGTCGGTGCGCAGCTGCAGCCGCCGGGCCGCCCGCTACCCGAGCGGGTCCGGTCCGGGATGGCCGAGGTGACCCGTGGGGCCACCGGCGCGGTGACGCGGGTGTCGGAGGCCCACCTGCTCAAGCGGGCCGGGAAGATCGGCCGTTTCGTGCTGCGCAATCCGGTGGGGGCCGGGGCCACCCTGGTGACGGCCGTGCGGGCCGGCGCGTCGGACATCGCCGGCACGGTCCGGGCGGCGGTGCCCGGTGGGGGCACCCTGGTCGACGTGTTCTCCGCGGTGCCCGGAGACGTGGACACCGTGCGCAAACTGCTGCTGGGCACCCGCAACGACGCCACCATCTGGACCGGGGAGGCCGGCGGGCAGAAGAGCGTCGCGTGGTCGGATCCGCTGCCGATCGCCGCGATCAAGGCGGTGGCCCGGGCCAACCGCAGCACCGTCAACGACGTGCTGGTGGCCTGCGTGGCCCTGACCCTGCACGACTATCTGAGGGTCCACGAGGCGCTGTGCTCGTCGGTGACGTTCATGGTGCCGGTCAACCTCAAGCCACTCGACCTCACCCTGCCCGACTCGCTGGGCAACGACTTCGCCCTGGTGCAGTTGGAGCTTCCCACCGACGAGCCTGACCCGCGCAAGGTCCTGGCCACCGCCAAACGGCGGATGGACCGGATCAAGCACGGCCACGAGGCCGCCGTGGCGTTCCGGTTCCAGGAGACCATCGCCGGTTTCAGCCGCGGTCTCTACGAGGCGTCGGTCGATCTGTTCGCCAACCGCACCCTGGGCACGCTGACCAACGTGCCGGGGCCGCCGGCCACCGTATACCTGGCCGGCAGCGAGGTCGAGGGCATCGTCGGGTGGGCGCCGGTGTCGGGCAACCAGCCGATGAGCTTCACCATCTCCAGCTACAACAGCCGGGTGATCGTCGGAATCGCCTGCGACACAACCCTGGTGCCCGACCACGAGATGATCGTCGAAGGCTTCCTCGACGCCTTCGAGCGACTGGCCGACGCAACCCCGGGCGTTGTGCTGATGCCGGTCAGCTGGGGACGCGCCGGGAAGGGTCCCCGGAGAGGTCACGGCCGAAAGCGATAAGGGCGCGCCGGCCGATGGCGAGGATCTGCTCGTCGAAGTCGGCGTTGTCGCGGAAGGACAACTCCAGCACGCGATCGGCCATCTCCACGGCAACCAGCATGGCGCGCGGGTCGGTGTCGGAGGGGATCAGGCCGCGATCGACCAGGATCGCGTGCACCCGTGCGGCCAGGTTCTGCATTCGGGCGCGAACGTGCCGGGTGACCGTCGGCGAGGTTCGCCCGCCCATCCACAGCCGGGCCGCACTCGGATACCGCCGGTAATAGTGCACGTGCAGATCGAGTTGGTTGTTGAGCAGATCGGCGATCGAGTCGATCCGCCAGGTCGTCTCCGCCTCCACGCAGCGTGCGTCGAGAGCGGCGCAATGCTGTTCGAGAAGTTCGTCGAGGATCGCCTCACGGTCGGCGAAGAACCGGTAGAGCGACGGGGGGGACACCCCCGCGCGGTCGGCGATCGCCCGGGTGGTGGCGGCGTCGACTCCCTGCTCGTCGGCGATCGCGGCCGCGGCGTCCAGAATCCGGGTCACCGTCTGACGGCTTCGCTCCTGCACGGGCGCGCGGCGTTGAACAGGGGCGACGGTCATCGGCGCTGTTCTCCTATGCTGAGGGGGCGGAAACCTTGACAGCTGTCGAGGGAAATATAACATTATTCACGTTACAGTTCCTAGCCCTCGGGAGTGTCCATGTCCGTCGCTTCGCTCAACCAGGCCCGTCCGAAGGAAACGCTGTCCCGGCACGTCGACGTGCTCATCGTCGGCGCCGGCATCTCCGGTCTGGGCCTCGGGCACTACCTGACGACCAAGATGCCCGGGCACAGCTTCGCCATCGTCGATGGCCGGGACGCCATCGGCGGCACCTGGGACCTGTTCCGCTACCCGGGAATCCGGTCCGACTCCGACCTGCACACCTTCGGATACGAGTTCAAGCCGTGGACGTCGGACAACGCCATCGCCGACGCCGACGAGATCCTGGACTACCTGCACGAGGTGATCGAGGAGGACGGCCTGGCCAAGCGGATCTACCTGAACCACAAGGTGATCCGGGCCGACTTCAGCACCCAGACCGCACACTGGACGGTGACCCTGGAACGCGACGGCCGGCAGTGGGACGTCACCTGCGACTGGCTGTTCGGCGCGACCGGCTACTACGACTACGACAACCCGCATGCCCCACACTTCGAGGGGCAGGAGGACTTCGAGGGCGACATCGTGCACCCGCAGTTCTGGCCGGAGGACCTCGACTACGCCGGTAAGCAGGTCGTGGTCATCGGCAGTGGCGCCACTGCGGTGACCCTGATTCCGGCGATGGCCGACAAGGCCGGGCACATCACCATGCTGCAGCGCTCGCCGTCCTACGTGATGCCGCTGCCACGCAAGGACCCGCTGGCCAACAGCCTGCGAAAGGTGTTGCCGCCCAAGGCCGCCTACGCCGCGACGCGACGATTCAACATCGGCAAGGGCAGGTTCATCTACAACCTCTGCCAGCGCAACCCCAAGCTGGCCCGGCGAATCATCCGCTCAGCCAACGTCAAGTTCCTGCCGAAGGGCTTCGAGGTCGGAACCCACTTCAACCCCACCTACAACCCGTGGGACCAGCGGCTGTGCGCGGTCCCCGACGCCGACCTCTTCCGCACCATCGCCAAGGGCAAGGCCTCGGTGGTGACCGACCAGATCGTGCGGTTCACCCGCAACGGCATCCTGCTGGAGTCCGGCCGGGAACTGCCGGCCGACATCATCGTCACCGCCACCGGCCTGAAGCTGCTGCTGTTCGGCGGCATCGAGGTCTCCGTCGACGGAGAGGTCAAGCACGCCAACGACAGCCTGGTCTACAAGAGCTTCATGCTCTCGGGCATACCGAACATGGCCTTCGCCTTCGGCTACACCAACTCGTCGTGGACGTTGAAGATCGACATGCTCTGCGAGCACCTGTGCAAGCTGATCGGCTACATGGACCGCCACGGCTACACCACCGTGGTGCCGGTGTGCGACGACCCGAGCATCGGCAGACGCCCGATGCTCGACTTCGGCTCGGGCTACGTCCAGCGATCCATCCATGAGTTCCCCCAGCAGGGCACCAGCGGTCCGTGGACCATCGAGATGGACTACTGGGCCGACCACAAACGACTGCGCAAGGGCCCGGTGGAGGACCCGGCCCTGCGGTTCGGCACCGCCGCGCGCTCGGTCACCACCGCGGGCGCGGCCCGGGCCTGAGCCGTCCGACCGGCGATGAGCGACGACGCCGAGCCCCAGCACCGGGAAGCCCTCGAGCAACTGGCCGACGCGGTTCTGGGTACCGTCGAGCAGGCGGTGGACCCGGGTGGTGAACACCTGGAGTCGGCCCTGAACGCGTTGCGGCGCAGTGTCATCGAGTTCGTCCGCCGCTACCACCGGCTGCAGGTCGACGTCGAGACCGGGATCCTCGACGGGCCCGTGCTGTTCGTGGCCAACCACGGGTTCGGGGGAATCGTCGACCTCAACGTGATGGCGGTGGGAGCTGCGCTGGAAGACCTGAGGGTGGACCGGCCGGTCACCTTCCTGACCCATCAGCTGGCCTGGACGCTGGGCGTCGGCCCGATCGTCGAGCATCTCGGCGCCCGCCCCGCCAGCCGGGAGAGCGCCCACGAGGCGTTCGCCGCCGGCCATCACGTCGTGGTGTTCCCCGGCGGGGACATCGACGCCGCCAAGTCCTTCGCCGACCGCAACCGGATCGTCTTCGGCGGGCGCAGCGGGTTCGCCCGGCTGGCCATGGACGAGGGGGTTCCGATCGTCCCGATCGTCACCGCGGGGGCGGGGGAGTCGCTGCTGGTGCTTACCGACGGAGAGCGCCTCGCGCGGGCACTGCGTCTGGACAAACTGCTCAGGGTCAAGGCCCTGCCGGTCAGCCTCTCGGTGCCGTGGGGGCTGAACGTGGGCGCGGTGGGCATGCTGCCCTACCTGCCCTTGCCGACCAAGCTGCACACCCGGGTGCTGGCAGCCACCGCGGCGGGGCCCGACGAGGACGCCGACGCGTACGCCGAGCGCATCCAGAACCTCATGCAGGAGGCCCTGAACGAGCTGACGAGGAACCGCCTGCAGCTGATCGGCTGACTCAGGCGGCGTCGCTGCCGCGGACGGCCGGATGCCGGTGTTCGGCACCGGTGCCGCGTGCCGCGCGGCGCTGCTTGGGTTGCGCTGAGGCGGCGCGGGGTTCGGCCGTCGCCTTCGCCCGGACGGGCAGCCGCCGGATCGGCGACGTGCGTCTCATCGTCACCGACTCGGCCGGGGTGGCCGCCGGCGTGGGCGGGCCGTAGGGGTCGATCGCGCCGGCATCAACCGGAGGCCCCCCCACCCCGTAGGGACCCTGCGGCGTGGTGCCGAACGGCCGGTTGTCGGGATCCTTTGTGATGTAGGCGATTCCGTTGTCCCAGCCGTTCGGGATCGCTTTGAGGACGTTGACCCCGGTCCTGACCGGTTTGGGGTGGTAGAGGAATTTCGCCGGTGTGGGAGAGCCGGGGTTGACGGTCCGGTCGTAGCCGCTCTCCACCAGCACCCGCAGCGGCGGGTCGGCGACGGTGGCGATCAGCGGACCGAACCAGGGAAGGATCGTCAGTGGCTGCAGCAACGGCAGCGTCGTGGTGGGGATCAGGTAGTAGGTCGAATCCTGGTACTGCCCTTGAAGTTGCGGCGTTCCCGCCGCGCCTTCGGGGTGTTCGTAGCGGAATCCCATCAGGGTGTTGATCAGCGACAGCGGCCGCAGCGGGTTGGTCGGGAAGTCCGCCACCGGGTCGTACTGGTGGGCGATGTCGACGGTGGTCAATGGCGTCGGCTGCGGCGAGTTGGTGACCGTGGCGCCGCTGAAGGTCACGTCAAGGATCGGGACGTAGGTGCCCGCGAACCGTTCCAGGACGCCGCCGTTGGGCCGGTTGGGGTTGGACTCGAAGACGAAACTCACGGTGCCCGCCGGCGGGTGGGCGATCAGGTTGCTCTTCTGAATGCTGGCGATCGTCCCACTCTGCGAATAGCCGAACACCGTGAAGTCGGTGTCGGCCAGTGCGCGGGACACCGTGGAGGTGAACGGCGGGTCGGTCACGGTGCAGACCTTGGAGCGCAGGCAGTTGTCCAGATTGACCAGCCCGGCCGCCACCGATTCGTCGAAGGTCATGGCTTTGCGGCCCTGCATCGGCCAGAACTGTTCGGGGGTGTAGACCGCAACCGGGGCGCACACGGGGCCGCACAGACCTGACGGCCCGACGAAGTTGCCGTAGGCCCAGTCGACATAGTCGTTGATGTAAGCCGGGGTGTCTCCCGGAATGCTCAGCGGGTGGTCCGTTCCGCCCATGTAGAGCGCGGTGGCGGTCAGCCTGACGAGGTTTCCCATCGTCACCGGCACAGCGGCGATCAGCGCGGCACAGATGACCAGAAGAGCCACGACAGAGCGAGCGGCGCTGCGCATACGTCCCCCTTCGCGGGGTTCCCTACAGATCGAACGTATCGCATCGGAAAGACCGGGTGTCCTTTATCAGCCGAGGGGTACGTCCAGGATCGGGCGCGGTTCACCGGCGCCGGGGCCGTCGAAGTGCCACCACTCGCCGGAGTACACCGCCAGCCCGCCGGCCGCCATCGCGGTGCGCAGCATCGCGCGGTTGGCCTGTTGTCCCGCACCGATCCCGTCGGTGGCGTAGGCAGTGGCACGGGGGGAGAAGTCGTCGAAGCCGGTTCCCATGTCCACCAGGTCGCCGCCGCTCGCCATCGTGACGTCCACCGATCGGGCCGCCTCGTGGCTGCGGGCGTAGGAGCCGGGCCTGGCCACCCAGGCCGGGTCCGGCACCGCCTCGAACATCCGGACCTGCACCGCGTGCGGGCGGTAGCAGTCCCAGAAGACCAGTGCCAAACCCTGCTTGCGCAGCACGCCCGCCGCCGTGGCCAGTCCGGCGCCCAACGACTCGTGGACCAGGCAGCGGGCGTCCGGCGGATACAGCGGGACGCCGACGAAGTTGTCGGCGGTGGCGTAGCGCAGGTCGACGACGGCGTCGGGGACCACGCTGCGCACGTCGATCAGCCCGGCGGCCCGGGCCTGCGGGCCGACCGGCGGGACAGGGTCGGCGTTGACCTCGGCCGGCCAGATCAGCGCCACGGTGACCGCCGCCGCTCCCGCAATTCGTCGCACCCACGGCATTGTCGGCCACCGCGGGGCCGTCCGGCACGCCGGTGCCGGGGATATCCGGCGTGTCACCCGCCGCGTTCGGCCTTGTTACGCCGGTTTGGCCTGATCAGGCCGCATTTACCGGGGCTGCCGGGCGATGCCCGGTGTGGGCTGCGAGTGGCGCGTGTAACGATTCGCAGGCACTATGTGACAGTCCTGAGGGAACGGCTGTCTCGCGATGCGGAGGTGGATGGTGGCCGGTAGACGACGCGTAGGGCTCGCCGTCGGCGCGCTGGGCGTATCGGCGGCCGCCCTGGGGGCGCCCGCGGCTCTGGCAGATCCGGCCGCCCCTGTCGACCCGGCCGCTGTGGTCGCCCAGCCGGCCGCTGACGCCGCGGTGGGGGCCCGGGCGGGCGCGGACGCCGCCGCGGGCGCCCCGCCGGCCGCGGCCGCCGCCGGGG
>NZ_JBJTJF010000052.1:0-32689 GCF_046095365.1 Mycobacterium sp.
CCACCGCGTGGCCCGCCCGGCCCCCCCCGCGGCCGGCGCCCCCACCCCCCCGGACCCCCATGGGGCCGCGCGGCTCCCGGCGGGGGGCCGCCAGATACATCACGCCGTACCCGCAGACGGCGGCAACCGCGGTGGCGACGCCGACTCGGGCGACGCTGCCCCGCGCCACCGGCCCCGCGCCTGCCGTCACCGCGTCGAACGCCGCGTCGGTCACAGCGGCGGGACCCGGGTCGAATACAGCCAGGCCTGCCAGAGCGGTCGCAGCGAAACGTCGGCGTAATTTGCCGCCAGCCCGGTGAAGTCGTCGGTGACGGCGGTGCCGTGCCGGTACCGGGTGGTCCAGTCCTGAAGCAGCGCGAAGAACTTCCGGTCGCCGATCGCGCCCCTGAGGGCGTGCAGGGTCAAGGCGCCGCGCTTGTAGACCCGGTCGTCGAACATGTCGCGGGGACCCGGGTCGGACAGCAGCAGGTCCTGATTGGCGACCAGCAGGCGCTGATGGTGTTGGCGGGCGAGGTCGGCTGCGCTGCGGCCGCCGGAGTGCTCGGACCACAACCATTCGGCGTAGCAGGCGAAGCCCTCGTGCAGCCAGATGTCACGCCAGCGCCGCGCGGTGACGCTGTTGCCGAACCATTGGTGGGCCAATTCGTGGGCGATCAGCCGCTCCGAGCCGCGGGTGCCGTCACAGTGGTTGGCTCCGAAGATCGAAACACTCTGGGCCTCAAGGGGAATCTCCAGCAGATCGTCGGTCACCACGACGGTGTAGCCCGCGGCGAACGGGTAGGGGCCGAACAGCTTGACGAAGAGCTTCATCATCGCCGGCTGGCGGGCGAAGTCGTGATCGAACTGCGCACGCAGCCGAGCCGGGAGGACGGCCTGCATGCGCACCGGGGCCTTGGGAAGCTGTCTGGTCTCGTACATCCCGATCTGCACGGTGGCCAGATAGGTCGACGTCGGCTCGGGCTGTTCGTAGGTCCAGACGGTGTGGCCGGCCCGGACCCGCCGGGAGACGAGTTCACCCGGGGCCAGTGCGTGGTACGGGCTGTCGGTGCTGATCGAGATCCGGTAGCTGGCTTTAGAACTCGGGTGGTCGTCGCAGGGAAACCACGTCGGCGAGCCGTTGGGCTGTCCGGCGACCAGTGCCCCGTTGGAGAGCTCCTCGAACCCGACCTCCCCCCAGATCGTCCGGATCGGCCGCGGTGTGCCGCCGTAGCGGATCGCGATCGACATCGCCGATCCGGCCGGCAGCGCCGCGGGCAGCCGGATCCTGAGCTTGCCCGCCGACGAGGCGAAACCCGCCGGGCGCCTGCCGTTCACGGTGACCTTGCTGACGGCGAGCGTGTCCGCCAGGTCGAGGGTGAACGTCTGCAGTGAGGCCAGGGTGACGGCGGTGATGGTCGCCGCGCCGCTGAGCCGGTTGCTCGCGACCTTGTATTCCAGATCGAGCTCGTATCGCGACACCCGGTAGCCGAAGTTGCCGTTGTGTGGCAGGTACGGGTCGATGACCGGTGGTCCGCTGCGTTTCTTGGCCGGAGTCTTCACGCGGCTCGGCTTCCGGCCTTGGCGCGCCGGCGCCGGCGGGAAAGCGTCCAGGGCGCAATGGGATTGCCCTGCCAGCGTGTCGACGGGGGCACCTCGTCGCCGCGCATCACCAGCGATGCCGGACCGACGGTCGCCCCTGCGCCGATCCGGCTCGCGGGCAGGGCCACGCAGTGCGGGCCCAGTGTCGCGCCGTTCTCCAGGACCACGGTGTCCATCCGCATGATCCGGTCGTGGAACAGGTGGGTCTGCACCACACAGCCGCGGTTGACGGTGCTGCCGTCGCCCAGGGTCACCAGATCGGCCTCGGGCAGCCAGTAGGACTCGCACCACACCCCGCGGCCGATCCGCGCGCCTAGGGCGCGCAGCCACAGGTTCATCACCGGCGTGCCGCTGGCGGCGCGGGCGAACCACGGCCCGGCCACCGTTTCCACGAACGCGTCGGCGACCTCGTTGCGCCACACGAAAGATGACCACAGGGGTCTTTCGCCGGCCCGGATACGCCCCACCAGAAGCCATTTCGCGGCTACCGCGGTGATTCCGGCGACCGCCCCGGCGATCAGCAGAACCGGCCCGCAGGCAAGCGCGGCCCACAGGTAACCGCCGTGCAGGACCGCCGCCTGCAGCGCGGCGAGGGTCATGACCCCGATCGCGAAGGTGACGACCATCGGAACCAGACGGCACGTCTCCACCGCGCCGCGGGCGAGTTTGAGCCGCAGCGGCGGGTCGTAGGTCAGTTCCAGGTCGGCGCTCTCGGCCTGCCGGCGAAGCCGGATCGGCGGGCTGCCCAACCAGGACGAACCGGTCTTCGCCTTGGTCGGGGTGGCCGACAGCACGGCCACCAGGCCGTCGTCGGGAACCCTCCGTCCCGGCTGGGTGATCCCGGAGTTACCCAGGAAGGCACGCTTGCCGACGGTGGCCTGCGCGACATGGATCCATCCGCCGCCGAGTTCGTAAGACGCCACCATGGTGTCGTCGGCCAGGAAGGCGCCGTCCTCGACCACGGTGAACTTCGGGGTCACCAGCGCGGTGGAGATCTCGGTGTTGCGTCCCACCCGGGCGCCGAGGATCCGCAGCCACAGCGGGGTCAACAGCCCGGCGTAGAGCGGGAACAGGTAGTTGCGGGCGGCATCCATCAGCCGTTCGGTGCTCCACAGCTGCCACCCGGCCCGGCTTCGCACGGGGTGGTAACCCTCCTTGAGCCCGACCGACATCGCCCGCACCCCGATCACCGTGAGCACCCCGTAGACCACGGCCGCGACCAGGGTGGCCACCGGGATCCACGGCGCGGCCGCCCGGGCCGCCTCGGCGAGGGTCGCGGTGTCGCGGACCGTCCAGGCCAGCAGCGCCAGTCCGGAGCCCAGCGCCGCCAGGGGCAGTGCGCCCAGCAGCATCGAGGACATCCCGTAGACGGCGACCCAGTGCGCCGCACGGCGCGGGCGGCTGTCCGGCCACGGATGGCGTGCCTTGCCCGACTTCACCGCCGGCGAGCCCTTCCAGTACTGGCCGCTCTTGACCTTGCCCACGACAGCCGAACCCGCAGCGACGTCGGCGTCCTTGCCGACCACCGCGCCGGGCAGCAGAGTGGTCCGCGCGCCGACGGTGGCGTCGTTGCCGACGCTGATCGGCCCGACATGGAAGAGGTCGCCGTCGATCCAGTAGCCGGTGAGGTCGACCTCGGGTTCGATCGAGCTGCGATGACCGAGTGTGAGCATTCCGGTGACCGGGGGAGCGGAGTGCAGGTCGACACCCTTACCGACCGAATTACCCAGTGCCCGTGCGTAATACACCAACCAGGGCGCTCCCGCGAGGTTTTCCGCACCGCTGGAGTCGGCCAGTCGCTCGGCCAGCCACACCCGCAGATGCACCGAACCGCCGCGGGGATAGGTTCCCGGCTTCAGGCCCCCCAGCAGCGTGCGGGCGCCCAGCACCGCGATACCCATCCGGCCGACCGGGGTGATGAACACCGCGAACGCCACGGCGACGACCCACCAGGGGATCGTGACCAGCCACGGCAGCGGATGCACCCCTGCGGCGATGTTGTTGATCAGCGCCAGCCAGGTCACCCACTGCAGCCCGGTCAGGGCCGCCAGCGGAAGCGTCAGCGCCACCTGGGCGGCCCGGGCGGCGGCCGGCATCGGGGCCACCGTCCGCGGGGGGACCTCCGGCGCGTCGGTCTGCTCGGCGGCCATCTCGTCGAGGAAGCCCGCCAGGGAACCCAGCCGGGGGTGGTCGTAGAGATGGGCGACGGTCATCGCGGGAAAGCGCGGGCGCAGCGCCACGACCAGCTGGGCGGCGGACAGCGACCCGCCGCCGAGGGCGAAGAAGTCCGCCTCGGGTCCGTCGACGACGGTTCCCAGGACGTCCTGCCACTGCCCGGCGAGCCAGCCCATGGTGCCGCCGAGTTGGGAGCCGACGTCGGGCACGTCGCCGGGCGGCGGCCAGGGCAGCGCGTCGCGGTCGACCTTTCCCGATGTCCGGGTGGGAAGCTCGTCGACGAGGACCAGGCGCGGAACCAGGGCGGCGGGCAACGCCTCCGCCAACTGCGCGCGCGCAGCGCCCAGATCGAAACCCGGATCCGCCGAGGCGATGTAGCCAACCAGAACCGGTGTGCCGCTTGCAGTTTTACGCACTGCCGCCGCGCCGCCGCTGACACCGGCCAGGTGGACCAGCGCCGCGTCGACCTCGCCGAGTTCGATACGGCGTCCGCCCACCTTCACCTGGTCGTCGGCGCGGCCCTGGAAGTACAGGCCGTCCGGTTCCAGCCGCACGAGGTCACCGCTGCGGTAGGCGCGCTGCCAGCCCAGTGTCGGCATCGGCGCGTACTTCTCGGCGTCCTTGGCCGGGTCCAGGTAGCGGGCCAGCCCGACCCCGCCGATCACCAGTTCACCAACCTCGCCGATCCCCACCGGGGCGCCGGTCTGGTCGACCACCGCCAGATCCCAGCCGGACAGCGGCAGCCCGATACTGACCGGGGACTGCCCGGTCAGCCGGGCGCCGCAGGACACCACGGTGGCCTCGGTGGGTCCGTAGGTGTTCCACACCTCCCGGCCGTCGACCGCCAGACGCTCTGCCAGATCCGGCGGGCAGGCCTCTCCGCCGAAGATAAGCAACCGCACCGCCTCCAGCGCCTCCGCCGGCCACAGTGCGGCCAGGGTCGGCACGGTGGACACCACGGTGATGTCCCGCGACACCAGCCAGGGACCCAGATCCATCCCGCTGCGCACCAGGGCCCGGGGTGCGGGCACCAGACAGGCGCCGTGGCGCCACGCCAGCCACATCTCCTCACAGGACGCGTCGAAGGCGACGGACAGCCCGGCCAGCACCCGGTCCTCCGGGCCGATCGGGCTGTCCTGCAGGAAGGTCCGGGCCTCGGCGTCGACGAAGGCCGCCGCGTTGCGGTGGGTGACGGCGACGCCCTTCGGCGTGCCGGTGGAGCCCGAGGTGAAGATGATCCAGGCGTCGTCGTCGGCCCGCGGCGGGCCGGCGCTCCAGCCGCGCGACGAACCCGGACCGCGGACCAGGCCCGACTCGGTGATCACGCCCGCCACCCCGGCCTCGGAGAACACCAGTTGCGCGCGCTCGTCGGGATCGTCGGCGTCCACCGGTACATAGGCGGCGCCCGCGGCCAGCGCCGAGAGGATTGCCAGGTACAGCGAGTAGCTGCCGGAGGCCATCCGGATCCCGATCCGGTCGCCCCGGCCGATACCGCGTGCGGCCAGCCACCGGACCCCCGCCGCGACATCCACGACCACCTCGCCATAGGTCAGCTGGACTTCACCGTCGTCGATCGCCGCGGCGTCCGGGTAGCGGGCGGCGGTCTCGTGCAGGATGTCGACCAGCGTCCGCGGTGGGGGTGCGTGTTCGGAGAGCAGGTACTGGGCGGGAATTGCGGGCATCGCCAGGAATCCTAGGGTGGCCCGGTCGCCGGTGCCGCTGTCTCGGTCGGACGTCAGACACCGGGCATGAGACACTGGGCGCGCAGAGGGGAGTATTCCTTCGCCGCGGTGTCGTCACCACGTCGGCCGTCTGCCGGCCGTCCGGTTCCGCGGGCCGGCCCACCAGGTCTTGGGTCGGCGGGAGAGACCTCGGGCGCGTTAGTCGACACCCGGGAGGTCTGCCCAGTGAACGTATCCGGTGCCGAGTGGGGTGCAACCCTGGCGCTGACGCTGGCCGTGCTGGGTGTCGACGTGCTGGTGTTCGCCCGCCGGGCCCACGAGCCCAGCCGCCGCGAATGCATAACCGCCCTGAGCGTCTATGTCGGGCTCGCGCTGGTCTTCGGAGCGTGGGTGTGGAACGTCCACGGCAGCCGGTTCGGGCTGGAGTTCTACGCCGGCTGGCTCACCGAGTACAGCCTCTCGGTGGACAACCTGTTCATCTTCATCATCATCATGGCCAGCTTCAAGGTTCCCAAGAAACTTCAGCAGCAGGCACTGCTGATCGGCATCGTGCTCGCCCTGGTATTCCGGGGAGTCTTCATCGGGCTCGGGGCCGTTGCCATCCAACGGTTTTCGTGGATCTTCTACATCTTCGGGGCCTTCCTGGTCGTCACCGCGATCCGGCTGGCTCGCGACACCGAACACAGCGACGACGCGGACAACGCCGTCGTCCGCTTCGCCAAGACCTACCTCAACACCACCGACTCCTGGCACGGACTGAAGCTCTACGTCAAGCGTGGCCGCAAAAGGGTGATGACGCCGATGTTCCTGGTGATCGTCGCGCTGGCCACCACCGACCTGCTGTTCGCCGTCGACTCGATCCCGGCCATCTACGGGCTCACCCAGGAGCCCTACCTGGTGCTCACCGCCAACGTCTTCGCGTTGATGGGCCTGCGGCAGTTGTACTTCCTGCTCGGCGATCTGCTCAACCGGCTGGTCTACCTGTCCCAGGGCCTGGCGTTCATCCTGTTCTTCATCGGGGTCAAGCTGATCCTTCACGCGTTGCACGAGAACACGTTGCCGTTCATCAACGGCGGGCGGGCACTCAACGTGCCCGAGATCCCCACCCTGCTCAGCCTGGCGGTGATCCTGCTGACCCTGCTTGTGACCATGGTGGCCAGCCTGGCCAAGACGCGGATGGACGCACGCGACTGAAAGCGCCTGCGGTCAGGCCCAGTTGTCGTAACCGCCGGCCGGACCGAGCATCCGCTCGAGCCGGCTGCGGTTGAGTTTGGCGATCTCGTTGCGCAGCACCTTGCGCTCGGTCTCGGCGTCGTTGTGCATGCGGTCTGCGATCGCGGCGACGACCGCCGAGACCGGGCAGTCCGGACCGACGTGCATGACGAACTCGAAGCCGAACTTGCCGGCATAGCTGCGGGCGGAGCTGTCCAGCAGCCCCATGACGCCGGGGCGTTCGTCCCAGACCGCGCAGTGCTCGGATTGCGAGCGGACACTGCCGGGCCGGCTGCCCACCTTCGGATAGGACTGCAGGATTCCGTCGATGGAGTTCTCCGGCAGCGCGAACAGCAGAGTATCGGCCCTGCGGAACAGGGAACCCCGGTCGGGATAGGGCCGGCCCTTGGCGAGGTCCCCGGCCATGGCCACGCTGTTGCAGCACTCGTAGAGCGCGTGCACGGCCCTGCGGGTCGGCATGTCGTTGAAGGCGTCAAGCCCGATGCCCTGGTGCATCAACACATCCGTGATCATGGACAACCCAGGGCACACCCGGGTTACCGCGGGTTACGGCCAGGAAAACTCTTCGGAGTGGGGGTCAGTGCCCCTCGGCGGCGAAGCGCTGCCGGGAGCGCTCCACCTCGGCCTCGGCCTCGGCGCGGCCCACGAAGTCGGCGCCCTTGACGTGCTTGCCCGGCTCGAGGTCCTTGTAGTGCACGAAGAAGTGCTTGATCGCCTCGAGCTCGAAGGGCGGTACGTCGGCCAGGTCGTTGATGTGGTCCCAGCGCGGGTCGCCGGCCGGCACGCAGACCACCTTGTCGTCCCCCCCGGCCTCGTCGACCATCTGGAACATCGCCACCGGCCGGGCCTCGACGATCACCCCGGGGTGAACCGACTCCGGCAGCAGCACCAGCGCGTCGAGCGGGTCGCCGTCCTCACCGAGGGTGTCCTCGATGAATCCGTAGTCGGCGGGGTAGCCCATCGGCGTGTACAGGTAGCGGTCGAGCCGCAGGCGGCCGGTTTCGTGGTCCACCTCGTACTTGTTGCGCTGGCCCTTCTGGATCTCGATGGTCACGTCGAATTGCACAGCGCGGCTCCTTCTACTGTCCGGTCGCCCCCTCGCGACGAGACACAACCCTAGCGAGGGATTCGCACCTTCACGGCCTCGTTGGGCACAATGAGACCCGAAACCTAGGAGAGGCATGCTTCGCAGACCCCGGCGCGTCAGCCACGTCGCGCTCGCCGCTGCGGTGATCGCGCTGGTCGCCGTGGTCGTCGCGGCGGCTGCACTGCTGACCTCGGGTGGCAGGAGCAATGCCTCGGCACCGGCTCCGCGACCGCCGGCCACCTCCAAACCGGCGCTGGTGCCGCTGACCGACGCGGCCGGGGTGCCGACCACCGGCGGCATGACCGCGGCCCTGGCCGCCGCCGTGGCCAATCCGAATCTGGGCAACCTGACCGGGCGGATCACCGACGCCATGACCGGAAAGCAGATCTGGGAGCAGCGCGCCAACGTGCCCATGCAGCCGGCGTCGACCAACAAGCTGCTGACCGCTGCCGCCGCGCTGCTCACCCTCGAACGCAACACACGGGTGACGACGACGGTGCAGGCCGCCGACCAGACCCGGATGCCGGGCGTGGTGGTCCTGGTCGGCGGCGGCGACCCGACCCTGTCGGCGGCGCCGCCGGGCACCCAGACCTGGTACCGGGGCGCGGCCCGGATCTCCGACCTGGCCGACCAGGTCCGCAAGAGCGGGCTCACCCCGACGGCGGTCCAGGTCGACACGTCACTGTTCAGCGGCCCCGACATGGCACCCGGCTGGGATCCCGACGACATCGCCGGCGGCGACATCTCGCCGATCCAGTCGGTGATGCTCGACGCCGGGCGCATCCAGCCCACCACCGAGGAGTCCCGGCGCTCGCCCACACCGGCCCTCGACGCCGGACGCGCTCTGGCCTTCGCTCTCGGCGTGGATCCGGCGAAGGTCACCTTCGCGCCGGGCCCCGCCGGCGGGCGGCAGCTTGCCGCGGTGCAGTCCGCGCCGCTGATGGAGCGGCTGACTCAGATGATGAACGCCTCGGACAACGTGATGGCCGAGACGATCGGCCGCGAGGTGGCCAGAGCCACCGGCCGGCCGTCGAGTTTCGCCGGCTCGGTGGATGCCGTCGTCGGCAAGCTGTCGGCGTCCAACATCGACATGACCGGGGCGGCGCTGGTGGACTCCAGTGGCCTCTCGGTGGCCAACCTGCTCACCGCCAACACCCTCGACGGAGTGGTCAACGCCGCCGCCGGAACCGATCAGCCCGCCCTGCGCCCATTGCTGGACATGCTGCCGGTGGCCGGTGGCAGCGGCACCCTCTCGGACCGCTTCTACAGTTCGGACCCGAAGAAGTCCTCAGCCGGCTGGCTGCGGGCCAAGACCGGATCACTGACCAAGACCAACGCCCTGGCCGGGATAGTCACCGACGTCAGCGGCCGAGTGCTCAGCTTCGCCCTGATCTCCAACAACGCCGGGATGGAGGGCCGAACCAGACTCGACGCGCTGGTGGGGATCCTGCGCACCTGCGGCTGTGGCTCATGAGCCGATCCGGCAAGCTATTCGGCTGTGGCTCATGAGCCGATCCGTCAAGTGCCCGAGCCCTCCCAACTGACCCTGGGCCGCGCGGTCGACTGGCAGTTCGCCGCCGCGGTCGGCGCGCGTCTGGCCCGGCCGGGTCCACCCGCGAGCGACTACACCCGCCGCCAGGCCATCGACGACCGCGCCGAAGCGGCCGTCACCGCCGAGGGGCCGGTCCGCGACGTGACCGGACTGACCGGCGGCGCCCCGGCGTCGCAAGCGCGGATCGTCGACCGCCAGCAGTGGGTCCGGGCCGCCTCGGATTCCATGCGGGTGATGACCGGCGGCGCGGAGGGTCCGGGCAATGCGATCGCCGGCCGGGTCACCGGAGCACAGACCGGTGCCGTGCTGGCGTTCATCTCGTCCGGCATCCTCGGCCAGTACGACCCGTTCGCCGGCGGGGAGAACGGCCGTCAGGGTGCTCTGCTTCTGGTCTACCCGAATGTCATCGCCGCCGAGCGTCAACTTCGGCTGTCTCCCAAGGACTTCCGGCTGTGGGTGTGCCTGCACGAAGTGACACATCGGGTCCAGTTCACCGCCAATCCCTGGCTTACTGTGCACATGTCGCGAGCACTCGAAGTGCTGACGTCCGAGCGCACCGACGATGTGGGCCAGGTGGTGGGCCGGCTTGCCGAGTTCGTCAGGGACCGCCGCCGGTCATCCGGCGACGTCAGCGACAGCGGGGTGCTCGGACTGATGCGCGCGATCCAGTCCGAGCCGCAGCGCGCCGCGCTGGACCAGCTGCTGGTGCTGGGCACGCTGCTGGAAGGCCATGCCGACTACGTGATGGATGCCGTCGGGCCGGCCGTGGTGCCATCGGTCGGCCTCATCCGCCGTCGATTCAACGACCGGCGGGAACGCAGACAGCCGCCGCTGCAACGGGTGGTGCGGGCGCTGCTGGGCGTCGACGCCAAGCTCAGCCAGTACACCCGCGGCCGGGCTTTCGTCGACCATGTCGTGGACAAGGTGGGGATGGCGCGGTTCAACGCGGTCTGGTCCGGTCCGGAGACCCTGCCGCTGCCCGGCGAGATCGAGAGTCCGCAGCGGTGGATCGACCGGGTTCTCTAGACGCGCTGCACTCGGTGGTGGCCGAGTTCGGCACCGCCCGGCTGGCCGGTGCGCCGTCCTGGTGCGTGGCGCTCTCCGGCGGACCCGACTCGCTGGCGTTGACGGCCGTCGCGGCCAACATCCGCCCCACCACCGCACTGATCGTCGACCACGGACTGCAGCCGGGTTCCGCCTCGGTGGCCGAGACGGCCCGGCAGCAGGCGATGCTGCTCGGCTGTGTGGCGACCCAGGTGCTGCGGGTCGATGTCGGCACCGCAGGCGGCCCGGAAGCGGCCGCCCGCGCCGCCCGTTACAGCGCGCTCGACGCCGCCCGCGAGGGGGCGCCGGTACTTCTCGCGCACACCCTCGACGATCAGGCCGAGACGGTTCTGCTCGGCCTGGGCCGGGGCTCGGGCCCCCGGTCCATCGCCGGGATGCGACCGAGCGACCCGCCGTGGTACCGCCCGCTGCTGGGGGTCAGGCGCCGCGACACCCACGCCGCCTGCGCCGAACTGGCCCTGACGCCCTGGGACGACCCGCACAACCGCGACCGGCGGTTCACCCGGGTGCGACTTCGCGCCGAGGTTCTCCCGTTGCTCGAGGACGTGCTCGGCGGCGGCGTTGCCGAGGCGCTGGCGAGGACCGCGGCGTCGCTGCGCGAGGACACCGACGCGTTGGACGCGCTGGCCGAAGCCGACCTGGCCGACGCGACGTCCGGCGGACGACTCCAAATCGGCCGCATCTCGGGGCTTCCCGCCGCGCTGCGCCGGCGGGTTATCCGGGCATGGCTGCTGGCCGGAGGAGCCACCGACCTCACCGACGGGCAAATCCGCGCGGTGGACGCGCTGGTGACCGCATGGCGGGGCCAGGGCGGCGTGGCCGTGGGGTGCGGGAGTCCGCGCACCCGTCTTTTCGCCGAGCGGCGCGAGGCGACTCTGACACTGCGCACCGAACCGGTTCCGTTGTCCTGAGGATGCCGGCATGGCACGCTGTGGGCGTGTCAGCGCATGAGCTGTATGCCGGGGACATCAAGTCGGTTCTGGTATCCGAAGAGCAGATCCGGACCCGGACCGGCGAACTCGGCGCGAACCTGGGCCGCGACTACGCCGGCACCAGCGAGGACCTGCTGCTGGTCACCGTGCTGAAGGGCGCGGTCATGTTCGTCACCGACCTGGCGCGGGCCATTCCCCTGCCGACCCAACTCGAGTTCATGGCGGTCAGCTCCTACGGATCGGCGACGTCGTCCTCCGGTGTGGTGCGCATCCTCAAGGACCTCGACCGCGACATCGCCGACCGCGACGTCCTCATCGTCGAGGACATCGTCGACTCCGGTCTGACGCTGTCCTGGCTGCTGCGCAACCT
Source organism: Mycobacterium sp. (assembly GCF_046095365.1). Classification (GTDB taxonomy): domain Bacteria; phylum Actinomycetota; class Actinomycetes; order Mycobacteriales; family Mycobacteriaceae; genus Mycobacterium. The sequence goes on from NZ_JBJTJF010000052.1 coordinate 11,675, forward strand.
GTCCAACCGTCACCCCAAGTCCTTGCGCGTGTGCACCCTGCTGCGCAAGCCCGATGCGGTGCGCACCGACGTCGAGATCTCCTACGTCGGCTTCGACATCCCCAACGAGTTCGTCGTCGGCTACGGCCTGGACTACGCAGAGCGCTACCGCGATCTGCCCTACATCGGCACCCTGGACCCGAAGGTCTATCAGCCCTGACGCCCCGGGTTCCACCCGCGCAGGGCTAGGTGAGTTCCCAGACCGCCCTCACCGCGAAGTTGACGGTCTGCTGTCCCGGTTGCAGCGGCATGTCGGCCATCGCGCCCTGCGGGGCGGGCATCGGCCCGGGCGGACTCGCATCGGCCGTCTCGGAGATCGAGATCACCTTGCCCAGTGACAGCCCGGCGAGGTCGGCGTACTGCTGGGCGCGGTTGCGGGCGTCCTCGAAGGCGCGGGCGCGGGCGTCGCTGACCAGTTTGGAGTCGTCCTGGATCGAGTAGGTCACCGAGTTGATCCGGGTGGCGTTGCCGCCGGCGTTGACCACTGAGTTGAGCGCGCCGGGTGCCGCGTCCAGGCGACGGATCGTGACCGCGATCGAGTGGGCTGCGCGGTAGCCGGTGATCGCCGAGTTGTCGCCGTACTGCGGCTGGACGTTGACAGTGGTGGTGCTGATGTCCTTGGCGTCGATCCCGCCGCGGGTGAGGGCGTCGATGACCGCCTGCTGGCGTTCGTTGGCCTGGTTCATCGCCGCGGTGACGTCCGGGGCGATCACCTCGATACCCACATCGGCGGTCAGGGTGTCCGGATCTCCCTGAACCTTGCCCGACCCCACCACCGTCACTTCCCGCGGGTTGGCCTGAACCGGCGGCGCCGAGTCGCAGCCCGACACCGCCACGACGGCCAAAGCCGCTGCGGCGCAGGCGGTCAGGCGACGGGACAGTGTGGTTCGGGGCGATGGGGCGATTCGGGGCGGCGGGGCCATGAACACACGGTAGCGCGCGATCGCCGGGGTCAACCCCAGCTCAGCGGTGAGAGGAATTCGAGTAGTTCGGCGTTGATCTCCGCGGCCCGCTCCTGCTGGATCCAGTGTCCGGCGCCGTCGAGCATCACCTCCCGGTAGGGGCCCGTCACCAACTCCCGGGCCCGGCCGGTCTTGGTGAAGTTCAGCACCGGGTCGGCGGTCCCGCCGACGAACAGCGCCGGCACGTCGATGGTGGCTGCCGCCGGGGATCCCATGATGTGCCAATTCCGGTCGAAGTTCCGGTACCAGTTCAGCGCCCCGGTGAAACCGGTGCGGGTGAACTCCGTGACGTAGTGGTCGAGTTCCCCGGCGCTCAGCCAGTCGGGCAGCCGGTCGGGCTCGGGCAGCCGGTCGATGAAACCCGCCGGCCCGGGCGCCAGCATCCGCAGCGCCGCGGCCTGGTCTGCGGGCATCTGCATGCCGGCCAACAGCCGCAGCATGGTGCGGCGGGGGTCGGCCGCCATCTCGGCGTCGGCGACCCCGGGCTGCTGGAAGTAGAGGATGTAGAAGAAGTTGTCGCCGAAGATGCGGCCGAACGCCTCGGTCGGCGGCGTCTGCGGCCGCGGCACCGGCGGGAAACTCAAGCCGGCCACGGCCGCGAACCGGTCCGGGTGCAGCAGCGGCGCGTTCCAGGCGACCATCGCCCCCATGTCATGGCCGACGATCGCCGCCCGTTCGGCGCCGACCGAGTCCAGCAGCGCGGTCAGGTCCCCGGTCAGCGCGGTGATGTCATAGGCCTCGACCGCCTCCGGGCGCGACGATCCGCCGTATCCGCGCTGGTCGGGAGCCAGCACCCGGTAGCCGGCCGCGGCCAGCGCCGGGATCTGGTGACGCCAGGAGAACGCCGATTCGGGGAAGCCGTGAGCCAGGAGCACCACCGGGCCGTCCTGCGGGCCGGCGTCGAGCACCCGCAGTCGCACCCCGTTGACGTCGACCAACCGCGGCTGCACGGCCATCAGCCAAGCACGAACGAATCGGTGACGGAAACCCGGAGGGCACCGCCCGTCGTTGGGCTAGCGGTAGCCTTAGAGATTCGCGCACGGAAGGACGGGGCCCCCGGGCGGGGGCGAATTCTCAATGAACCGTAAAAACGTTGTCCGCACCCTGACGGTGATCGCCGCGGTGCTGCTGCTGGGCTGGCTGTTCCTGTATTTCAACGACGACACCCGCGGCTTCAAGCCGGTCGACACCTCGGTGGCGGTCGCCCAGATCAACGCCGACAACGTCAAGCTGGCCCAGATCGACGACCGCGAGCAGCAGGTCCGCCTGGAACTGAAGGCCGGCAACGGCGACACCGGCGACGCCACCAAGGTGATCGCCAAGTACCCCACCGGCTACGCGGTCCCGTTGTTCGACGCGTTGAACTCCAAGAACATCAAGACCAACACCGCCGTGAACCAGCCCAGCGTGCTGGGATCGCTGCTGGTCTACATGCTGCCGCTCATCCTGCTCGTCGGGCTTTTCGTGCTGTTCTCCCGGATGCAGACCGGCGGCCGGATGGGATTCGGATTCGGTAAGTCGCGGGCCAAGCAGCTGTCCAAGGACATGCCCAAGACCACCTTCGCCGACGTCGCCGGCGCCGACGAGGCCGTCGAGGAGCTCTACGAGATCAAGGACTTCCTGCAGAACCCGGCCCGCTACCAGGCGCTGGGCGCGAAGATCCCCAAGGGCGTTCTGCTCTACGGCCCGCCCGGCACCGGCAAGACCCTGCTCGCCCGCGCCGTCGCGGGAGAGGCGGGCGTGCCCTTCTTCACCATCTCCGGCTCGGACTTCGTCGAAATGTTCGTCGGCGTGGGCGCCTCGCGGGTGCGCGACCTCTTCGAGCAGGCCAAGCAGAACTCCCCGTGCATCATCTTCGTCGACGAGATCGATGCCGTCGGACGTCAGCGCGGGGCCGGCCTCGGCGGCGGCCACGACGAGCGCGAGCAGACCCTCAACCAGTTGCTGGTCGAGATGGACGGCTTCGGCGAACGCCAGGGTGTCATCCTGATCGCCGCCACCAACCGCCCCGACATCCTCGACCCGGCCCTGCTGCGTCCCGGCCGCTTCGATCGCCAGATCCCGGTGTCCACACCGGATCTGGCCGGCCGCAAGGCGGTGCTGCGGGTGCACGCCCAGGGCAAGCCGCTGTCCCCGGACGCCGACCTCGACGGCCTGGCCAAGCGGACGGTCGGCATGTCCGGTGCCGACCTGGCCAACGTGATCAACGAGGCGGCGCTACTGACCGCCAGGGAGAACGGCACCATCATCACCGGGGCCGCCCTGGAGGAGGCTGTCGACCGGGTGATCGGCGGCCCGCGGCGCAAGGGCCGGGTGATCAGCGAGACCGAGAAGAAGATCACCGCCTACCACGAGGGCGGCCACACCCTGGCCGCCTGGGCGATGCCCGATATCGAGCCGATCTACAAGGTCACCATCCTGGCCCGCGGCCGTACCGGCGGTCATGCGGTTTCGGTGCCCGAGGACGACAAGGGCCTGATGACCCGCTCGGAGATGATCGCCCGGCTGGTGTTCGCGATGGGCGGGCGCGCCGCCGAGGAACTGGTGTTCCGCGAGCCCACCACCGGCGCGGTGTCCGACATCGAACAGGCCACCAAGATCGCCCGCGCCATGGTGACCGAGTACGGAATGAGCGCCAAGCTCGGTGCGGTGCGCTACGGCACCGAGCACGGCGACCCGTTCCTCGGCCGCACCATGGGCACCCAGGCCGACTACAGCCACGAGGTGGCCCGCGACATCGACGACGAGGTCCGCAAGCTCATCGAGGCCGCGCACACCGAGGCGTGGGCGATCCTCACCGAATACCGTGACGTGCTCGACATCCTCGCCGGCGAACTGCTGGAGAAGGAGACCCTGCACCGCGCCGAGCTGGAGGCGATCTTCTCCAACGTGCGAAAGCGTCCGCGCCTGACGGTGTTCGACGATTTCGGCGGACGCATCCCGTCGGACAAACCGCCGATCAAGACCCCCGGCGAACTGGCCATGGAGCGCGGCGAGCCGTGGCCGCGGCCGATGCCCGAGCCCGCCTTCAAGCAGGCCATCGCCCAGGCCACTGCGGCCCACCAGGCCCAGGGCCCCAACGGCAACGGCGCGCACCCCGGCGAGCAGCACAGTGCACCGCGGGCCGGACGTCACCATGCGCCCGGCGGCGGCTCGACCCAGCCCGACTACGGGGCCCCGTCGGGATGGCGTGCCCCGGGCTGGCCGCCGCCGCAGCAGCACCAGGGCCACTGGTATCCGCCACCGCCCGGATGGGGCCAGCAGCCGCCGCAGCACGGCCAGCACGGCTACCCGCCGCGTCCGGCGCCGGCCGCGCCCGGGCCGCCGGACGATTCCGGCGAGGATGCCGGCCGCCCCGACCACTCACGCTGACGGACGGAGTCCCATGCCCGAGCGCGACTCGATCACGCTGGAAACCCCGATGTTCGACCAGGACCGTGCCGAGGCCGCCGTCCGGGAGTTGCTGATCGCCGTCGGGGAGGATCCCGAACGTCAGGGCCTGCAGCAGACCCCGGCCAGGGTTGCCCGCGCCTTCCGGGAGATGTTCGCCGGCCTCTACACCGACCCGGATGCGGTGCTGGACACCACCTTCGACGAGCAACACGACGAGTTGGTTCTGGTCAAGCAGATCCCGATGTACTCCACCTGCGAGCATCACCTGGTGGCCTTCCACGGCGTAGCCCACGTGGGCTACATCCCCGGCGCGGACGGCCGGGTGACGGGGCTGTCGAAACTGGCGCGCGTGGTCGATCTGTACGCCAAACGCCCGCAGGTCCAGGAACGGTTGACCGGCCAGATCGCCGATGCGGTGCTGCGCAAACTCAAGCCGCGGGGCGTGATCGTCGTGATCGAGGCCGAGCATCTGTGCATGGCCATGCGCGGTGTGCGCAAGCCGGGTGCCGTCACCACCACCTCGGCTGTTCGCGGACTCTTCAAGACCAATGACGCATCTCGGGCCGAGGCGCTGGATCTCATCCTCCGCAAGTGATCGACGACGTAGATCCCCGGGTCGCTTCGCTCCTGCCCGCCGGTGCAGATCCCCGGGTCGCTTCGCCCCTGGTGATGGGAGTGGTCAACGTCACCGACGACTCCTTCTCCGACGGCGGACGCTACCTCGATCCGGTTCGCGCCGTCGAGCACGGCCTGTCGCTGACGGCCGACGGAGCCGCGATCATCGACGTCGGCGGTGAGTCCACCCGTCCCGGCGCCACTCGGATCGACGCCTCGGTGGAAAGTGCCCGGGTCGTCCCGGTGGTCAAGGAGCTTGCTGCGCAAGGCATCACAGTCAGTATCGACACGATGCACGCCGCAGTGGCGCAGGCGGCGCTGGATAACGGGGCCGCCATCGTCAACGATGTCAGCGGCGGCCGGGCGGATCCCGACATGGCCGGCGTCGTGGCGAGCGCCGGGGTGCCCTGGGTATTGATGCACTGGCGGTCGGTCGACGCGCGGCAGACGCACGACGTCCCGTGCTACTCCGATGTGGTCGCCGAGGTTCGCGACGAACTCATGGCCGGCGTCGACGCCGCGGTGAGCGCCGGGGTGGACCCCGGCAAGCTGATCATCGACCCCGGCCTCGGATTCGCCAAGGCGGCGCAACACAACTGGCTGCTGCTGCGTGCGCTGCCCGAGTTCGTCGCCACCGGAATACCGGTCCTGGTCGGAGCCTCACGCAAACGTTTCCTCGGCGCGTTGCTGGCTTCGGCGGATGGCGCGCCGCGGCCCCCGGATGGGCGGGAGGCGGCCACCGCTGTCGTCTCCGCGCTGGCCGCGATACACGGCGCGTGGGGTGTGCGGGTTCACGACGTGCGTGCCAGCGTCGACGCGGTGAAGGTGGCACAAGCATGGCAGAACCCCTCCGGTGCAAGGGATTCCGATGGCTGACCGCATCGAATTGCGCGGCCTGACCGTGCGCGGCAATCACGGCGTGTTCGAGCACGAGCGGCGCGACGGCCAGGACTTCGTCATCGACATCACAGTTTGGATCGACCTGGCCGACGCCGCGGCCAGCGACCACCTCGACGACACCTACGACTACGGCGTACTCGCGCAGCGTGCGGCGGACATCGTCGCGGGGCCCGCGCGCAACCTCATCGAGACCGTCGCCGCCGAGATCGCCGAGGACGTGATGTCCGACGCCCGCGTGCACGCGGTCGAGGTCGTCGTGCACAAACCCGGCGCGCCCATCCCGCTGGCCTTCGCCGACGTCGCGGTGGTCGCCCGCCGATCCCGGCGCGGTGGTCGCGGCCGGATCGTCCCGGCATCGACGTGACCCGGGTCGTGCTGTCCATCGGATCCAACCTCGGCGACCGGCTGGGCCGCTTGCAGGCCGCTGTCGACGGGATCGGCAACGCGGTGCTGGCGGTGTCCCCGGTCTATGAGACCGATGCCTGGGGCGGGGTCGAGCAGGGCCCCTTCCTGAACGCGGTGCTGATCGCCGACGACCCCGGCTGCGACGCGACGGGCTGGCTGCGCCGGGCCCGACAACTGGAGAACGACAACCAGCGGGTGCGATCCCGCAAATGGGGGCCGCGCACCCTCGACGTCGACCTGGTCTGCTGCCACGACGGCGATGCGGAGGTCTCCTCGGACACCGAGGACCTGCGACTGCCGCACCCGTTCGCCCATCAGCGGGCGTTCGTGCTGATCCCCTGGCTGGCCGCCGACCCGAACGCCGAACTCACCGTCGACGGCCTGCGACGACCGGTTCGCCGTCTGATCGACCAGCTCGACCCCGCCGAACGCGCCGGGGTGCGGCCGACCGCCCTCGAGCTGACCCGCCCACCGGAAGCGCGCTGATGGGCCTCACCCGCAGGCGGGACCTGGCCGCCGCGGTCCTGGCCGCGGGGGTTCTTGGCTACCTGGCGCTCCACCTGCTCTACCGGTACTTCCCGCCGATAACGCTCTGGACCGGGCTGTCACTGTTGGCCGTCGCGGCCGCCGAGGCATGGTGGGCGGCGTCGGTGCGCGGCCGGATACGGGAGGGACGGATCGGCGTCGGAGCCGGCCGGCTGCACCCGCTGGCCGTGGCCCGCACGGTGGCGGTGGCCAAGGCCTCCGCGTGGGCAGGCGCGGTGATGCTGGGGTGGTGGGTCGGCGTGGTTGCCTACCTTCTTCCCCGGCGCTCCGAACTCAGGGTCGCAGCGTCCGACCTGCCGGGCGCGCTGGTGGCCGCCCTCAGCGCGCTGGCGCTTGTGATCGCCGCGATGTGGCTGCAGAACAGCTGCAGATCCCCGGGCGAGCCGAGCGGCGCCGACGACGAGGTCGACGAGTAGACGGACGGCGAATCGCCGCAGCTTGTCGCGCCGGGCAAGAACTTTCGACGCGGTACAGTGCTGCCCATGACCGTTCCGTCCCGCGGCGCCCGGACCCGGCGCGGCGGCCGCGGGCCGGGGTGGATCTTGTTGACCGCGCTGCTGGTGCTGGCCATCCTGGCCAGTGCCACTCTGGTGTTCACCAACCGGGTCGAGCTACTGAGACTGGCTGTGATCCTGTCGCTGTGGGCCGCTGTGGTGGCGGCGTTCGTCACGGTGATCTACCGGCGGCAGAGCGAAGTCGCCCAGGCCCGCGCGCGCGACATGAAGTTCGTCTACGACCTTCAGTTGGACCGGGAGATCTCGGCCCGACGCGAGTACGAGATGTCCGTGGAGGCGCGACTGCGCCGTCAGCTGTCGCGGGAGGGCGTCCAGGCGGCCGATGAGATGGCCGCGCTGCGGGCCGAGCTGGCTTCACTGCGCTCCCACCTCGAGGTGATGCTCGGCACCGATCTCGGTCAACGCCCGGCGCTGGAGGGCGAGCGCGTTGCGATGCCGATGCCGCCACCGCCGGGCCGGGTGGAAAGCAGCCGGGTCACGATGGTCGCCGAGGAGGTCATCACCGTCGTCGAGGAATCGATCATCGACGTGCCGGAGGAGCCGCTGGAGCCCGAGCCCGAAGTGGCGCTGCCGCCGGTGGAGCCGCGGGTCCGCGAACACCGAGGCGCTCCCTGGCCGTCCGCCCCCCGGCCCGTGCGTGCGCCGTATCCACCACCACCACCACCGGCGCCCCCGCAGCCCGAGGGTCCGTGGCGGCCGCCCGAGGCGCGACCGGGCCGGCACGCCTCCGCCGCGGCCGGGCAGCAGCGGATCCCCGAGGTCGACCCCGAGCCCCTGCGCGCCCGGCACTCGGGGCCGTCCGGCCCGCAGTCCGTCCCCGGGCGGCACCGGGGTCAGGGGACGCCCGCCGAACCCGAGCCGACCGGGCCGCCCCCCGCTGCCGAGTCCGCAGACGAGCCGGCCGGACAGCACTCCGCGGGTCAGTCGATCTCCGACCTGCTCTCGAAGTTCAACGTGACCGGTCCGGTCGGCGGCGGCGGCCGGCGTCGCCGGAAAGACTGAGACCGGAAGCTAAACTCACAACAAACCGTCCGGTACTCGCCGCGGGACCGGAACGAACCACGTCAGCGAGGTCGTCTGGATGGGGACCCCCAACGGCTTGCGTCCGGCCCGGCTCAAAGTGGGCATCATCTCCGCCGGGCGGGTGGGCACCGCCCTGGGCGCCGCCCTCGAGCGTGCCGAGCATGTGGTTGTGGCGTGCAGTGCGATCTCCGCCGGGTCCCGTCGACTGGCCGAGCGCCGACTTCCGGATACGCCCGTGCTGCCGGTGCCCGAGGTCGCCGACAGCGCCGAGTTGCTCCTGCTGACCGTCCCCGACTCCGAACTTTCCGGCCTGATCGGCGGGCTGGCCGCCACCGGCGCGGTGCGCCGGGGGACCATCGTGGCCCACACGTCCGGCGCCAACGGCGTTGCGGTCCTCGCCCCGTTGACCGAGCTGGGCTGCATTCCGCTTGCGATCCACCCGGCTATGACCTTCACCGGGGCCGATGAGGACATCGCCAGGCTGGCGGACGCCTGCTTCGGGATCACCGCCGCCGATGACATCGGCTACGCCATCGCACAGTCGCTGGTTCTGGAGATCGGCGGTGAGCCGTTCGGGGTCCGGGAGGAGGCCCGCACCCTCTACCACGCGGCGCTGGCCCACGGGAGCAACCACGTCGTCACCCTGGTCGCCGACGCCCTCACCGCCCTGCGCGCGGCGCTGACCGGTCAGGAACTGCTGGGTCAGGAGGCCGTCGGTGACGCCCCCGGCGGTCTTGCCGAGCGGGTCATCGGGCCGCTGGCCAGAGCCGCTCTGGAGAACACGCTTCAGCGCGGCCAGGCCGCCCTGACCGGACCGGTTGCCCGGGGCGACGCGGCGGCGGTCGCCGCCCACCTGGACGCCCTGGACGGCGTGGATCCCGAACTGGCGCAGGCATATTGCGCGGACTCGCTGCGAACCGCGCAGCGAGCGCATGCCCCCGAGGAGGTCTGTGCGGTGTTGACCGGCTGGTCGAGGTCCCGAGGGCCGCGCCGATGAGCGCCAGGGGTCCGCAGTTCAGCGCGGGGGAGTTGAACGTCTACCCGACGCCGCACGCGGTGTCGGAGGTCAGCAAGGCGCTTCGGCACACCGGCCGGCGGGTGATGCTGGTCCCCACCATGGGGGCCTTGCACGAGGGTCACCTCGCTCTGATCAAGGCCGCCAGGCGGGTGCCCGGTTCGGTGATCGTGGCATCCATCTTCGTCAACCCGCTGCAGTTCGGCGCCGGCGAGGACCTCGAGGCCTACCCCCGCACGCTCGATGCGGATCTGGAGATGCTCGCCGCCGAGGGCGTCGAGGTGGCGTTCACACCGACGCCTTCGGTGATGTACCCGGACGGCCCGCGAACCAGCGTCCATCCGGGCCCGCTGGGCTCCGAACTCGAGGGCGCGGCGCGGCCCGGCCACTTCTCCGGTGTGCTCACCGTCGTTCTCAAGCTGCTGCAGATCGTGCGACCGGACCGGGCTTTCTTCGGTGAGAAGGACTACCAGCAGCTGGTCCTGATCCGGCAGATGACCGACGACCTCAACGTCGGTGTGCGGATCGTCGGCGTGCCCACCGTTCGCGAGCCCGACGGCCTGGCGATGTCGTCGCGCAATCGCTACCTGACCCCGGACGAGCGTGAACAGGCCAGCGCCCTGTCCTCGGCGCTGCTGGCCGGGACCTACGCCGCCGGCGGCGGTCCCGCCGCCGTCGTGGACGCGGCTCGCGCGGTGCTCGACGAAGTGCCCGCGATCACCACCGACTACCTGGAGTTGCGGGGGCCCTGGTTGGAGCCGAACCCGACCGTCGGGCCGGCCCGGCTGCTGGTGGCCGCGCGCCTCGGTCGCACCCGCCTGCTGGACAACATCTCGATCGAACTGCCCGACGGCACTGCCGCGCCGGAGCCGAATCATGAAATGGCCTGGAGGAACTGATGTTCCGGACCATCCACGGGGCAGGAAGCTGAGCTGTGCTGCTTGCCATCGACGTCCGCAACACCCACACCGTGGTGGGTGTGATCACCGGTTCGGGAGATCACGCCAAGGTGGTGCACGACTGGCGGATCCGCACCGAGCCCGAGGTGACCGCCGACGAATTGGCCCTGACGATCGAGGGCCTCATCGGCGACGACTCCGAACGACTGACCGGCGTGACGGCGCTGTCGACGGTCCCTTCGGTTCTGCACGAGGTCCGGGTGATGGTCGAACAGTACTGGCCGGCAGCCTCGCACGTCCTCATCGAACCCGGCATCCGAACCGGGATCCCGCTGCTCGTCGACAACCCCAAAGAGGTGGGGGCTGACCGAATCGTCAACTGCCTGGCCGCCTACGCCAAGTTCAAGACCGCCGCCATCGTCGTCGACTTCGGCTCGTCGATCTGCGTCGACGTGGTTTCGGCGAAGGGCGAGTTCCTCGGCGGTTCCATCGCACCCGGTGTCCAGGTGTCCTCCGACGCCGCGGCCGCCCGGTCGGCGGCGCTTCGCCGCGTGGAACTGACCAGGCCGCGCTCGGTGGTCGGCAAGAACACCGTGGAGTGCATGCAGTCCGGCGCCGTCTTCGGATTCGCCGGTCTGGTCGATGGACTGGTCACCCGCATCCGCGAGGACGTCGACGGATTCGCCGGCAGCGACGTCGCGGTGGTGGCGACCGGCCACAGCGCCGCGCTGATGCTGCCCAACCTGCACACCGTCGACCACTACGACAAACACCTGACCCTCGACGGGCTTCGGATGGTCTACGAGCGCAACCAGGAGGGCCCGCGCGCGCGGACCAGGCCCGCCGACTGAGCCCCTCCGGTCGCCCGCCCGTCAAAAGGCCATTTAAGCTGGCACGTCGTGAGCGATGCCGACGCAATCGATGCCGACGTCCCCGAGCAGTTCCGGATTCGGCAGGGCAAGCGGCAGCGCCTGCTCGACGAGGGCCGGCAGGCCTACCCGGTCGAGGTCCCGCGCACGCACACTCTCGCCGAGATCCGCGCCGCCCACCCCGACCTCGCGGCCGACACCGGCACGGGTGAGGTGGTGGGGGTGACCGGCCGGGTGGTGTTCTCCCGCAATTCCGGAAAGCTCTGCTTCGCCACCCTGCAGGAGGGCGACGGCACCCAGCTGCAGGCCATGATCAGCCTGGCCGGCGTCGGTGAGGAGGCGCTGGAGGCCTGGAAGACCGACGTCGATCTCGGTGACATCGTTTTCGTCCACGGCGAGGTGATCAGCTCCCGCCGCGGGGAGTTGTCGGTGCAGGCCGACTCCTGGCAGATGGCCGCCAAGGCCTTGCGGCCGCTGCCGGTGGCGCACCGGGAGATGAGCGAGGAGGCGCGCGTCCGGCAGCGCTACGTCGACCTGATCGTGCGCCCCCAGGCCCGCACCGTCGCCCGCCAGCGAATCGCCGTCGTTCGAGCCGTGCGCAACGCCCTGGAACGCCGCGGATTCCTCGAGGTGGAGACGCCGATGCTGCAGACCCTGGCCGGGGGCGCCGCGGCGCGGCCGTTCGTCACCCATTCCAATGCCCTCGATGCCGACCTGTACCTGCGAATCGCCCCGGAACTGTTCCTCAAGCGCTGTGTGGTGGGTGGTCTGGAAAAGGTTTTCGAACTCAATCGCGTGTTCCGCAATGAGGGGGCGGATTCCACCCATTCCCCCGAATTCGCCATGCTGGAGACCTATGAGGCGTGGGGCACCTACGACGATTCCGCGCTCATGACTCGCGAGCTCATTCAGGAGGTCGCAGACGAGGCGCTGGGCACAAGGCGGGTCGAACTACCGGACGGCTCCATCTATGACCTCGACGGTGAATGGCCGTCGGTTCAAATGTATCCCTCCTTATCCGAAGCCCTCGGCGAGGAAATCACTCCCGGGATTTCGGCGGAATATCTGCTCGGCATTGCCGACCGTCTGGGGGTGGAGATTCCCCGGGACCGCGGATACGGCCACGGAAAGATCGTCGAAGAATTGTGGGAGCACTGCGTCGGCGGTGCTTTATGGGCGCCGACTTTCGTCAAGGACTTCCCGGTCGAGACGACGCCGCTGACCCGCGAGCACCGCAGCATCGCGGGGGTTACCGAGAAATGGGACCTTTACGTGCGAGGAATCGAGCTTGCCACCGGTTATTCCGAGTTGGTCGACCCGGTGACCCAGCGGGAGCGGTTCGCCGCCCAGGCCCGGGCAGCGGCCGCCGGGGACGACGAGGCCATGGCGCTCGACGAGGATTTCCTGGCTGCCATGGAATATGCCATGCCACCCACGACCGGAACCGGAATGGGAATCGACAGGCTCCTTATGGTGCTCACCGGCTTGTCAATTAGGGAGACGGTTTTGTTCCCGATTGTCCGCCGCCACGGTAACTGAACTCGCCGATTAGTTAATTCTTGTCCTTTCCCGGATTTGTGTGGCACATTATTGGTCAGGGGCGAGCGTCAGCGCCGAGACTTTCCACAGAAGGACCTAAAAGGTATGGCCAAAAAAGTAACCGTCACCCTCGTCGACGATTTCGACGGTGAAGGTCCAGCCGACGAGACTGTCGAATTCTCCATTGACGGCGTGAGTTATGAGATCGACCTGTCGGCCAAGAACGCGAAGAAAATACGGGACGATTTCAAGCACTGGATCGATGCCGGCCGCCGGGTCGGGGGCCGGCGCCGCGGGCGTTCGGGGTCCGGTCGGGGCGGTCGCGGTTCGATTGACCGCGAGCAGAGTGCGGCGATCCGGGAATGGGCCCGCCGCAACGGCCACAAGGTGTCCACCCGCGGACGGATCCCGGCCGAGATCATCGAGGCTTTCCACGCCGCCACCTGAGGCGACCGGAGCATCCGTCACCCTCTCGTCACCGTTGTTTCGCTCCCCGCGAAGGGCCTGGCCGCAGTAACGGGAAACGAATCCGCCTCCCGCGGCGTTGCACTGCTGTGTCCGCGCTGACGGTCGGGTCGGCAGGCAGGGGAGAGCACCCCTGCGCAACGCCCACTAGAGTGGTCATTCAGGTGTCCGGCGACTATCCCGGCACCAGGTGATGGAAGCAGGTAGCAGGCGATGTTCGAGAGATTCACCGATCGTGCGCGGCGGGTGGTCGTCCTGGCTCAGGAAGAAGCCCGGATGCTCAACCACAACTACATCGGCACCGAGCACATCCTGCTGGGTCTGATCCACGAGGGCGAGGGCGTGGCGGCCAAGTCGCTGGAGTCCCTCGGTATCTCGCTGGAGGGGGTGCGCTCCCAGGTCGAGGAGATCATCGGCCAGGGCCAGCAGGCGCCGTCCGGGCACATCCCGTTCACCCCGCGCGCGAAGAAGGTGCTCGAACTGAGCCTGCGCGAGGCGCTGCAACTGGGCCACAACTACATCGGTACCGAGCACATCCTGCTGGGCCTGATCCGCGAGGGTGAGGGCGTGGCCGCACAGGTGCTGGTCAAGCTGGGCGCCGAACTGACCCGGGTGCGCCAGCAGGTCATCCAGCTGCTCAGCGGCTACCAGGGCAAGGAAGCCGCCGAAGCCGGCACCGGCGGCCGCGGTGGCGAATCCGGCAGCCCGTCGACCTCGCTGGTGCTCGACCAGTTCGGCCGCAACCTCACCGCCGCCGCCATGGAGGGCAAGCTCGACCCGGTCATCGGCAGGGAGAAGGAGATCGAGCGGGTGATGCAGGTGCTGAGCCGGCGCACCAAGAACAACCCGGTGCTGATCGGTGAGCCCGGCGTCGGCAAGACCGCCGTGGTGGAGGGCCTGGCCCAGGCGATTGTCAACGGCGAGGTGCCCGAGACGCTGAAGGACAAGCAGCTCTACACCCTCGACCTCGGTTCGCTGGTTGCCGGCAGCCGTTATCGCGGCGACTTCGAAGAGCGCCTGAAGAAGGTGCTCAAGGAGATCAACACCCGCGGTGACATCATCCTGTTCATCGACGAGTTGCACACCCTCGTCGGTGCGGGTGCCGCCGAGGGTGCCATCGACGCCGCCTCGATCCTCAAGCCGAAGCTGGCCCGCGGCGAGTTGCAGACCCTCGGGGCCACCACGCTCGACGAGTACCGCAAGTACATCGAGAAGGACGCCGCGCTGGAGCGTCGATTCCAGCCGGTACAGGTGGGAGAGCCGACGGTGGCGCACACCATCGAGATTCTCAAGGGTCTGCGCGACCGCTACGAGGCGCACCACCGGGTGTCGATCACCGATGCCGCTCTGGTGGCCGCGGCCACCCTGGCCGACCGCTACATCAACGACCGCTTCCTGCCTGACAAGGCGATCGACCTCATCGACGAGGCCGGCGCCCGGATGCGGATCCGCCGGATGACCGCTCCGCCGGACCTGCGCGAGTTCGACGAGAAGATCGCCGACGCCCGCCGGGAGAAGGAGTCGGCGATCGACGCGCAGGACTTCGAGAAGGCCGCGTCGCTGCGCGACCGCGAGAAGCAGCTCGTCGCTCAGCGCGCCGAGCGCGAGAAGCAGTGGCGTTCAGGCGATCTGGACGTGGTGTCGGAGGTCGATGACGAGCAGATCGCCGAGGTGCTGGGCAACTGGACCGGAATCCCGGTGTTCAAGCTGACCGAGGAGGAGACCACCCGCCTGCTGCGCATGGAGGACGAGCTGCATAAGCGGATCATCGGGCAGTCCGACGCCGTCAAGGCGGTCTCCAAGGCGATCCGCCGCACCCGCGCCGGCCTGAAGGATCCCAAGCGTCCGTCCGGTTCGTTCATCTTCGCCGGCCCGTCCGGTGTCGGTAAGACCGAGTTGTCGAAGGCGCTCGCGGAGTTCCTGTTCGGCGACGACGACGCGCTCATCCAGATCGACATGGGCGAGTTCCACGACCGCTTCACCGCGTCGCGTCTGTTCGGCGCCCCGCCGGGGTACGTCGGATACGAGGAGGGCGGCCAGCTCACCGAGAAGGTGCGCCGCAAGCCGTTCTCGGTGGTGCTCTTCGACGAGTTCGAAAAGGCTCACCAGGAGATCTACAACACCCTGCTGCAGGTTCTCGAGGACGGGCGCCTGACGGACGGGCAGGGCCGCACCGTGGACTTCAAGAACACGGTGCTGATCTTCACCTCCAACCTCGGCACCTCCGACATCTCCAAGGCCGTCGGCCTGGGCTTCACCTCCGGTGGCGGCGAGAACAACTACGAGCGGATGAAGCAGAAGGTCAACGACGAACTCAAGAAGCACTTCCGGCCCGAGTTCCTCAACCGCATCGACGACATCATCGTCTTCCACCAGTTGACTCGCGACGAGATCATCCAGATGGTCGACCTGATGGTGGGCCGGGTTGCCAAGCAGCTGAAGTCCAAGGACATGGACATGGAGCTGACCGACCGCGCCAAGGCGCTGCTGGCCAAGCGCGGCTTCGACCCGGTTCTGGGTGCGCGGCCGCTGCGCCGGACCATCCAGCGCGAGATCGAAGACGCACTCTCGGAGAAGATCCTCTTCGACGAGGTCGGCCCGGGTCAGCTGGTAACCATCGACGTGGACAACTGGGACGGCGAGAGCGCCGGCGAGGACGCGAAGTTCACCTTCATCGGTGGGCCCAAGCGCGAGATCGTCGCCGCTGACCTGGCCACAGCCACGACCACGACAACCGAGTAGGCCCGGCCCGTCTGGGTTTCAGCGGTAGCGCGGCAGCATGGCGAAGACGCCCTTGATGATCGTCATCACCCAGCCGCCGGCATTGGGGCTGTGGTAGCGCGGCCAGTTGAGTTGAAAGCTGACCACCCAGGCCTGACCGGTTCGGTCGACCGCGTACCAGCTGAAGGTCAGGTCGCCGGGCAGGTTGCCGGCCTTGGCGCCGATGTAGGGCCATTCGGCGCGGTCGAGGTCGATTCCGGCCACCTCCGACATGATGTCGCGCACCGGGGCGGCGGGGCCGACCGCGTTGTGCTGCAGTCCGGCGTGCACCCGGCAGATGTCCTCGGCGCTGCCGTACCACTCGGCCCCGAAGGCCGAACCGGGCGATCGGGTGCGTTTCGGATCCGGCTCGTAGGGCCGGGAATCGGCCTCGTGAAGCAGGACCGCTCGTTCGTCGGGGCCGGCCGACTTCCACTGCTCGCGGACGTCGGGGTTGCCCCAACCCACCGCGAAGATCTCCCGCATGGTCGGGAATGGCGTCATGCTGGCCGGGTCGTGGTGGCCGGCGTCGATCAGAGCCCGCTCGACGGCGTGGGTGCCAAGGCGCTCGATGAGCAGGTCGGTCGCCATGTTGTCACTGGTGGCGATCATCTTGCCCGCCGCCTGGCGGACTGTGATCCGGGTGCCGGGGGCCAGCTTGTCGAACCCCGACGATCCGAGCTTCTTCGCCTCGCCTGTGATGGTGAGTAAGTCGTCCCAGCGAATCGTCCCGGCACGTACCGCGTCGGCGACCGCATAGAGAACATATGTCTTGAAAATCGAAGCGAGCGGCAGGGATTCGGCAGTATTGGTGCCCGCGACCTTTGCGCACCGCCCGTCATTGATCTTGGAGACCTGCCACGAATAGCGGGCTCCGGTCCGGCTCAGTGCCGTGTCGACATCCTGCCAGGAGTTGATCGCCGGCTTGCGGGTGTCGACCGACAGCCGGCTGACCATGGTCTGATCATTGGTGCGCAACTCGATGTCCTGCTGTGCGCCGAACGAGCTCATCACATGCAGCTTGGCCGAACCGGCACCGATGTCCACCCCGGTCAGCGTGTAGGGGCGGTCCCACCACAGCGAGTCCATGCTCGCGGTGACCGACTCGACCTCTTCGGGGGTCGCCAGTGTCTTGACGCTGTGGGTCCCGATGGGCCAATCGGAATTGAGCATGTCCATCACCTGTTGGGCCCTGACCCCCTGCGGTGTGTTCAGTCCGATCCGGGTGCCGGCATTGGCGACCGGGGCCGGAGGGGCCGCGCAACTGACGGCCGTGCCGGAGGCCACGACGACCGCGGCGATCGCCAGCAGGCGCCGACGCGGCCTACTGGGTGCCGGCGGACCTGGCAACGTCCATCACGACTTCGAACTCCATCAGCGAGGCACCGGTGGACACAGGGTTGGCCCGCTCACCGGCGTGGGCCTGGATCGCCGGGCCAGAGGCCCAGGCCTGGAACGCCTCCTCGGACTCCCACTGGGTGACCACGAAGTAGCGATCCTCGCCCTTGGTCGGGCGCAGCAGCTGGAACCCGAGGAATCCGGGCTGGTTGTCGACCGCGTGGGCGCGGTGGGCGAACCGCTTCTCCAATTCCGGACCGGCGCCGGGGGGCACCGAGATTGCATTGATCTTGACCACGGTCATAGGCCCTAGGCTACCGCCCTCCTCCGCTGCCCGAGCCACCGCGCAAGATGAGACGGTGACCTCTCAACCGCTGACCCTCCGCGGCGGCGCGGGACGCCCGGTGGTGCTCGTGCACGGCCTGATGGGCCGGGGCAGCACCTGGTCGCGGCAGCTGCCCTGGCTGGCACGGCTCGGCGCGGTCCACACCTATGACGCGCCGTGGCACCGGGGCCGCGGGACCGACGACGGTTCGGTCAGCACCGAGCGGTTCGTCGCGGAACTCACCACGGCCGTCGAGCAAGTCGGCGGGCCGGCGGTTCTGATCGGGCATTCCATGGGAGCACTGCATTCGTGGTGTCTGGCCGCCGAACGTCCCGATCTGGTCAGCGCACTCGTCGTCGAGGACATGGCGCCGGATTTCGTCGGCCGTACCGTCGGGTCCTGGGAGCCTTGGCTGCATGCGCTTCCCGCCGAATTCGATTCGGCCGAAGCGGTATTCGCCGAATTCGGTCCCGTTGCGGGCCGCTATTTCCTGGAGGCGTTCGATCGCACTCCGGCCGGATGGCGTCTGCACGGCGAGCCGGAGCGGTGGATCGCCATCGCCGCGGAGTGGGGCACCCGCGATTTCTGGCGGCAGTGGCACGCGGTGCAGGCGCCGGTGCTGTTGATCGAAGCCGGAGACTCCGTGACACCGCCGGGTCAGATGCGCCAGATGGCCGAGTCGGCGGCTGCGCGGGCCACCTATGTGAAGGTTCCCGGCGCCGGCCACCTGGTCCACGACGACGCGCCTGACCGCTACCGTGAGGTCATCGAGGGGTTTCTGGCTGACGTGCCCGGGATTTGACGCCAAGGACGCGCAACGTCGCGCCCCGCGGCCGCGCATCGTCGCCTTCGGTGTTGGTGGCGCGGCTCCCCCACCCCCTGGGCGGGCCCCCATGGGCGCCTGCGCCCGCCCGCGGGCCCCGGCCGTCGGCGGTAGGTTCCCCCAACCCGTCCACCAGGAGCGAGTCGAGGGCTCGATCGCGTTGTGCGGTATCGGTCAGCCAGACCACATCCAGACGCGCACGCTCCACCGGTTCCCGGCTGTCCCGAAGCACGTCGAGCAACTTCCCGCGAACCTGGCGGTCGGTGCCGGCATATCGCTGGACCGGCCGACCGGGACCGTCGCCGGCCGGCCAGCCCGACTCCCGCCAGGCGCAGCGAGAAAGCGGGCAGATGCCGCACTTCGGCGAACGGGCGGTGCACACCGTCGCACCGAGTTCCATCAGCGCCGCCGAAAAGGCCGGCGCGGAGTCGTCCTCCGGCAGCAGGGCCGACACTTCCGCGTTGTCCCGCACCGCCGACGGATTTCCGGCATCGGCCCTGCCGTGGACGGCGCGCGCCACCACCCTTCTCACATTGGTGTCTACGACCGGCACCCGCTTGCCGTAGGCGAAGCAGGCGATCGCCCGCGCGGTGTAGGCGCCGATACCTGGAAGACCGAGCAGTGTTTCCACGTCGTCGGGCACCACGTCGCCGTGCTCGGCCGCGATCACCGTGGCGCACTCGTGCAGCCGCTTCGCCCGGCGCGGATAACCCAGCTTCCCCCACGCCCGCAGCACTGCTGCGGCCCCGGCCTCGGCCGTCGCCGACGGTGTGGGCCAGCGGTCCACCCAGTCGACCCAGATCGGCGCGACCCGCGCGACCGGAGTCTGCTGGAGCATGAACTCACTGACCAGGATCTGCCACGCGGTAACGCCGGACGCCCGCCAAGGCAGGTCCCGGCGGGCGTGGCCGTACCACCCCAGTAGGTCCACGGCGGGGATGCTCATCGACGGGCCGGTTGGGCGGCAGGGCAGAATACGGGCCATGGTGGACACCAGCCCTGCGCAAGCGTGGACGGCACTCAAGGAGGGTAACGAGAGGTTCGTCGCCGGCAAGCCCGAACATCCCAGCCAGAGCATCGAACACCGGGCCGGTCTGGCCGTCTCGCAGCGGCCCATCGCGGTCGTCTTCGGCTGCGCGGACAGCCGGGTCGCCGCCGAGATCATCTTCGATCAGGGACTCGGGGATATGTTCGTGGTCCGCACCGCCGGTCACGTGATCGACTCGGCCGTGCTGGGGTCCATCGAATACGCCGTCAGCGTGCTCAACGTTCCGCTGATCGTCGTCCTCGGTCACGACAGCTGCGGCGCGGTCAAGGCCACCCTCGCGGCGTTGGACGGGGGCGAGGTTCCGGGCGGTTTCGTCCGCGATGTGATCGAGCGGGTGACACCGTCGATCATGCTGGGCCGCCGCGACGGGCTGACCCGGGTCGACGAGTTCGAGACCCGTCACGTGATCGAGACCGGCAGTCAGTTGCTCGCCCGGTCCAACGCGATCGCCGATCGGATCGAAAAGGGCGACCTGGCCATCGTCGGGGTGACCTATCAACTGGCCGACGGGCTGATCGTGCTGCGCGAGCACCTCGGCGAGATCGGCGAGTAGGCAATCCGGCCGACCGAAACAAGGCGACACGCCGGGCGGGGTCGGACGGCTCGCGGTGACCTCGGCTTACCGTGGGAACGTGCTGGATATCGAACCGCATGGCCCGCTTCCGCCCCAGGTCTACTGGCGGCGCCGCGCCCTGGCCCTCGGCATCGCGTTGCTGGCCATCGCCCTGGTCGTCGGTGCCGGTTTCGCACTCTTCGGCGGGCCCAAGTCGAGGGACACCGCGAAGTCCGAGACCACGCAGATCCCCCAGCCGGAGAACAAGACTCCCGTAGTGCCGCCGGCCGAATCCGGCCCCGAGCCGACGCCGACCCCGACCTCGGCGGTCGCGCCCCCGCCGGTACTGCAGGCCGGTGACGACTGCCCGGATTCCAACCTTGCGATCAAGGGTGTGACCAACGCACCTCAGTACGTCATCGGCGACCAGCCGAAGTTCACCATGGTCGTCACCAACATCGGACTGGTCGCGTGCAAGCGCGACGTCGGCGCGGCGGTGCTCGCCGCCTACGTCTACTCGCTGGACAACACGCGGCTGTGGTCCAACCTCGACTGCGCGCCCTCCAACGAGACCCTGGTCAAGACGTTCAACCCGGGGGAGCAGGTGACCACCGAGGTGACCTGGACCGGCATGGGCTCCGCGCCGCAGTGCCCGCTGCCCCGCGAGCCGATCGGACCCGGCACCTACAACCTGGTGGTGCAGTTGGGCAACGTCCGGTCGGCGGCGGTGCCGTTCACCCTGGCCGACGCACCGCCTCCGCCGGCCGCCCCGGCCGAGCCCGCTCCCCCAGCCCCCGAACCGGCCACCGGTCCCGCGCCCGGGCCGCGGGGACGGGCCGGCCCCAGTCCTGCGGGCCACGGCCGCGGAGGTCGGCCGCACGCGGTCGAATCCGACGGGTTTTAGATACCGGCCGCCCGAGTTCGGCAGCTGCCCAACCGAACTCGGCGGCGGGGCGTCAGCCGGCCGGCGCTGGGGCGGGAGG
>NZ_JBJTJF010000053.1:0-50499 GCF_046095365.1 Mycobacterium sp.
ACCGGAGGCCAGCACCTCGCGCAGCGAGAACCCCACCCGCTCGAGGAACGCCGGCTCCAACTCCTCCACCGCCGCGGCGAACGCCGGCTCCTCGGCCAGCAGCCGCCGGCCCATGCCCGCCCACTGCGAACCCTGACCGGAGTACACGAACACCGTTCCCGACCGGCACGGACCGGGATGCGGACCGGCCACACCGGGCGCGGACTGGCCGGCGGCCAGCGCCCGCAGACCCTCCACGGCGGCCGCCCGATCGCGGGCGCACACGGTGGCGAACACCCGGTGCCCGCCCCGGTGGTGGTTGAGGGTGTGCGCCAGCTGTTCCAGCGACACCCCCGCTCCGCCGGCGTCGAGCCACTCGGAGAGCATCCCGGCCAGCGAGGCCACCCGCTCCGGTGTCTTGCCCGAGACCACCAGCGTGGTCACCGCCGCGTGCTCGACGGGCTCCTCGGCCACCGGCGCCGGTGCCGGCGCCTGCTCGACGACGACGTGGGCGTTGGTTCCGCCGAAGCCGAACGAGGACACCCCGGCACGTCTCGGCCGGCCGTAATCCGGCCAATCAGTCTGCGCATCAACGACTTTCAGCCGCAAACTGTCGAACTGGATGTGCGGGTTGGGGTTCTGATAGCCGACCGTCGCCGGAATGGATCCGCGCTGGACGGCCAGCACCGCCTTGGCCAGGCCGGCGACGCCCGCGGCGGCCTCCATGTGGCCCAGGTTCGACTTCACCGAACCGATCAGCAATGGCTCGTCGGCCGCGCGCCCGCGGCCCAGCACCGACCCCAGCGCCCGCGCCTCGATCGGATCGCCCAGCAGCGTCCCGGTCCCGTGCGCCTCGATGTAGTCGACCTCGCGCACGTCGACACCCGCATCGGTGTAGGCCGAGCGCAGCACCGCCATCTGCGCAGCCGGGTTCGGCGCCATCAGACCGTTGGACCGGCCGTCCTGGTTGACCGCCGACCCGCGCAGCACCGCAAGCACCCGGTCTCCGTCGCGCACCGCGTCGGCGAGGCGCTTGAGGACGACCACCCCGGCGCCCTCGGCGCGTACGAACCCGTCGGCCGCCGCGTCGAAGGCGTGGCACGCCCCTGAGCGCGACATCACCTCGGCGACGTCGAAACTGCGGGTCGGAGCGGGGGTGAGCAGCACGTTGACGCCTGCCGCCAGCGCCATGTCCGACTCCCCCGAACGCAGGCTCTGGCAGGCCATGTGCACCGCCACCAGCGACGACGAGCAGGCGGTGTCCACCGTCACCGACGGTCCGCGCAAGTCGTAGAAGTACGACACCCGGTTGGCGATGATGCTCAGCGCACCGCCGGTGCCCGACCAGGCGTCCACCGCCGACAGGTCCGCACCGGACATGTACCCGTACTCGCCCAGGCAGGCGCCGGCGAACACGCCGGTCTGGGTGTGCCGCAGCGCCTGGGCCGGGATCCCGGCATGGTCGAGGGCTTCCTGGGTGACCTCCAGCAGCAGGCGCTGCTGGGGATCCATCTTGTCGGCCTCCCCGGCCGCGATCTCGAAGAACTCGGCGTCGAAGCCGGCGACGTCGTCGAGGAATCCGCCCCAGCGGGTCGTGGCCGCCAGCGCCGCGGACTCCTGAGCGGGTCCGCCCTCGAACACCTCCCAGCGATCCGCCGGCACCTCCCCGACCCCCGAGCGCTGGTCAACCATGAAGTCCCACAACGCATCCGGGCCCGAGACCCCGCCCGGGAAACGGCAGCCTATGCCGATCACCGCAATCGGTTCGCGCTCGCCCGGCACGCGGGCGCTGCCGGGGGTCTCAGGCACCCAGAGCGGTTCCACGTCTCCGCCGGTCAGATATTTGGCCAGCATGTTGACCGTGGGGTACTGCCAGAAGTCCACCGGCGACACCGCGCGGTCGAGCAGCTCCGAAAGTTCGCCGGTGAGGACGACCGCGTCCGCAGACCCCACCGCGAGGTCGTTGAGCATTGCGTCGCAGTCGATTTCGGCGGGACTCAGGCCGACCGTGTTGACCAGGTAGTCGACCAGCCAGTCCCGTAGGCCGTCCTCGTCCAGCCCTGAACTCACGGAGTGTCCAGCCGGCCGAACTCCCCCAGTCGGTAGCGGTCCGCGGTCGCGGCCCGTCGAACCTTGCCACTGGTCGTAATGGGAAGGGACCCCGGGCCCACCAGCACCAGGTCGCCGACCCGGATCCCGTGCACGGACCGGACCGCCGCACCGACCCGCTTCTTGAGGTCCCGCAGTTTCTCGGCGACCTCCTGCGGCGTGCCACCGGGCTGCTTGATCTCCGCGACGGCGACCAGCTTTTCGGTGGTGCCGTCCTCGATGGACACCGCGGCCACCCGGCCCGAGGTGATCTCCGAAACGGTGAACTCGATGTCCTCGGGGTAGTGGTTGCGCCCGTCGATGATCAGCAGATCCTTGATCCGGCCGATGATGAAAACCTCGCCCTCGAAGACGACGCCGAGGTCCCCGGTCCGCAGCCAGGGGCCCTTCGGGGTGCCCTCCGACGCCTTCGCCAGCTGGCCACCGAAGGTCTTGGCGGTCAGGTCCGGGTTGCGCCAGTAGCCGGTCGCCACCTGGTCGCCGCGAACCCAGATCTCACCGACCTCGCGGGCCGGCTTTTCCATCAGCGTCTCAGGGTCGACGATCCGCAGCTCGCAGGAGCGCGGCGCGCCGCAACCCACCAGCACCGAACCTCCCGCGGCGCACACCTCGGCGTGACCGGCGGCCAGCTTCTCGGAGTCGAAGCGCACCTCGGTGGGCGTGCGGTCGCCCGGTGAGGTGAGCACGTACACCGTCGCCTCGGCCAGGCCGTAGGACGACCGCAGGGTCTCCCTGGCCAGACCGAACTGTGCGAACCGGTCGTTGAAGCGGTCCAGGGTGCTCGGGTGGACGCGTTCGGCGCCGCTGATCAGGCCGAGGCAATCGCTGAGGTCGAGTCCTTCCATGTCGGCGTCGGAGGTGCGGCGGGCCGCCAGCTCATAGCCGAAATTCGGCGCGGCACTGAATGTGCCCTCGTGGATGGCCAACTGCTGGACCCAGCGGGCGGGCTTGAGCAGGAAGGCCATCGGACTCATCAGGACGGCGGGCCGGTCGGCCACGACGGGCCCGAGCACACCGATGACGAGCCCCATGTCGTGGTAGAAGGGCAGCCAGGAGACCAGCGTGAACTTCTCCGGAGCCTCGCCACCGACGTGGGAGGCGTAGTCGGTGGTGATCTGCTTGATGTTGGTGATGACGTTCTTGTACGTCAGGGCGACACCGGCGGGCTGACGCGTCGAGCCGGAGGTGTACTGGAGGTAGGCGGTCTTCGAGGCGGGGCCGATCGGAACCGGCCCGGGGGCCGGCGCCAGCGCGTCGACCTCGATGACCGTGACGTCGGCACCGGCGTAGGGCAGGACGTCGTTGACCGAACCCGTAGTGGTCAAGATCACTGACGGCGCGGAGTCGCGCAGCGCGCCGACCACCCTCTCGTCCAGCCCGCCGGGGGCGGGTACCGGCAGCGGAACGGCGATGAACCCGGCGTGCAGGGCGCCGAGGAAGGCCACGATGTAGTCCATGCCCTGGGGCGCCAGCACCGCGGCGCGGTCTCCCGGCGAACCGCTCACCGCAAGCTGTGCGGCGACTGCCTGAACACGCTGGTAGAGCTGATCCCAGGTGTAGGTCTCGATGAAACCTGCGGGATCGACGTCGTAGTCGATGAACCGGTACGCAACGTAGTCCGGCCGCTCTTCTGCCCTGAGTTTCAGCAGTTCAGGAATAGACAACATCTGTTCTCCGCCATCGCTAGTGAGCCCCCAAGGCCAAGCGTTCTCGGCATCGAAGGCTAACAAACTTTCGGGCTACCTCTTGCAACCCGACATGCTTTCCTGAGAGGAAGCTTAACACAGACCCGCCAAAATCCTTAACGTGAAGTCGGCGGATCAGCCCTGGCCGTACTCCCGGATCCGCGCCTCGATATCGGCGGCGAGTTCCGGCAGGTTGTCGTTGACGTAGAAGTGGTGACCCGGGAACGCCCGGACGGTGTACTCCCCCGTCGTCCGCTTCGACCACGGCATCACCCGTTCGGCGGTCGCGACCGGGTCCTCCTCGCCGCGGTAGGCCACGATGGGGCTGGACAGCGTCGCCTCCGGCTCGCAGTCGTAGGCCATGATCGCTTTGAATCCCCGCAATGTCGGCAGAATCCGGGCCGCGAACTCCTCGTTGTCCAGAAATTCGGGTTTCACCCCGACCATCTCGGCTACCGCTTCAAGCAGACCCCGGTCGGTCTCCGGGATGTACTCCTCGGCGATTCCGCCGGGCGCGGCGGAAGCCGACACGAAAAGGACCTCGATCGGGCGGCCGGCCTGTTCGAACCGGCGGGCGACCTCGAAGGCCACCAGTCCGCCCATGCTGTGCCCGAAGAACGCGACCTTCCCACCCGGCTCGGCCGGCAGCAGCTTGACCACCCGGTCGGCCAGCTCGGGGATGCTGGAGAACGACGTCAGATCGTGGGTGCCGCCTTTGCCGGGGTATTGCACGGCAACGCGCTTGAGCTCGCCGGTGAAGGCTTTGGCGAAGGGCACGTAGTACTTCGGCGACCCACCCGCGTGGGGGAAGATGTAGAGCGTCGTCTCGCCTGGCACCGTCCTAGGTTACCGCCGCTCAGTCGGTGGCGAAGGCGGCCTCCGCGTCCCGGTTGAGGTCGACGTAGGCCTTGTCGCTGACGTCGAAGGCGACGCCCTGGATGGTCCCGCCGGTGAAGGTGCCCGGATTCTTGTACTGCGCCGAGACGTTGTCGCCGCTGTCGTAACCCACGCACAACCCGTCGCCGGCCAGCGTGAACTTGCCGATCTGCGCCCGCATCGGGCCGTTGGTCACCGGCTTGCCGTCGACGTAGAGCGTCGCGGTGCCCAGCGACTCACCGTGCTCGCCGGCCCGCTCCCGCTTGAACTCCATGCCGAGAGTGTGCTTGCCGGGCGACAGGGGCGGGGAGACGAAGTCCTGCTCGGGCTTGATGCCCAGGAAGTTGTAGACGTAGTGCAGTTGCCCGCCCTTGATGAACATGGTGTGGCCGCCGAACCGCGAGCCGTGGGCGAAGATCACCCCGTCGGCGTCGTTGTTCAACTCGACGTTGGCGGCGATCTTGTACGACCGACCCCGAACGCTGACGGCCACGCCCTCCGGCACCGGAGCGGTGTCCGGGAAGTACGTGTAGCGATCCCGCGGAGGCTCTGACTGAGGCCGCGGGGTGCCGGCCTGCTCGACCGCCGAGCGGTCGTCGAGGGGCAGCACGAAGTTGTCCCGGGCCTCCTCGAACCAGGCGTCGATCAGTTCCTTGAGCTTGTCGGGATGCTGGTCGGCGACGTTGGTGGACTCCGAGCGGTCCTCCTCGACGTGGTAGAGCTCCCAGCGGTCGGCGTCGAAGTTGCCCTTGTTGCTCAGCGGCGCGTGCAGCGCCGCCGCCTTCCAGCCGTCCTGCCAGATGCCGCGAGTGCCCAGCATCGCGTAGTACTGCCGTTTGCGGGTGGTGGCGGCATTGGCGTCGTCGAAGCTGTAGCGCATCGAGACCCCGTTGAGCGGGTACTGCTTGATGCCCTTGTACTCCTCGGGCATCTGCAGGCCGGCCACGTCGAGCACGGTGGCGGCGACATCGGTGGCGTGGTGATACTGCTGGCGCACTTCACCTCTGGCCTTGATGCCCTTGGGCCAGGAGATCACCATCGGGTCGCAGGTGCCGCCGGCGAACTGCGCGTAGCGCTTGAACATCTGGAACGGGGTGGAGAACGCCGTCGCCCAGCCCGTCGGGTAGTGGTTGTAGGTGTCCGGGCTGCCCAGCGTCGCCAGATACTTCATGTTCTCCGACAGTTCGTCGGGGTAGCCGTTGAAGAACTTGTTCTCATTCACCGACCCGTTCGGCGAGCCCTCCCCCGAGGCGCCGTTGTCGGCGCAGTAGAAGATGATCGTGTTGTCCAACTGCCCGGTCTGCTCCAGGTAGTCGACGATCCGGCCGACCTGGGCGTCGGTGTACTCCGAGAACCCGGCGTACACCTCGGCCATCCGGGAGAACAATTTCTTCTCGTCGGCGTTGAGCGAATCCCACGGCCGCACAGCGTCGTTGGCCGCCGCGACATCCTCGGGCAGCGGGTTGATCGGGGTGAGCTTGGTGTCCTTGGGGAAGATCCCCTTCTCGATCATCCTGGGCAGCACCCAGTCCCGGTAGGCCTCATAGCCGTCGTCGAACTTGCCCGTGTACTTGTCGATGTACTCCTGCGGAGAGTGGTGCGGCGCGTGATTGGCGCCGGGGCAGAACCACATGTACCACGGTTTGGACGGGTTGGTCGCCTTCTGGTCGCGCAGCATCCGGATCGCCTGGTCGGTCAGGTCCTTTGACAGGTGGTAACCCTCCTCGGGCCCGTAGGGCTGCTCGACGAAGCGGTTGTCCTCGACCAGGTCCGGGAACCACTGGTTGGTCTCCCCGCCCAGGAACCCGTAGAACCGGTCGAAGCCCTTCTGCAGCGGCCACTCCGACTTGCTGCCGCCGCTGGAGACGTCCTCCTCGGGCACGTTGTGGTTCTTGCCGATCCAGAAGGTGCTGTAGCCGTTGTCCTGCAGCACCTGCCCGACGGTGGCGCACTGCGCCGGCAGCCGCGCGGCCATGCCCGGAAAACCGTTGGAGCCCTCGGTGATCGAGCCGGAGCGATTGACGTGCTGGCTTCGCCCGGTCAGGAAGCACGAACGCGTGGGCGAGCACAGCGCGGTGGTGTGCCACTGGGTGTACATGATCCCGTTGTCGGCCAGCTTCTGCATGACCGGCATGTTGATCCGCCCGCCGTAGGGCGACCACGCCGCCAGGCCGGTGTCGTCGTAGAGCACCACCAGGATGTTGGGCGCACCCTCGGGGGCCTTCTTCAGTTCGAAGGGCTTCCAGTCGGCGGTGGAGTCGCGGATGTCGAGTTCGATCTTGCCGTCGAAACCCTCGTTGATACCGGTGCCGTAGCCCGGGGGGCCGTCGCCGCCGCTGGCCGCACCGCCGCCGCCGCTCTTCTTGTCGCATCCGGCGGCCAGTGCCGACGCCGCGGCAGCACCCACACCGGCGGCCAGGCCGCCGAGGACTTTGCGCCTGGACAGCCCCCCGCTGCCTGGTTGCTCGCTCCCGGTGTCGACGCTATCGGTCCCGGTGTCTTCCATGCAGATGTCTCTTTCCTGGTTTGCTCTTGTTGTCGCGCAACGGAACTTACTCGAGTTCAGCCAGGCTGTCCTCGAGATAGTCGAGAAGCCGCTGCAGTTTCGGGACCGCGAGCCGGCATCCCACCAGACCGAACTCCAGATGGTTGGCATAGCTCAGGCAGGTGATGTTCAGCGCCTGGTTCTCGGTCGGGATCGACAGCGGATAGATCGCCTCCAGTTCGGCGCCGTTCCAGTACAGCCGCTCACGCGGACCGGGCACATTGGAGATCAGCACGTTGTAGGGCGGCGGTGCGGCCGAGGATCCCGGAATCCTGGTCAGCGCTGACGGCCCCACGGCGGTGAGCACACCCAGCGCGGCCAGCTGCAGTCCCGGCCGATCGGCCATCACCTCTTTGGTGGCGCGCATCGAAGAGTTGATCGCCTCCAGCCGGTCGTCAGCGTCGTCCAGGTGGGTGGCGAGATTGCACAGCACGAACGTGATCGCGTTGCCCTCCCCGTCGCCGCTGCCCCCGGTTCGCATCGACACCGGAACCGACGCGATCAGCGGATCGTCCGGCAGCGCGTCATTGGCGATCAGGTACCGGCGCAGCGCGCCTGCGCTCATCGCCAGCACGACGTCGTTGAGGGTGACCCCGCGCGCCTTGGCCACCTTGAGCACCCGCGCGATGTCCCAGGACTGTGTCGCCACCCGGCGCGATCCGCTGATCGGCTTGTTGAGCATGCTGCGCGGCGCCGCGTAGGGCAGCACCGCTGTCTGGTCCTTCAGCGCAGCCCGGCCGTATTCGGCCAGCATCGACCCCATCCCGCGAAATCCCATCAACGACCGGCCGGCGTGGCGGAACGTCTCGATCGGGTTGCCGACCCGCCGCTTCGCCGCCGGCCGAGGCGCCTGCCCGTCCGGAGACCACATCGGCGGGCGGCCCCGCGCGTCCGGATCGGCGCTGCAGGACCCCAGCACCTTTCTGGTCAGGGTGATGCCGTCGGCGAGCGCGTGATGGCACTTGGCGTATGACGCGAAGCGCCCGTCGGCCAGCCCCTCGATCAGGTGGTACTCCCACAGCGGGCGGTGCCGGTCGAGCAGGCTGCCGTGCAGGCGCGAGATCAGTTCCAGCAATTCCCGCACCCGGCCCGGGCGCGGCAGCGCCGAGCGGCGCACGTGATATTCGATGTCGACGTCGGTCTCGGTCTTCCACCACAGGTTGCCCAGCGACTCCACCGGGTCGCGGGGCCGGCGGGCGAAGATCGGCGACACCGCGGTGTAGGTCAGCAACTCGCGGTAGAGGGTGCCGACGTACTCCTCGTCGCTGCCCGCGGGCGGACGGAATAGTTGCAGCCCCCCGACGTGCATCGGGTGTTCACGGGCCTCCTGGATCAGGAAGGCCGCATCCAGCGGCGCGATCATGCCCATCTTCGGGGTTTGCCTTTCATCGCACTGGTCGGCCTGCTAGACAGAGTGGTGTGCGCCGGAGCCCGCGTCTTGGCTAAGAAAGAGAAGTAATCCGGTGCCCTTGTCGCACCGGACAAAGGGGGGTGGACGGTTGACCGGTCCCGAAGCAGCCGCCGCCGAGAAGTGGCTTCGCGAGTTCGCCCGCGCCGCCGAAAGTTCGGACGCGCTCGACCTGCTCGTCAAGGCCATCGACGACGACATCGTCGGCGAATTGCCCGAGTTCGCCGACCCGGCCCTGCGGGCCGACCTGCACGCCAGCACGCGGGCGCACTGGAAGGGCTTCCTTCCCCTGATCACCCGGGAATCCATCGAGGTCCGGCCCGCTCCGCAAATCCACGACCTGGCCCGGACCCTGGCCCGCCGCGGATTCGAACTTCCGCTGCTGCTGTCGGTGTACCGGATCGGACAGCGCGCGACGTGGCAGTACATCACCGGTCTGCTGCAGACCGAGGTGTCCGACCCGGCCCTGCGTTCGGCGGTCCTGCTGCGGTTCTGGACGCAGGCGGCCTACTGGATCGACTCCACCGTGGAGTCGCTGATCGTCACGTTCACCGCGGAACGCGAACAGTGGCAGCGCGGGGCGCTGGCCCGGCGGGCCGCGATCGTGAAATCCATCCTGGCCGGGCAGTCGGTCGACCTGGACGCCTCGATCACCGCGCTGGCCTACCCGCTGCGCCAGTTTCACACCGCGTTCACGCTGCTGGTGGATGAGAAGATTCCGGAGTCCGAAGTCCAGCACCTGATAGAGGTCGCCGCCCGGACGATGGCCGCCACCCTGTCGGGCGGCCAGCCCCTCATCGTCTCAAGCGCCGCGCGCGCCGCGTGGTGCTGGACCGCCAGCCCGTGCGGCACCGAGCCCGCGGCCGCCTGGCAGTACGACGACCTTCCCCGGTTCGTCCGGGCGACCGTCGGGAACACCCACCGCGGGCTGGCGGGCTTCCGGCTCAGTCACAGCGAGGCCGTCGCCGCGCTGGCGGTCGCGGAACGCATCGACGCCGACGTGGTGCGCTTCGCCGATGTCGAACTGGCCTGCCTGGCAGCCGGAGTCGTCAGCCACGAGGGCAGGTCGGCCTTCGTCAGACGGGAGTTGGCGCACCTCGCCGAATCCGACGAGGCCACCGAGCGGATTCGCGAGACGCTGCAGATCTATCTCAGGCAGGGCGGCGACGCGGCGATCACCGGTGACCTGCTGAGCCTGCATCCCAACACCGTGCGCTACCGCGTCCGGCAGGCCGAGAAGAAGCTGGGCCATCCGATCCAGCACCGCCGCGTCCAGATCGAACTGGCACTGGAAATCATGAACGTCCTGGGAATCGAGCACTGACGCCGACAATCCGGCTTTTCCTTTTTGTTCCGCCCGACATTGACCCCGCCGCGATCCGGGCGAAGCGTTACCGGCTACCGCGTCGCGGCTCACCGCGGACGACCGGCCTCGGGCGAGGGAGGAACAACCATGGCAGCGCAACTTTCCGACAACCAACGGGCCGTCCTGCGGGCACTGGCAGACGCCGTGGTGCCGTCGCTGCCGCGCGACGACGACCCCACCGGGTTCTGGGCTGCCAGCGGCAGCGATCTGGGGGCCGACGCGGCTGTCGCCGAGGTGATCGGCGGGCTGCCCGACGAGCACCGGATCGGGCTGCTCAGCCTGCTCGACGGAATGCATGTGATGGGCTTCGCCACCGGGTCGCAGCGATCCCGCGAGCAGGTGATCCGCAACGTCGCGCTGATGGGCGCCGCCCCGGCCGCGGGGATCAAAGCCCTGACCTCGCTGACCGCGGCCATGGCCTACGCCGCCCCGAACCCCGACACCGGCGTCAACCCGGCCTGGCGGGTGTTCGGCTACGACGGGCCGCCGCGGACAGCACCCGGCGGCCCCGAGCCGCTGCCGACCTTCACGCCCACCGAGTCCTCCCTGTCGGCCGACGTGTGCATCGTCGGCTCCGGGGCCGGCGGCGGCCTGATCGCGGGAGTGCTGGCCGAGGCGGGCCTGAACGTCGTCGTGCTGGAAGCCGGCCAGTCGCGCAACGAGGCCGACTTCGCGGGGTACGAGCTACTCGCCTATCAGCAACTGTTCTGGCGCGGCGGGGTCAACACCACCGCGGACATGAACGTCAGCGTGCTCGCCGCCTCGACCCTGGGCGGCGGCCCCACGGTCAACTGGTCCAACTGCCTGCGCACGCCGGAGTGGGTACGCAGTCAGTGGGCAGAGGAATTCGGGCTCAAGGACGTCGCGACATCGGAATTCGACGATCACATCGACGCGGTCTGGCAGCGTCTGGGCGTCAACGGCGACTGCTCGGATCTGAACGGCCCGCATCTGCGGATGCGCGCCGGCGCCGAGGCACTGGGCTGGTCGTTCAAGACCCTGACCCGCAACGCAGACCCTCAGACCTATTCGCCGGACTCGGCCGGCCACATCGGCTTCGGTGACCGCTCCGGTTCCAAACGCGACGTCCGGCACACCTATCTGCGCGATGCCGTCGAGGCCGGCGGGAAGGTGATCGTCGGCTGCGCGGCCAAGCGGGTGCTGGTCGAGAACGGCCGCGCCGCCGGCGTCGAGGCCGTATACACCGACCCCGCGACGGGCACGACGAGCGAGCTGACCGTCAAGGCCCCACGGGTGGTGGTCGCGTGCGGCTCGCTGGAATCCCCCGCGCTGCTGCTGCGTTCCGGGATCGGCGGCCCGGCGGTGGGCAAGTACCTGCACCTGCATCCGGTGGTCGGTTTCCTCGGCATCTACCCGGACGAGACCAACCCGTGGTGGGGGGCGCCGATGACCGCCATGGTCGACGAGTTCGCCAACGTCAAAGACGGGCACGGTTTCCTGATCCAGAACGCGCAATGGTCGCCGTCGGTCATCGTCGCCGGCATGGCGCGGGGCTCCGGCGCCGAGCACAAGGAAACCGTCGCCAAGCTCGGCCGTGCGGCGTTCCTGATCGCCTTCCCGCGCGACCGCGGGCACGGCACGGTCACCATCGACGACCACGGCAACGCGGTGGTCAACTACTCGATGACCGACGAGGTAGATCTACTGGTCGCTCACACCTCCATCGAGAAGCAGATCCGGCTGCACCACGCCGCCGGCGCCGACGAGATCATCCCGTTCGGGTCGATCACCCGGCGCTGGAGGCGCGGGGAGGACCTTGAGGCGTTCATCACGGCGATACAGAACGTGCCGCTGCGGGCCGGGGGCTTGCAGCTCTTCTCGGCGCACCAGATGAGCAGTTGCCGGCTGGGCAGCGATCCGCAGACCTCGGTGGCCGACCCGTCCGGCGAATTGCACGACACCCCCGGGGTTTACATCGGCGACGCCAGCGGCATGCCGACCGCCAGCGGCACCAATCCGATGATCTCGGCGATGTCGCTGGCGCATCGCACCGCCACACACATCGCCGACGAAGCCAAGTCCGCCGTCAACGCCTGAGGAGCATCATGACGTCAACCCTGTCCAACGCGGTTCATGACCGCCTCTACATCGGCGGGCAATGGGTCCCGGCCAGTACACCCGAGACCCTCTCGGTGATCAATCCCTACACCGAGGAAGTGATCGGCACCATTCCGGCCGGCGACGCCACCGACGTGGATCGGGCCGTCGCCGCCGCCAGGGAAGCGTTCCCGGGGTGGACGGCCACGCCGGTCGCGGAGCGGATCGACCTGCTCGACGCGGTGGCCGCCCGGCTGTCCGACCGCGGCGACGAACTGGCCGCCGTCATCTGCAGTGAGGTCGGCACGCCGATAACGCTGGCCCGTCTCATCCAGGTCGGCCTGCCCACGATGTCCTTTGCCTCGATGCGGGGTCTGGTGAGCGACATGGCGTTCGAGGAGGAGATCGGCAACTCGCTGGTGGTCCGCGAGCCGGTCGGGGTGGTCGCGGCGATCGCACCGTGGAACTACCCGCTGCACCAGATGGCCGCCAAGCTCGCCCCGGCTCTGGCCGCCGGCTGCACGGCGGTGATCAAACCGTCCGAGGTCACCCCGCTATCGACGTACGTGTTGATGGAGATCCTCGACGAGGTCGGCCTGCCGCCGGGTGTGGTGAACATGGTGACCGGCCTGGGCACCGTCATCGGCGAGGCGATGATCGGCCACCCGGGTGTGGACATGGTGACCTTCACCGGTTCGGAGGGGGTCGGCCGGCACATCGGCGAGGTGACCGGCCGCAACCTGGTGCCGTCCTCGCTGGAACTGGGCGGCAAGTCGGCCTGCATCGTCCTCGACGACGCCGACCTCGAACTGGCCATCTCCTCGGGCATGACCCGCTGTCTGCTGAACTCCGGGCAGACCTGCATCGCGCAGACCCGACTGCTGGTCCCCCGATCCAGACTCGCCGAAGCCGAGGCGATCGCCACGGCGGTGGCGCAGGCCCACACCATGGGCGACCCGTCCGACCCGGCAACGCTGCTGGGTCCGATGGTGACCGCCCAGCACCGGGAACGGGTCCGCCAACATATCCGAGGCGCCATCGACGACGGCGCTCGGCTGATCCTCGGCGGACCGGACGCGCCGGAGGGTTTGAGCACGGGTTTCTTCGTGGCGCCGACGATCTTCTCCGATGTGACCTCGGACATGAAGATCGCCCAGGAAGAGGTGTTCGGACCGGTGCTGGTGATCCTGGCCTACGACGACGAGGACGACGCCGTTCGCATAGCCAACGACACCCGCTTCGGCCTGTCCGGGGCGGTGTGGTCCGGCGACGAGGACCGCGCCATGCGGGTGGCCCGCCGCATTCGCACCGGACAGATCGACGTCAACGGCGGGGCGTTCAACCCGTGCGCCCCGTTCGGCGGGGTCGGCGCGTCCGGGCACGGCCGGGAGTTGGGCCCGCACGGGCTCGAGGAGTTCTTCTACCTGAAGTCCATTCAGCGCTAGTCGGATTCGGCACCGGTCACGAAGTCGATCAGCTCCTCGACCCGGCCGATCAGTTCCGGCGCCAGATCGTTCCAGTCCCGCACCGAACCGCGGATCCGCCGCCAGGCCCGCGCGATGTCGGCCCGGTCGCGGTGCGGCCAGCCCAGCGCCTGACAGATTCCGGTCTTCCACTCCGTCGTTCGGGGCACCGCCGGCCACGCCGCCAGTCCCACCCGGGCCGGCTTGACGGCCTGCCAGATGTCGACGAACGGGTGCCCGACCACCAGGGTGTGCACGCCGCCGGGGACGCGGCGCACCGCCTCGGCGATCCGGGCCTCCTTGGAACCCGGGACCAGGTGGTCGACCAGCACGCCGAGGCGCCTGCCGGGCCCCGGCCGGAACTCCCGCACAACCTCGGCCAGGTCGTCGACGCCGCCGAGGTACTCCACGACCACGCCTTCGACCCGAAGGTCGTCGCCCCATACCTGCTCGACCAGTTCGGCGTCGTGGCGGCCCTCGACGTAGATCCGTCCGGCAAGAGCTGTACGGGCCTCGGCGCCGACGACTTTCACCGAACCGGAGGCGGTGCGCTGCTGGCGGCCCGCTCGGGCCGGGCGGCGCGGAGCGGTCAGGATCACCGGCTTACCGTCGACCAGAAACCCGGGGCCGAGCGGGAACACCCGAACACGGCCACGGCGGTCCTCGAGTTCGACGCGGCCGCCCTCGACCCGGATGACGGCCCCGACGTAGCCGCAGACCGATTCCTCCACGACCAGTCCAGGCTCGGCGCAGCACTCGACCGGTCGGGGCTTTGCGGGACGGTGCGGGTTGGAGGCGAGCACGTCGGCGCCATAGCGGTCGGGCACCCGGCGATGGTAGGGCAACACCGGAGCCGTCGCGGGCGGCCCACGCCGCCGGGGTTCACACCGATTCGGCGTCGTTCGCTCCCGAGGACGGCCGCACACGCGCCGCGCCGGGAAGCGCCTCGCCGGGCCCAACCACCGGTACGCTGGGAAGCCATGAACCGCAGCGTCAGCGCCATCGCCGGATTTGCCACGATCACCGTAGCCACACTGGCGGGATGCTCCGCCGACAAGGCGACGCCGGCGGCGGTGGGAGCGCCGTTCCCGGCCAGTCCCGCCACGTCCAGCAGTCCCATGGTCGGCGGAATGACGGAGTGCACGAAGGCCGCGCTCGCCGGGCCGGCTCTGGCGGCCGCCCAGGCCCTGGGCCCGGACAACCTCTACACCGTCGATCAGTTGAACTGCGCCGACGGCTGGGCGGTCACCGGCGGGGTCCTGGCCGGCAAGGGCAACCCCGACATGGGCGCGCCCACCTCCTTCGTCTTCGAGCAGGAGGGGCAGTTCTGGGTTCCCAAGGACAAGGCCCAGGTCTGCGGCACCAACCCGACCACCACCACCGCGCCCGCCGACGCGCAGATCCCGGCGGCGCTCTACCTGCCCGGGTGCGCGGCCGGCTGATGACCGCGGTCGTCGACCCGCCGCTGTTCCGGGAGTTTCCGTTCAACCTCGGCCTGCGCCTGCTGGCACCCGGCGACGTCCGGCCGACACCGGAGCAGCGCGAGCGCTACCGGCGGTTCACCGAGATGGGCGACCCGCCGGCCGACGACCTGGTCGCGGCCTTCCGGCGGCTACCCGCCGGGGCCGGCCGGGCCCAGTTCGAGGATGCCCTCGAGCACGGGATCGGCGCCGTCGCCGAGCCGCTGCCCGAACTGGTGGCGCTCTTCGATCAGGTCGACGCCCGGCCGTACTGGGTGGACCAGGACAAGCTCGACCACGCCACCCGGGTCGCGGCCCGCATCGGGGCGGTCGCGGGCTTCACCTCGATGGCGATGCTGTCCCTGATGGGCGGGTATCTGGCGTCACGCGCGGACAAGGCGCTGGTGGCCACCGGGGACCTGGAGGGCATGGCGCCGCGCCGACTGGCCGAGACGCTGTCCTGGACCGTCGACGTCACCGCCCCCGGGGCGCTGGAGCGCTTCGCCCGCGGATTCACCGGCACCATGCGGGTACGTCTGATGCACGCCATGGTGCGCGCGGGGATGAGCCGGCGGCCCGACTGGGACTTCGACGACTGGGACCATCCGGTGAACCAGTCCACCATGGCGGGGACGCTGATGCTGTTCTCCCTCGGCAACATCGTGGGCTCGCAGGCGCTGGGTGTGCAGTTCAACCGCCGCGACAAGGACGCCCTCTACCACCTCTGGCGCTACGTCGGCTTCCTGCTCGGCGTCGACGCCGAGTTGCTGCCGGCCGACGAAGCAGACACCTGGCGGCTGCTGTGGCTGCAGGCCGACTACGAGTTCCGGCCCGACCAGGACTCCACCCGGCTGGCGCAGGCGCTGCGCACGGCAGTCGGACCGCTGCTGATCGGCAACAGCAGCAATCCGCTGGCGCAGGCCGGCCGGGCGGTGACCACCGAATTGCTCTGCGCCTACAGCAGATTGATCCTGGGCGGCGCCAATGCCGACGCCCTGAGGCTCCCCGACAACAAGGCCGCGCAACTAATCGTCGCAGGCGCGGCAACCACCGGATTCGCTGTGCGCTATCCGCTGCGGATGGTTCCGGGTCTGACCCGGGTGCGGGAACTCGTCGGCCGGCGCAATATCGAGGCCCTCGCCGCCCACGCGATGGCGCAGCACCGCGGCGATCGCAGCTTCCGTCGCCATGACGGGCTGGCCGCTCCCGCCGCCCGCTCTCGACGAGCGGGGTCCGCACGCCCCGGATCCCGCTGAGCATGGCCGATCTGACCCGCAGGGACACCCTGAGGCTGGCCGGCGGCCTGGGACTGGCGGCGATGACGCAGACCGCTCTGCCGACGGTCGCATCCGCGGCGCCCACAACGGTTTCCGGCGTCATGCTCGGCCGGGACGCCTGGGGCGCGCGGCCGCCCCGGTCCGGCGGCCGGCCGCACACCATCGACCGCATGACGATCCACCCCTCGGCCGTGGCGCTCCCCGACAACCGCGTCATCGCCGCGCGCCTGCGCCAACACCAGCGCTACCACCAGGACGACAAGGGCTGGGTCGACATCGCCTATCACGCGGCGGTCGACAGGCGCGGGAACATCTTCGCGCTGCGCAGCACCGCGATCGCCGGAGACACCGCCACCGATTACGACACTACCGGCCACTTCCTCATCCTGTGCGAGGGAGACTTCGACGACGAGACCGTCACCGAGGCGCAACTCGAGGGTGCCGCACTGGTTGGCGCCTGGGCCACAAGACAATTCGGGATTTCGTCGGCCACGCTGGCAAGCCATCGCGAGGTCACCGCGGTCACCTCATGTCCAGGCCGGAACCTCGAGGAACACGTGGCCTCCGGTGACCTCAAGAGCCGGATCGACACGCTGATCGCGGGCGGCTTCCAATTGACCCCGGTCTCCGGGCCGCAGGCCGCGGCGATCGTGGCCGGCATCGAATCGGGCTAGGGCCGAACCTCGATCGAGGCATGAGAAGATCCCCGGGTGAACCGATACCGGACCCCACGCCGGGTGCTCGCCGCATCTGTCGCCGCCACCCTGCTGGCCTCGCTGACGGGATGCGCTCCGCGGGGCACCGACGGCGGATCCGCCCAGTCCGAAACCCGCGCCACCGACGCGAAGTCCGAGGAGAACTGGGCGTACTCGGTGGGTGTGCAGAACTACGTCTTCGGCCTGCCGCTGACGGTCTTCGAGCGCGAGTACAGCCTTCGGCTGGATCCGGCCGAGGTCGAGAAGGCCAAGAAGTACGCTCCGGCCGCGCCGCTCAATCAGGTCGGACACATGAAGGCTCTCGCCACCGCCGACGACGTCATGCCCTATACCCCCAACAACGACACCGTCTACAGCGGCGCGGTGCTGGATGTGCGGGACCAACCGGTGATCCTGACCGTCCCGACCATCACCGACCGGTACTGGTCGGTGGAGGTCGCAGACGCCTACACCAACAACCTGTTCTATCTGGGCACCCGCGCCACCGGCGGAATGGGCGGGGACCACGCGTTCGTCGGGCCGAGCTGGCAGGGCACGCTGCCGGCGGGGGTGAGAGAGCACCGGGTGCCGACCGATGGCGTGATGGCGGCGATCCGCATCGGGGTGATCCCCGGCGATACCGCCGACCTGTCCAGGGTCAACGCGCTGCAGGAGCAGTTCACGCTGACCTCGCTGTCGAACTGGAGCGACCCTGCCAAGCACGGCCAGGCAGTGGCTCCCAAACAGGCGCGCCCGCACTACACCGGTGAGCTGGCCTACT
This sequence comes from Mycobacterium sp., assembly GCF_046095365.1. Taxonomy (GTDB): domain Bacteria; phylum Actinomycetota; class Actinomycetes; order Mycobacteriales; family Mycobacteriaceae; genus Mycobacterium. The sequence continues at coordinate 17,703 of NZ_JBJTJF010000053.1, forward strand.
TTCAGACCCTCGCCGACCTGCTGACCGAGAACCCTCCGCCGCCCGGCAACGAGGCGGCGGTGGAGGTGCTGCGCCGCGGCGGGATCACCGTCGGAAAGCCGATGGACGTCAACACCCTCAGCGAGCCGATGCGCGCGGGCCTGGCCCGGGCCGCCGCCGACGGACCCGAGATCATGAAGTGGAAGGTGAAATACCGCGGCACCCCCTACCCCACCCGGTGGAACAACCTCCGGCCCGGCGACTACGGCGTGGACTACTTCGACCGCGCTGCGGGCGCCCTGGAGGGTTTATTCGTCCACGACCGCGACGAGGCGGAGTATTTCAGCACCTACGAGGACGGCTCAGGCCAGTTGTTCGACGGCAGGCAGACCTACAGGCTGCACTTCGACGCGGACCGGATTCCACCGACACTGCCGGGGGGCTTCTGGTCAATCACGATGTACGGCACTGACTTTCAGTTGGTGAAGAACCCGATCAACCGGTTCTCGATCGGCGACCGCACACCCGGGCTGACCAGGAACGCCGACGGCTCCCTGGACATCTACATCCAGAGCGCCGAGCCGGCGGGGCATGCCGGCAACTGGCTGCCCTCACCGCCGGACGGGTTGTTCCGGTTGAACTACCGGATCTATCTGCCCGAAGGCGACGCCAAGGATCCCGAACGTCTGGTCAAGTACCTGCCGCCGGTGGTGCCAACCAGCTGAAGGCTCGCCGGTTGCGGGCATCGCGGCGGGATGGCCTTAACATCGGGGCGGACAACGGGAGGTACGTGCGGATGGACTACAACTGGCTGAGCCCCAGAGCGGAGGCTCGACCGGCCGGCGAGAAGGGCTGGGGCGCTTTCGCCGTGGAGCCCATTCCCGCCGGAGAGACCGTGGCGGCGTTCGGCGGCTGGATCGTCCCGCTGGCCGTGCTGGAGACGCTCAGCCACGACCGGCAGAGCCGGTCGATCCAGGTGGACGCCGACCTCTACCTGGTCTCCGCGGAGACCCCGGAACCGGGCGACATGCTCAACCACTCGTGCGAACCCAACTGCGGGCTGCTCGGGCAGATGCTGCTCGTGGCGATGCGCGACATCCAGCCCGGGGAGGAACTGGCCTTCGACTACGCCATGTGCGACGCCGGTGACTACGACGAGTTCCGCTGCCTGTGCGGCGTGCCGACGTGTCGGGAAATCGTCACCGGCTCGGACTGGCGTGACCCGGAGATTCAAGACAGGTATGCCGGCTGGTTCTCTCCCTACCTGGCGCGCCGGATCGCCGCGCTGCCGACCCGACGGCACTAGGAGAGCCGGACTCAGTCGACGAACTCGACCTTGCCGGTGTCCAGATCGTAAAACGCCCCAACGACTTTCAGCCGTCCAGACTCGAGTCGCTCCGTTAGCACCGGGCTGTCGCGCAGCGCCGCCACACTGCGACGGACCACTTCCCTGGCCGACGCGTTGACCAGGGCGTCAGCGGCGATACCCTGCCCCTGAACCGCCTTGACCGCCGGAATGATCGGATCGACGACCGCCCCGATCCTGCCCGGTGGCCGCGGCCCGCCCCGGCTCGTCGTGACCGCCGCGGTGACAGCGCCGCAGCGGGAGTGGCCGAGCACCACCACCAGCGGCACCTCGAATTCGTCGACTCCGAATTCCAGCGAGCCGATCGCGGCGTCGTCGGCGATCGCACCGGCGATGCGCGTGTCGAAGACGTCGCCGAGCCCCCTGTCGAACACCAGTTCCGGGGGCACCCGGGAATCGACGCAGCCCAGGACACCGACGAACGGCCGCTGGCCTTTGGCTACCGCCATCAGGCGCATCGTGCTGAGGTTGGGTTCGACCTCGGTCATCGCCACGAACCGGGCGTTGCCCTCGGTGAGCTTGGCCAGCGCCTGATCGGGTGTCAGGTTCGCAATGTCCTCGTCGATTCCGTGGTCGCCGTGGACCGCCTGCCCCGCCTTGGCACAGCCGGCGGAGAGAGCGGCTCCCAGTCCGGCCACCGCGGCGGTGGCGAGCAGGGCACGGCGGGTGGGTGCAGACATCTGTCCTCCGGAATCAGCGGGTAATCCCAGAGGGTACGTGGTCGGGTCAGGCCCGATGCGCCCCTACTTCGTCATCGTTGTTCGGGGATTTCAACATCCCGTCCGTCGCGATCTCGGACGGGGTCAGGTCGCGCGCGTCCTGGTCGCCGTCGCTGTCGGCAGCACCCTGCACCGAGTCGGTGAAGCTGCCCTGGGTGCCGTCGTGGTCGACGGCGGTGCCGTCCCCGCCGGAGGCGGTGATGTTCATATTGGGCGTTCCCGTCGCTGCGGCGATCGGAGGTGCCCCGAGTGATCAGGCGTGCCGCGCTTCAATCAGACTGCGCTGCAACATTTTTCACAGAGCATCGGCACCGCATACACGGGAAGCTGACAGCAAGGCTGACCTGGCCGCGATTCAGACCGGCCGGGCGCCGGTGCTGGTCCCGCACAACTGATCGAGGTGTTCCAGCGCGGCGTCGACCTCCGCGCCGACCGGCGCGGTGTAGGAGCGGTCACGAAGCGCCTGCATCTGCTTGCGCCGCACCGCCACGTAATCCCGGGCCGCCTGGGCCACGTCGGCCGGTTCGGCGGCGATCTTGGGTTCGAAAAGGTCCAGGGCGGTTCCCACCGGGGCGTTCTGCAGCCGGATGTAGGTGTCGATGTTCGGCGTCTGCCAGGTCCAGTCGCCGGGAAGGGCGGGAATGGCCTGCAGGGTCTGCCGCGTCTCGGTCCAGGCCTGGCAGGTCGTGCCGTCGGCCGTGGCGTCTTTCTTGCCGTTGAGGATCAGAGCGCCCGCCACCAGACCCGCGGCGATCACGATCGCCGACCCGATGATGGCGGCGGGCAACCATGACCGCCCGGAGCGTGGGATCCGCCGTCCGTAACCCGGCGGGGGCGGGCCCGCCGGCGGCGGCCATGACCGATTGGTGTCCATAGCTAGCGATGCTAGGGCAGAGCCTCAGGAATAGCGGCCGCGCCAGGCGTTCTTGCGGACCCGCCAGATGTCGCCGAGGAACGGCTTGAGGTGGCGGGAGACGTCGAAGGTCGACTCGTCGCGGAACTCGACCTCGACCGGCATCTCGACGATCCGGGCACCCAAACGCCTGGCCAGGTAGAGCACCTCGATGTCGAAGGCGAACCCGTCGACGGTCGCCTTCCGGAAGACCCGCTCGGCCCACAGCGCGGTGAAACCCTTGAATCCGGCCTGGGTGTCCCTGATCACCGGCAGCAGCAGTCCGCGCCGGGTGGCCTGCACTGCGGCGCCGGCAGCGAGCCGGGAGAAACTGCGCTCGGTCTCGGCATAGGCGGTCAGGCTGCGCTTGCCGGTGACCATGTCGGCCACGCCCCCCCGCAGCATGGCCAGGGCGGGCTCGACGTGGGTCGGAGCGATGTTCATATCGGCGTCCATGTAGAACCGGTAGTCACCCACCGCGGCGAGCATGCCGGAGCGGACGGCCGCACCCTTGCCGCGGTTCTGCGGCAACCGGTTCAGCCGGATGCGCGGGTCACGGGCCGAGGCGGCGTCCACCAGATCGGCGGTGCCGTCGCGGCTGCCGTCGTCGGATACCACCAGCTCGACCGACCCGTCGAATCCGTCCATCCAGGACGCCCAGCCCTGGAGGGTCGGCGTGAGCCGCCGCTCCTCGTTGTAGGCGGGGACGACGATCGACAGGTCCACGTGTTCACGCCGATTGCTTGTCGAGGAAATCGTCGATCATCACCCAGGTCGTGGCCGGGGCCGAGCGACCGGTCAAGACCCCCAGATGCCCACCCGGAGCGGTCTCCAGCCGGACCTCCGGTGAGTTGGGCAGCAATTCGCCGACGTGCAGGGCGACTGCGACGGGCACCAGCACGTCGCTCTTGCCGGCGACGTTCATCACCGGAACCCGCACGTCGGCCAGGTCGACCGTCTTGTTCGGCCCCTGGACCTTGCCGGTCGCCAGTTCGTTGCGCTGCACGAGCCTCTGGTAGACCTGCAACGTAGCCCGTCCCGGATAGGCGAGCATGCTGTTCATCAGACCGTCGACCGCTTCGATCTGGGCAAGGAAGTCCCGGTCGTCACGATATTTGACCAGGGTGACCGGCTTCTTGAGGTAGGTGGACAGCGACGTCGCCTTGAATGCCGGCCCGACGATCTGGGAGGGCAGTCCGCCGAGCACTTTCAAGGTGGTGCCGAAGATGCGGCCGCCGGTGTACTTGCCGATCGAACGCACGGGGGCGACCATCGGATTCTTGCTCACGTCGAACGGGCTGGCGACCATGACCACCGATTTGATCGGCAGATCCTGGTACGCGGCGGCGGTCAGGATCGAGATCACCCCGCCCAGACACCACCCCACCAGATGCACCGGCTTCCCGCCGGCGTCCTCGGAGACCTTCTTGATCGCGGCCGGTATCACGTCGGAGACCCAGAACTCGATCCCCAGATCGCGGTCGGACAGGCTCATCTCGCCGTAGTCCACCAGGTAGGTCGGGCGCCCCGCCGCCACGAAGTGCTCGGCGAGTGAACATCCGCGCCGCAGATCGAAACACGCCGCCTGCGACCCCAGCGGCGGCACGAACAGGATCGGATCGCCGTTCGCCGTTCCGTTGGTCGGGGTGTAGCGGTGCAGGACGCACTCGTGCATCCCCTGGCCGGTCACCTCGATCACCTCCGAGGGCATCCGGGTGGTGTCGGCCATACCGCCCTTGACGAGGAAGTCATAGAGGTTTGCCACCGCCTGACGGCGCTGCTCCATCGTGCGGTTTCTGAATTCCGGTTTCGAGCCCATGTGCCGAGGATACGGGCCGACACGACGCCGGGTCCGTCTTTCGCCGGGCTGCCCGGCAGATCCGTCACCGCAGGTTGCGCGCGTGGACCGCCGGTGTCAGTCCCGCGGGAACACGATGATCGGCACTGGCAGCGCCCGCATGATCTTGCTCGCCGAGTTGCCGACGAAAAGCCGCCTCGGATGGGCCAGCCGGCTGGAGCCGATCACCACCACCTCGCTGTCGGCGAAGTCCAGACCCTGCACGGCCTTCTTCAGTGACTTGCCGTGGCCGACAACGCTGGTCACCGGGCAATCGGCCGGTAGCGCGGCGGTCGCCGTTGCCACCAGCGTCGCGGCGTGCTGTTCGGCCAGCGCGGTCCATTCCCGGTGCTGTTCGTCCGACCCCTCACCGCCGACGGCCACCAGCGACATCAGCCGCAACGGAACCTTCCAGTCGCCTGCCAGCCGGATCGCGGTACGCAGCAGATGCTCGGCGCCCGGCTGCATCCCCGTCGCGCAGGTGATCCGGCTGACACCCGGGTGGTACTGGTAGCTCGCTGGGGCCAGGGCCACCGGCACCGGCGACGCGTGCAGCAGGGCGTCGGCCAGACTTCCGAGCCGGAACTTCCCGGCGCGCACCCGGTGGTGGGTGCCGACGACGATCATGTCCGCTTCTCCGCGGTCGGGATCACTGGCCGCGTCCAGCATCCCCTGGGTGATCGACTCGGCATGGCGCAGATGGCTTTCGGCGTGCACGCCCTCGGGAACGCGGGCCAGCCCGTCGGCAAGCCACTCCCGGCCCTGCTCCTCGACTTCGGCGTTATAGGCGTGGTCGGGTGAGTACATGTGGAATGTGGGCGCGGCACTGGGCAGCACCGAGACGAGATCGAGCGTCGCCCCTGACGAGTGGGCCAGGGTTGCGGCGAGGTTGATCCCGTGAATACCGCGCTGACGAGGTCCGTAACCGACGACATACCGCATGGCTGGTCACGCTACACGCTGGACCGGCGCCCGACAGCCGACTCAAAGCGCCTGATCGGTGCCCGCCAAATGGCCTTGGAGACAGCATCATTGTGGTAAGCCACAGGGTACGCACTGGGAGGTTTTGACAATGGCCGGACGGCGATGACCGAGGTTGCCCCGGGGTCGGCGGGGACAACCCATCTGGCCCGCACGCTCGGCCTGTGGTCGATCGTGGGGCTGGGCCTGGGCTACATGACGCCGACCGTCATTTTCGACACCTTCGGAATCGTCTCCACCGAGACCAGGAACGTCGTCCCGGCCGCCTACCTGCTGGCGCTGATCGTCATGTTGTTCACCGCGGTCAGCTACGGCCGCATGACCGTGATCTTTCCGTCCGCCGGTTCGGCTTACACCTACACCTCGGCAACCATCAACCCCAATGTCGGGTTCCTGGTCGGCTGGGCAGCGCTGCTGGACTACCTGCTGCTGCCACTGGTCAACGCGCTGATCATCCGCAGCTACATGTACTCGTTCTTTCCGGAGGTGCCACCGTGGATCTGGGTCGGGATCTACGTCGCGGCGGTCACCGCACTGTGCCTGTTCAGCATGACCAACACCTCGCGGGTGAACATGGTGCTGGTGGTCTTCGAGATCGTGCTGATCGGGGTGTTCCTGATCCTGGCCGGTAAGTCGCTGATGGACGGCATGGGCAACGGGACCATCTTCTCTACCAAGCCGCTGTGGCATGAGGGTGTCGACCCCAAGCTTGTGCTCACCGGCGCGACGATCGTGGCCTTCTCCTTCATCGGTTTCGACGCGATCACCATGTACACCGAGGAGGCCAAGGACGCCTCGATCGTGCCGAGAGCGATCCTGCTGTCACTGGCGATCGGCGGTGCCATCTTCTTCGTCGCCGCCTGGTTCACCCAGTCGCTGTTCCCGGACGTCTCCGGTTTCAGCGAGGAGTCACTGGAGAACAGCGCGCTGCCCGAGATCGCCTACAACGTCGGCGGTCACCTGTTCAAGATCCTTCTCACCTCGGCCGCATTCGCGGCCACCACGGCGTCGAGTCTGGCCTCGCATGCCTCGGTGTCCCGGCTGCTTTACGTGATGGGGCGAAACGGCCAGGGTCCGATCGCCCGGTTCTTCGGCTTCCTGCACCCGAGCTTCCAGACCCCGGCCTATGCGATCCTTTTCGTGGGCCTGGTCTCGCTACTGGCGATCGAGTTCAACCTCGACTTCGTGGCCTCCCTGATCAACTTCGGCGCCCTGATCGCCTTCACCTCCGTCAACCTGACGGTGATCATCTACTTCGCCTACCGGCGCCGGGAGATCCACACCCCGAAGCAGATCCTGCGCAACGTCATCCTGCCCGGTATCGGCGTCATGCTGACGGTGGTGATGTGGTTGCATCTCTCGGCCGAGTCGACCCGGTACGGCATCATCTGGTTCTGCATCGGGATCGCCGTGCTGTTGTGGATCACCCAGATGTTCCGCCGGCCGCTCTCGGTCAATATGGGCGACGGACATTGAGACCGACAGCCCATGGCCGTCAATCCGACCGGAGCCGATCTCAAGCGCTTCCTCGACGAGGATTCCGGAACCCCGGTGGTGATGCTGAATCTGCTGCGGTTCGCCGACGGCGGGCGGGAGAGCTACGACGAGTACATGCGACGATTCCTGGAGGTCTTCCCGGAGCGCTACGGCGTCGAAACCGTCTACGCAGGAACGGGTTCCACGGTCCTTGCCGCTGAACCGGGCCAGGAGTGGGACGCGGTGCTGCTGATCCGCTACCCCAGCAGGGAGGCGTTCTGCCGCATGGTGGCCGACCCCGACTACCAGGCGATCGGACACCTGCGCACGCTGGCGCTGACCGAGGCCGTGCTGCAGGCCACGACCCCGATGGCCGGCAGCACGGCGTCCACCTAGATCCGCAGGTGCCGGCGGAAGAAGCCGATCATCTGGTCGTAGGCGCCCTGCAGTTCGGGAATCCCGGAGCCGTCGGCTATCGGGACGTGCCACATTCCGTCGCTGACGCTCAGCGTCGTGTCCACGCCCTGCACACGGGCCCTCTGGGCCACCCGGACGGCGTCCGAGCCGATGATCTCGGCGGTGGTCGCCATCAGGAACAGCGGCGGAGATCCGGTGTAGTCGCCGAAAACCGGTGACACCAGGGGATCTTCGGGATCGGCGTTGTCGACGTAGGCCCGCATCGAGACGTCGATGTCGTACGGCGACAGGACCGGGTCGTTGAGGCCCACCGCCCCGAACAGATAGCCGCTGTGGGTCATGTCGGCTCCCGGGCACAGCGCCGCGGCAGCCCCCGGCAGGGGGCCGCCGCTCGCCTTAAGACGCAGCAGCGCGGCCAGGGTGAGACCGCCGCCGGCCGAGATGCCGTACATCCCGATATCGCCCGGCCGGAACTGCTCGGCCAGTCCGGAGTAGGCCGCCACGATGTCGTCGAGTCCCGCGGGGTAGGGATGTTCGGGTGCAAGCCGGTACTCGAGTGAAACCACCCGCACTCCCAGGGTGTCGGCCACCGCGCACTGCAGCGCGAGCTGGGTCCTGCGGGAGTTGATGATCCAGGCTCCGCCGTGGACGAACACCATGAGTTTGTCGGGGTTCACGAGGTCGCGCGGCGTCACCCACAGGGTGGTGATCCCATTGACGGTGCGGTCCCCCATCGCATGGGTGGCCGACCACTTGGCATACTCGGCGTCCTCGGTGGCGGCGCTGAACTCGCGGACTGCGGCGAGCTTGGCCGGTTCGCCGGCGGGCAGCGGCATCTGCGGAAGCGCGGCCCAGCCTTCGCGGGCCGCGGGACTGATCCCCGCGGGGGCCGGAACGGAGTTCGGCCCGTAGACGATTTCGATACCGGCGTCCCGGAGGCGCTCAGCGAGTGGCTCGGCCTGCCGGGGGAAGGTGTAGCTCAGACGGCGGGGCGGCCGCCCGTCCGGGGGCGGCTGCGCAGCCGGCGCGGCCGTTGGCCGCACGGTCTCGGCCCCGCCGTCGCCGGGACGGGAACACCCGCCGAGTCCGGCCGCCGCCGCAGCACCTGCGCCGTAGATCAGGAACCCGCGTCGATCAAGAGATGGCCACCGCATGGCTGCTCCTCCGTAATCGCTTAACCGAGCGGCAGGGGCTGCTGCTGGGTGATGCAGTGCACTCCGCCGCCGCGCTCGAACAGCGGGCGGGCATCGACGGTCACGACCCTGCGACCGGGGTACTGTTCGGCCAGAATCGCCGCCGCGACAGTGTCATTGGGGTCGTCGAAGCCGCAGGCGATCACTCCGCCGTTGACCACCAGGTGGTTGATGTAGCTGTAGTCCACGAACCCCTCGTCGTCGGTCAGCGTCTTCGGCGCGGGCATCTCGGTGATCTCCCACTCGCGGCCCGCCGCGTCGTGCGTGGCCTCCAGTGCGGCCCGGATCTCCCGGCACACCGCGAAGTCCGGATGGGAGTCGTCGGTCTGGGTGTGCAGCAGCACCCGTCCCGGCGAGGTGATGGCGGCGACGATGTCGACGTGTCCGCGGGTGCCGAAGCGCTCGAAATCCCGGGTCAGGCCGCGCGGCAACCATACGGCGTGGGTTACCCCGATGGTGCGGGCCAACTCCTTCTCGACGCCGGCCCGGGTCAGACCCGGGTTGCGGCCGGGGTCGAGTTGGACCGTGTCGGTGAGCAGAACGGTCCCCTCGCCGTCGACGTGGATACCGCCGCCCTCGTTCACCAGTGGCGAGTCGACGATCGGCGTGCCCGCGGTCTCTGCCACCACCCGGCCGATGGCCGAGTCGAGGTCCCACTGCGCCCAGTCCTGGGCGCCCCACCCGTTGAACACCCAGTCCACCGCGGCCACCGAGCCGTCGGCGGCATGAACGAACGTCGGTCCGATGTCGCGCATCCAGGCGTCGTTGAGCGGCGCCTCGACGATGTCGATGGACGAGGAGAGGTAGCGGTCGGCGATGGCGCGTTCGCCCGGATGCACGATCATGGTGACGGGTTCGAAGTCCGCGATGGCGTGGGCCACCGCCGCCCAGGTGGCACGGGCTTCGCGGCGGGCTTCCTCGGTGTCGCCCAGGGTGTAGCCGCTGCACGGGAACGCCATCCAGATCCGTTCCTGCGGATGGGTTTCGGCCGGCATCCGGTAACCGTTCATCGATGACCTCATAAGGGTGGTGTGCGTGGCGGCGCGGTTCGTCGCGCGCCGGTGGCCTCGAACGCCGCCGCGAGGGTCAGCAGCGCGGTGTCGTCATAGGCGCGCCCGGCGAAGGTGAGCCCGACGGGCATGCCGATGTCGGCCATGGTGCCCATCGGAACGGTCACTGTGGGTATGCCCAGATGCCGCGGGACCAGATTGCCGTTGGCCACCCACACCCCGTTGCGCCAGCCGAGGTCCGCCGAGGCGGGGTTGACGTCCATGTCGGCCGGCCCGACGTCGGCGACGGTGGGGAAGATCACCGCGTCCAGGCCCCGGCGGCGCATCCACTCCTCGAGGTCCACCCGGCGGGTCCGCTCCAGCCCGCGCAGTCCCTCCTCCATGTGCGGGATGTCCCGGAAGGATCCGATGGGGTGCTCGCGGATGAAGTCGGGGTAGACGTTGATGTCGTCGCTGCCCTCGCCGAAGCCCTGCACCCGGTCCGGCAGCGCGCCAGGAGGATTCACCCAGATCAGACTTCCCTCGACCCGATCCAGACTGGGCAGTTGCGGGTCTGCGTTGGCGCGCAGGAAGTCGTCCCAGGACCAGGCGGACAGGTCCATGATCTCGCGGTCGAGGAACTCCGGGCTGACCAGTCCGCGGGTTCTGATCGACGGGGTTCCGGGCCGGTCATGCTCGTAGTTGGAGACCACCGGGAAGTCGACGAGCTCGACGTCGGCGCCCGCGGCGATCAGGTCTGATCCCGCGGCGCGGAACAACTCGATCACGGACGGCCGGGTCTGAATGGGCCGGCCCGTCGATCCGCCGATACCCAGACCCTGCCCGACTCCGGCTTTGGGATCGGCGTTGACGTACATGCGCGGGACACCGAATCGCCTGCCGGCCAACACCTGCCCGGCCGCGGCGGAATCGGCGGGCAGCAGGTCGAGATATGAGCGCGGTCGCACCGACGATGCCCGCGGAATCTTCACCCACGGCTGGGATCGCCACAGGTCCCCGCGCGACTCCGGATCGTCGGCGACGAGCACGTCGAGCACCTCGAACATATCGGTCATGCTGCGGGTGTGCGGGACGACGACGTCCATGGTGGGCACCAGCGGCCAGTTGCCGCGCACCGAAATCACGCCGCGGGACGGGGTGTAGGCGCACAGTGCGTTGTTGGTCGCCGGCGCCCTGCCACTGGACCAGGTCTCCTCCCCCAGCCCGAAGGCCGCGAAGCTCGCCGCGGTCGCGGTTCCGGATCCGTTCGACGAGCCCGATCCGAAAGCGGAGGTCAAATACGCCTCCTGGTAGGGACTTTCCGCGCGGCCGTACAGCCCACGCTGCATACCGCCATTGGCCATCGGCGGCATGTTCGTCAGCCCGAGGAGGATCGCACCGCCGCTGCGGAGCCTTTCGATGGCGAACGCGTCCCGGTAGGCCACCAGGTTCTCGAACGCGTGCGACCCCGCCGCGGCGGTCAGGCCCTTGGCCAGGTAACTGTCCTTGGCGGTGTAGGGGATGCCGTCCAGCGGGCCCAGCAGGTCGCCGCGCGCGCGGCGGCGGTCCGCGGCGGCCGCCTCGGCGAGGGCAGCGGGGTTGTCGACGATCACCGAGTTCAGCCGCGGACCGCCGCGGTCGTAGGCCTCGATCCGGCTCAGGTAGGCCTCGACCAGTCGCACGCTGGTGACCCGGCCGTCCTCCAGCGCCCGGCGAAGTTCCCCGACTCCGGCTTCGGTGACCTCGAACGAACTCACGAACACCTTCCCTGGCTCGCGCGATTCAGGAATCATTCCACGGACGCGGCGTCGCCGCCGCCCCTCGCGGAGGCCGGATGTGCCGTTCGGCCCCGCCTTGACACTGCATGTCGCTCCGTGGTGCACTCGCTTCGACCAGGGCCTTCGCGCGACCGGTGAGTGAGTTCATGGCCGACGACAGACAGGTAAGCCTCGACGGCCGCCGGCTGTTCATCGCGATCCCCACCTACGACGGGCGACTGAGCGTCAAGCTCGCTTTCTCGCTGGCCGCCCTCATGCCCATGGCTGTGAACCACGGCGTCTCGGTCAAACTCAGCCAGATCTCCGGATGCTCCATCATCACGCTGGCGCGGAACATCCTGGTCGACCAGTTCCTCAAGACCGACTGCACCGAATTGCTTTTCATCGATTCCGACATCTGTGCCGCACCCGAGGACATTCTGCGCCTGGTGGCCCAAGGCGGGGACAAGGACATCACGGCCGGCTACTACCCCGGCCGTTCGGATGACGAGAAACTCGTCTTCTACCCCTATCTCGACGACAATGGTGAGCTTGAATTCGACGGCTCGTTGATGCGGGTGCACCGTTTCGGCACGGGCTTCATGTTGATCCGCCGCCACGTGATTGAGACCCTTGCCCAGAAGGCCCAGAGGTACGTCGCCAACTCCGCCCTGACACAGGTGCCCAACGTTTTCGACTTCACCATCCGGGAGGGCCAATTCGTCGGCGAGGACTACGCGTTTTGCGACAAGGCCGGTGCCGAGGGGTTCAAAGTATGGCTCGACGTGGAGATAAGCCTGCCTCATTCGAGCACCCAGGAACTCACCAAGGACTTCAAAGGCGAGGTTGTCCAGCCTCTGCAGGAAGAGATCAGCAGAATCAGACAGAATCGGGCCAATCCCGATCAAGGCTGACAAGGATCCGTACTCATGAGACTCGTCCCGCTCAAACGCAGCTTCCTCACCCTGGTCGCGGTCTGGCTCTGCGCCGCGTGTTCGGGGTCACCCGCTCCGGCGACGTTCAAGGCCGAGGTCAAGTACGCCCAGGTCGGCGACGTGAAACTGGCCTACTACACCAGGGGCGAGGGCAAGCCGCTGCTGATGATCAACGGCTTCATCTCGACCATGAGCCTGTGGGACCCGCTGCTCATCGAGGAACTGTCCAAACAACGCCGGCTGATCGTCTTCGACAACCGGGGCGTGGGACTCTCCAGCGACACTGCGGCCGACAACACCACCATCCCGCAGATGGCCGACGACGCGGCCGGACTGATCAAGGCTCTCGGCCTGGGCAAGACCGACATCCTCGGCTGGTCGATGGGTGCCCGGATCGGCCAGCAGTTGCTGATCCGCCACCCCGACGTGGTCGACAAGGCCGTGCTGGCCGCCGCCAACCCGGGCGGCAGCCGGGGTGTTCCCGCCGACAAGGCGGTGGAGGACAAGCTCAACGATCCCGGCATTTCCGACGACCAGAAACTCGCCCTGCTGTTCCCGTCAGGTCCCGGCGAAGAGCGTGAGGCCGAGGAGGTTTACTCCCGCATCCTGGAGGCCGGCAAGAAAGGAACAGCGCCCGACGATTTCGCCGTGTCCAAGGAGACCACGCTGCGCCAGGACCGGGCCCGCACCACGCTGTGGGATGCCGACGAGTCGAACTTCAACGAGCTGAAGAACATCAAGAATCCGGTGCTGCTGACCGACGGGCGTTACGACATCATCGACAAGCCGGTGAACTCGGTGATCATCGCCGGCCAGATCCCGTTCTCCTGGCTGGCGTTCTTCGACGGCGGCCACGCCTTCCTGTTCCAGCAGCATCAGAAGTTCGCCGAGACGGTGGAGGTGTTTCTGAAGTGACACGGGTACTCGGTCCATGACCAACGAGATCGTCGAAGACGCCGCGGGATACACCGTCGCGGCGGCTGACATATACGCCGCATTCCGCGCCATGCCCGCCTCGACCTCCGTAGCCGACGACTGGAACGCGATGGCGGCAGTGGAGCAGGCGGTCTCGGGACGCTCAGGGTTGCGGATCGTGGATCTGGGCTGCGGACCCGGCACACGGACCCGCCAGATCGCATCAATGCCGGAAGCGGCGATCACCGTCGGCGTCGACCGCAGCCGTGACCAACTGGCGCTCGCCCGAGCGGCGGCGGGCTCGGAGGACTGCCGGTTCTACTTCGGCGATCTCGTTGCGCTCGGTGCGGGAGACGGCGACTGGGCCGCAGGTGCGGACGCCGTTGCGGATCTGCTCGGCAGCTTCGATGTGGCCGTGATGGGGTTCGTGACCAGCCATGCCGCGACCCAGGACGAACTCGACGCGATGCTGCGGGCGGCCGCGGCGTTCCTGAATCCGGGGGGTCGACTGATCGTCATCGACGCTCACCCCGCGCTCGACCTTGCGCCCTTTCCCCGCTGCGACCAGTACGGGGTCATCAAGAGATTCGTCCTGCCGGACGGCCACACGGGCGTGGTTCCCGCGTTCACGAAGATCCGGACCACGTTCGTCACCCCCGGGGGCGAACTGACGGTCGAGGACTATTTCCACGACGTCCATTCCTGGTCGGCCGCTGTGGAAGCCGCGGGACTCACCGGACTTACAATCGAGAACCTCTCAGCGCCACCCGGCCCGGATCCGGGCTTCTGGGATCCCTACATCATCTCGGGTCACCCCGCGGGATGTTCGCATGCGGCCGTGATCCGGGCCTGCAAGCCCGAGCAGTAGGACCGACCGGCTACACCGGTTCGAAGCCGGACACCAGCCAGCGCCCACCGATTCTGTCCAGTGTCACCCGCACGCTGGAGGCGGTGTCGGTGGGCGCGTCCGCGCCTATGGTGACCTTCTGATCGACGAAGACCAGAGCCACGGCATGGTCCGGTCCGGCAGACACCGACGCCGCGGCCGGCACCTGTGCGACCGCGGAGATCTTCTTCTCCTTGGAGCCCGGTATGACGACGTCGTTCACCAGCTTGGTGTACTCATCCAGGAATGACCCGGTGAGGCGGTCCCGAGCGGCGTTGAGGTCCTGCTCGACGCTCTCGGTGCGATAGCTGAGCATGGCCGTCGCGGCTTCCCGGGCCGCTGTCACAGACTCCGCGGCGGCGATGCCCGCCGCGCGGTGGGATGCGTTCTGCCAACCGAGGAACCCCGCCAAGCCGCCAAGGGCCAGGGCGAGAACCGGAAGGCCGACGAAGACCAGTCTCCGCCGACGCTCGCCGGCGCTCGCAGACCCGGCGACAACGGTCGGCTCCGCCGATTCGAGAAGGTCCTCGGCACTCACGGCACGAAGTCCACGTTCGACACCTTGGCCCCGTCAGCCCGATGATCGACGGTCATCCGCATCCGCCAGTACCGGGGTTGCTCCTCGGGCTTGCCGTCACTGGTCGTGTTGACGGTGACCGACACCAGGACGGTGCCCTGTTGACCGCTGAGTGACTCCAGTCCGGCCTCGGTGACCGTGCCGACCGACTTGGACTTCGCCTTCTTCACGACGTCGACGAAGGGCGCGGATCTCGATTGGAAATCGTCGCGGAACGCACCGGTCGTCGAGTCGATGATGCGTTGCACGTCGCTCTCGGCGTGCTCGTAGTCGATCGTCGTGAGATTAACCGCGCCCTGTCTGGCCACCTGGACTATCTGCGCCCGCATCTGGTCATCCCGGCGATCCTCACCGGCCCGCCACCCCAGCCATCCGCACAGCACGGCCAGGGCGGCCACGAAACCGAGGGCGGTGACCATCCCGAGGCGCCGCGCCGCTGGTCCGGGCGCGGCGTCTGCGGGCTCCACCGGTTCGCTCACTGGGCCGCCCCGGTCCGGAACTGTTCCTTGAGCTTGTTCTTCACGAGTTTCCCGGTGGGGGTGCGGGGCAGTTCCTCGACGAAGTCCACCGAGCGCGGAGCCTTGAAGTGGGCGATCCGGTCGCGGACATAGTCGATGAGTTCGGTTGCCAGAGAGTCCGATCCGGCCTGCCCCGGCACGAGTTGCACGACGGCTTTGACCTCCTCGCCCATCTCCTGGTTCGGCACGCCGATCACCGCGACGTCCTGGACGGCGGGGTGCAGGATCATGGCGTTCTCCACCTCCTGAGGGTAGATGTTGACCCCGCCGGAGATGATCATGAACGACTTGCGGTCGGCCAGGTAGAGGTACCCGTCGGCATCGGCGTAGCCGAGGTCACCCACAGTCGTCCAGGTCGGGTGCACGGGATGCCGCGCCTCGGCGGTCTTCTCCGGATCGTTGTGGTATTCGAACGGCAGCAGGTCCCGCTCGAAGTAGACGGTGCCGATCTCGCCGGTCGGCAACTCGTTGCCGTCGTCGTCGCAGATATGCAGCACGCCCAGGACACTGCGACCCACCGAGCCCGGGTGGCTGAGCCAGTCGGTGGAGTCGATGAACGTCATGCCGTGCGCCTCCGTGGAGCTGTAGTACTCGTAGAGCACCGGCCCGACCCATTCGATCATCGCCTGCTTCACCTCCACCGGGCAGGGCGCGGCGGCGTGAATGAGGACCCGCAGACTCGACAGGTCGTAACGGTCGCAGACGTCGTCATCGAGTTTGAGCAGGCGGACGAACATCGTCGGCACCATCTGGGCCGCTGTCACCCGGTACTGCTCGATGTATTTAAGGGTCGCCTCGGCATCGAACCTCTTCATCAGCACGACGGTGCCGCCGAGCGCCTGGATCATCCCGCACCACCGAAGCGGTGCCGCGTGATAGATCGGCGCCGGCGAGAGATAGACGTCGGTCGGCCCCAGCCCGTAGAGCTTGCCGGCGATGACGGCGATCGGGTCGCCGGGTTCGTCGACATTGCGTTGCGGCAGCGGTGGTTTGACACCCTTGGGAAAACCGGTCGTGCCCGAGGAGTAGAGCATGACCGCACCGCAGGGCTGCTCCGTCAGCGGTCGTCCCGCGGAGGCCAGCGCATCCTCATAGCAGGTGAAACCCGGAACATCCCCGCCGAAGGCCAGTAGCGCCGCGGTGGACTCGAGCCGTCCGGCCACGTCGACGGCGAGCTCGGCCAGCGCCGCCGACACGACCAGGGCGCGAGCGCCGGAGTCGTTGATGATGTAGGACGCCTCGGCGGCGGTCAGGTGATGGTTGACCGCGGTGATGTAGAGGCCGGACCGGTGCGCCGCCCAGTACACGTCGAACACCGACGCGCCGTTGTCGGACAGCACCGCCACCACATCGCCGGGCCGCAGGCCGGCATCGTGCAGCACCCTGGCCAGGGCGGCGGAATTGTCATCGAGTTGCCGGTAGGTCACGACCTCGCCGGTCTCAGCGAGGATGACTGCCGGCTTGTCCGGTGTGGCGCGGGCGTGCAGACCTGGGTACATCAGTGCCTCTCTCACATCAGTGTCACTCGTGTCGATCAGTTTCCCGGGGGCAGCAGCATCGACTGCCAGCTTTTCCCGGCCGGCGCGGTGCGGGCCAGGTCCGACTGGGTGTACTGCCGCCCGTCCGGGCCGACGTAGCCCCCGGTGGCCGGGTCGTACAGCACCCCGGCAATCGGCGGCGGCGGCGGGGCTTGCGGCGGGGAACCCGGCGGTAGGTGCGGGACGTCCTGCCCGGTCACGGTGGCGTTGGGGTCGCCTTTCCAGTTGAAGCCGTCGTTGAGCGGCACGTAGGGTTCGTCGCTCTCGCACAGCTTCACCGTCGCTGCGCGTTTCCCGGGCCGGGTCTCACACGGGATGTTGCGGGCCCCGCGGACGTTGAACTGCGCCTCCTGCGGGATCCGGCAGTAGAGATCGCCGGGGGCGCGTTCGGGGTAGTCCTGGAGCGCCTGCGGTCGGGTCTGCTGGGCCGGGAGGAAGCCGGTCGTACAGGTGGGTGGCAGGTTGAGATTGAGATTGAAGCTCAGATAGGCGCCGCGGTAGTCCTGATTGGTGTTGACGTTGGCCAGCATCGAGCCCTGTTCGATGGCGACCAGTTGCGGGAAGAGCACCAGCAGCTGTTCGATGTCGTTGCGGTAGGCCAGCCCCACCTGACCGACGCTGACCAGGTTGGCCATCAGGACCGGCAGGGTCGGCTGCAGCCGGGCGAGCAGTCGGCGGGCCTCGTCGAGCGCCGGGCCTCCGCTTCGGATGATGCCCGCGACCGCCTCGTCGTGGTCCTTGAGCTGCCGCGTGACGGAGGCGACCTGAGCCGCCCATGCGCTGATCGACTGCGAAGTGCGGATCTGCGCTTCCATCACCGGTCGGGAGTTGTCGATCAGCGCCAGCAGCGGGTCGAGGTTTTCCCGGGCGTCCAACGACAGTCTGGTGGCGCCGTCGACGATGGTCGACAGCTGCGGACCCAAACCGCCTACCGCGGTGTAGGACTCGTCGATCACCGTCTTGAGGTTGCCGCGGGGTATGGCCTGAAGGCCGGTCCGGACCGCGTCGAGGACGGTGTTGATGTCCCGCGGCACCGAGGTGTCCTCGACCGGGATGACGTCGCCGTCCCTCAGTGGCGGCGCGGTGTCGGTGCGCGGGAGCAGTTCGACGTACTGCTCCCCGATCGCAGACTGGCTGTGCACCTCGGCCCTGAGGTCACTGGGAATGTCGATCCCCGACTTCAGCAACAGCTCGGCGACGACACCGGAGTCGGTCAGGCGCACCGCCCGCACCCGCCCGACCTCCGAGCCGCGGTAGGTGACGTTGCTGGTCTCGTAGAGTCCCCCGGTGCTCGGCAACTCCATCGTCACCATGTAATGACCGACCCCGAACAGCTTCACGGGCAGCTTCATGTAGCGCAGGCCCATCACGGTCAGCGCTATCAGAGCGATCACCGTGAAGATGACCAGCTGGATGCGGGCCTGGCGGTTCAGTAGCACCTCAGGGCCCCTGATCCCAGCGGTAGGGCGCGGTGAGCGGGTTGGCCGGCGCCGAGGCCCGCCCGTCCAGGCATGGGCTGGGGAATTGCCCGATGGTGCGACCCCACTGCAACTCCAGCTGGGTCAGGTTGCACTCCCAGCGCGTCCCGGTGAAGAGCCCGGCGTCCAGCCGGCTCAGGGTCAGGTCGATGACGGCGGTGAGATTGGCCGAATCGCCCCGCTGCCACTTGTCGATGTTGGCGTTGGGGAAGGGATAGGTCGGCAGCAGGCCGAGTGAGCGGGTCAGCGCGGGTCCGGCATTCGCCAACGACTCGAGCACCGGTCCGGTCTGCTGCAGTTCCTTGACCAGGTTCTCCTTGCTCCGGTTGACGGTGTCGGTGGTCAGGGCGCCGAACTGGCTGAGTTGGTCGGCCGCCTCCACCAGATTGCTCTGCTGGCCGTCGAGTACCGCGAGTGCGTCGGGAATGGTCTGGATCGCCCGGTCGAGCACCGGTTGTTGCGCGGCGAACTTCCCGACCAGATTGTTCAGACTCTCGGTGGCGGCGATGATGTCCCCGCTCTGCTCATCGACATTGGCGGTGAAGGTCTCGGACTGCTCGATGAGACTGCGCAGATCCTGTTCCCGGCCGCGGAATGCGGTGCTGAAGGCCTCGGTGATGTCACCGGCCTGACCGATGCCCCCGCCGTTGAGCACCAGCGAAAGCGCCGCCAGGGTCTGCTCGGGGGTCGGCGACGCGGTGGTACGGGACAGCGGTATCAGTGCGCCGTTACCCAGCCTGCCCTGCGGCGCCTGGTCGGCCGGAGCGGCCAGTTCGATGTGCAGCGAACCGAAGATGGTCGTCAAGCCGATCTTCGCGGTGGCGTTGGCCGGCAGTTCGACGTCGCCGTTGAGCTGCATGGTCACCAGCGCGTGAGAGCCCTCCAACTCGATTTTCGAGACGTGCCCGACGGTCACGTCGCCGACGCGGACCCGCGAATTGGGCTGGATGTTGCTGACGTCGGGCATCTGGGCACGAATCTCGAAGGATCCCGGACCGTTCCCCTCGGTGCCGGGCAGTGGCAGCGAGTTCAGGCCCTGCCAGCCACAGCCCGACACCGTGCTCACCATCGCCGCCGTGACCAAGACCGCCGCGAACCTTACGCGTGTCATGAGCCGCTCCCGGGTTGCGTCATCAGGCCGGACAGACCCGACGCCGGGTCGACGGCGACCGCCGCAGCCGGGTTCGGCTGCGGCGGAACGAAATCAGGCCGCATCCAGTCCTCGCTGTAGGTGACCTCGTTGGGTCTGGCCTGGGCCCCCACGAAGAGGTTCTCTCCCAGCGGCGGAAAGTTGTACTGACGGTTCTTCACGATCGGTGCCAGGTATTGCACGCAGAGCTTCGAGGCCTGCTCCGCGCCCATCCGCGAGGCCGCCTCGATCGCGCCGCACAGGAACGAGATGGGGTTGGCGAAGTTGTTGACCTGCAGCGCCCCCGTCAGCGAGCCGTTCGCGGGCTCGTAGATGTTGTTGAAGTTCACCGCGACGTTCGGTGCGACGTGCAGCAACTGCTTGATGTCATCGAGACTGCCGGCGACCGCGTCGCTGATGGACCGGAGTCTGTCCGACGCCGTTCCGATCGGCTCGCGGTTCTCGGCGACGAAGCTCTGCACGTCGCCGACGACCCCGTTGAGATCCTCGACCGCCCGGCTGACCTTACTCGGGTCGTCGGCCAGCAGCGCCGAGACCTCGGCGAGGTTGATGTTGAGGGCGGCGAGTAAATCGCTGCTGTCGCGCAACCCCGACACCAGGGTGGACAGGTTGCGGATCGTGCCGAACACGTCGGCGCTGTGGTCGTTGAGCACCGACACCGTCGTGGACAGCTTGACGATGGCGTCGCGGATGCCGGCGCCCTGTCCGGCCAGGTTGCCCGCGGTCGAGTTGATCAGGGCGCCCAGCGAGCTGACCCCGCCCGGCGCGTTGGGCTGCAGCAGGTCGGTCAGCCGCTCGAGTTGGGCGCGGACGTCGTCCCACTCCACCGGAACCGCGGTGCGGTCCTGACCGATGACGGCGCCGCTGACCATGATCGGGCCGCCGGAGTACGGCGGAGTGAGCTGGACGGCACGGCCGGTCACCAGTTGGGGCGACAGGATGACGGCCCCGGCGTCGGCGGGCACCTTGTACCTGCGCTCGAACCAGAACGTGATCTTCGTCCGCAGCGCCTCGGGCTGGATCTTGGCGACCTTGCCGACGCTGACCCCGCGGATGCGGACGTCGTCACCGACGAACAGCCCGGTGCTGTTGTCGAAATACCCGACCACGGTCGTGCGGTCGGACCGCTCGGCGAAGCGGTTGAGCGTGACCAGCCCGCCCAGCAGCGTCAACGCGAGCACCGTCGCGATCAGCATGCGCGATCTGCCCGTCGGCGCCGTCACGGGCGCTCCCCCTGCGGTGCGGGCTCACCGGGGGCCGGCACGAACACCGGCGATGGTGAGGGCAGCGGCGTGGACGCCTGGCCCGGCGACGGCACCGGCGGCCCGGGCGGCGGTCCGCCGGGGGCGGGTGCCGGCGGCTCGGGGCGGTAAGGGTAGCGGCCCGGGTACTGCACGGGAAGGTGCGGATCGGAGTTGCCGGTGATCGCGTCCGGCAGCGTCAGGCGCGGGTCCCCGCCCTGGCCGGTGCGCGGATAGGGAACCGGGAGCGGCGGCGTCCCGGGCTGTCCGGTCTGCGGGTCGGCCAGTTGCGAGGGCAGCATCGTGGCCGGGTCGAGTCCGAGGTCGGAGAAAGCGGCGTCGACGAAAGGCTGGACGAACTGGCCCGGAAGCAGGTTCACCACATAGGCCTTGAAGAACGGTCCCGACGAGACGGTCTCCCCCATCGCCATCGCGTAGTTGTTCAGGCCCTTGATTGCCTGCGCGATCCGTTCCCTGCGGGTGTCGACGATCGCCAGAACGTCGTTGAGCTTGTCCAGGGTCGGCTTGAGCTGCTCGCGGTTGGTCGCGATGAACTGCTTCAGCTGTCCCGCGACGGCCGAGATGTTCCCGGTGATCTCATCGAGCGCCGCGCTCTGGGTCCGCAGCGCGGCCAGGAGGGCATTGGTGTCGCGGACCAGGGTGACGATCCGGTCGGTGCGCTTGGCCAGCACCCCGGTGGCCTTGGCCGCGTTGTCGAGCAGCGTGCGCAACTGGGCGTCACGCGTGTTGAGGGTGTCGGCGAAGCGGGCCACACCCTGCACCGCGCTGCGCAGCTGGGGCGGGGTGTCGGCGAAGGTTTGGGCGAGTGCCGCCAGGGATTCCGACAGCTGGCCGGTGTTCACCCCGCTGATCGTTGTGGCCAACTCCCCCAACGCATCCGGCAGCTGATAGGGCGACTGGGTACGGTCCATCGGGATGGCGCCGCCGAGCCGACCTTCCCCGTTGGGCATGACGTCGAGTTCCTTGGTGCCCAACAGTCCCTTGGTCCTGATCGCGGCGCGTGTGCTCTGGCCGAGCCGAATGTTCTTCGGCACGGTGAAGGTGACCAGGACGCCGGTGTCGTCGAGGGCGATGCCCGACACCTTGCCCACCGGGTAACCCGAGACCTGGACGATCGCGCCTTCGAAAAGCCCGCCCGCGTCGGCGAAGTAGGCGGTGTAGCTCTTTCTGTCGTTGAGGAACGGCAGCTTCTGGTTGCCCAGAGCGGCGGCCACCAGCCCCAGGATCACCAGGATCCCGACGGCGCCCAGCACCAACGGGTTTCGCTCCGAGAAGGTCTTCTTCAGCCTCATTTCGGTGCGCACCGTCCCGAGCTCTGCCCGGCCACCTTGACGAAGACCGGCTGCCCGCCCTTGCCGTTCAGCTTCAGCACGATGTCGCAGAAGTAGAAACTGAAGTAGTCGCCGTAGATGCCCTGCCGGCCGAGCATCCGGTACTTCTCCGGCAGCGTCTCCAGCAGCGTGTCGAGGTATTCCCGGTCGGCCAGGACGATGTCGCTGACCCGGCCGGCCTGACTGACCGCCGTGCGTGCCGGCTCCCGGGCCTGGCCGAGCAGGTCGGCGACGGTTCGGCTAGCCGCGTTGGTGTAGGCCACGGCGTTGGTGATGTCGGTCCTGCGCTCGGCCAGTCCGCGAACCAGGTCCGACAGCGACGTCACCGCCTTGTCGAGCTGATCGCTCTGCGAGCCCAGCGTCCCCAGCAGCGCGTTGAGGTTGTCGACGACCTGCCCGATCAGCGCGTCCCGGTCGGCCAGGGTGTTGCTCACCGCCGCCGCCCGGCTGAGGAACGACGCGATCGTGGGGCCCTCGCCCTGCAGCGCCTGGAGCAGCTGTCCGCTCAGGTCGTTGACCTGCTCGGGTTCCAGCGCGCGGAACAGCGGACGGAAGCCGCCGGTGACGGAGTCCAGATCCAGCGCGGGCTGGGGGCGGGAGCGCGGGATGGTCTGCCCCGGGTTGAGCACCGCGGTGCCACCGGGCCCGTCCACGAACGCCATGAAGCGGCCGCCGATCAGGTCGTCATAGCGGACTTCGGCGCGGGTTCCCTCGGTGATCACCGCGGCCGCGGCGGCGGTGAATTCCACGTGCACGGTCGAGTCGTCGTTGACGGCGATACGGGTGACCTTGCCGACCTCCACGCCGGCGACACGGACCATGTTTCCTTCCCGCAGACCGGAGACATCGCTGAACTCAGCGTTGTAGGCCCTGGCATCCCGCGCGAAGCGGGCCTGTCCGAACACGATCATGGTGGCCGCCAGCGCCAGCGCGCAGACGGTGAGGAAGAGGCCCAGTCGCACGGCGGTGCCGCGCAGGTTGCGGCTCACGGCGGACTCGTCCCACCGTCGGGCGGGAGCGCCGGCGGGACGCCTGGCCACAGCGGTTGACCCCCCGGCCCGTACAGTGCGGCGCCGTACGGGGGCGAACCCGGATAGGGCTCCGGTCCGACCGCCGGGCCGGGCAGGCACTGCCGGATGCTCGGCCCCTCGGGGACCGCCCGCGTGACGGGGAAGTAGTCCGCCCAGCAGGGGTGGCCGATGCCGGGGTTGGGGCGGATGTCCAGTCCGGTCCCCCACCCGGTGTTGGTGATCAGTTGGCGGACCGGGAAGTTCTTGGTCGCGTCGGGTAGCGAACCGCACCCGGGCCTGCCGCCCGGTCCGCCCCTGGCCGCCACGACGGGCAGGTTGTCGGGGAACACATACGGGTCGTTGCCCGGCAGCAGGGTCACGTCGACGACGAAGGTCCTGCCGTCGCCTCCGAATACGGGGTCGGAGTGGTCGACCACCCATTGCGCGCCCTGCAGCAGGCAGGTGTAGGACGGACTGTAGGTCTGCAGCAGCCGGGTGGTCGGCTCGAGGCTGTTGATGGCCGCGACGATGTTCTCCCGGCTCGATCCGAGCAGGGCGGTTCCCTCCCGGGACACGCCGATCGTGTTGAGCAGCAGGCTGTCCAGTTCGTTGCGACTGCTGACCACGGTGGTGCTGACGGTGGCCGCCGAGTCGAGGATGCTCAGGATGTCCTGGGCGGCGGCGCTGTAGGTGTCGCTGAGGCTCCGCAGGGACCGCACGTCGTCGCGGAAGACGTCGTTGCGGGAGTTGAGCGCGGTCAGGACGTCGTTCAGCGCGGTGGTCGCCGACCCGATCCGCTCGCCCCGGCCGCGCACCGCCTCGGCGACCGCGGCCAGAACCGCGTTGAGTTTCATCGGGTCGACCATGTCGAGCAGATCGACGACGTTCTCGAAGACGGTGTTGACCTCGGTGGTCACGTTGGTGGCCTGCAGGACCGCGCCTGCGGACAGGCGCTCGGCCCGGGGGTCGTCCGGGTAGACCAGGTCGACGAACTTGGCTCCGAAGACGGTGGTGACGTTGATCCGCGCCCCGATGTTGGCGGGGATGTAGCGGACCTGGTCGGTGTCGATGTCCAGCAACATGCGGGCAGCGCCCTGGCCGCCCTCGATTTCGCGCACCCGGCCGACGTCGACGCCGCGCAGCTTGACTTTGGCACCGGTCTCCAGCACCAGACCGGAGCGATCGGCGGTCAGCGTCACCGGCACCGCCGACCGGAACGTTCCGAGGAACGCGGTCGCGGTGGCGAAGACGAAGACCGCCACGAGTGCGATGAGGAACAGCGGCCAGAACTTGGTCGGTATGCGGTGGTCGACTCGGTGGGACTCCATACGGCTATCCGGGCAGCTATCCGGCGAGGCGGAAGTTGCCGGACTGACCGTAGACGGCCAGCGTGACGGCCACCAGGACGAAGGCCCCGACCACCATGGAGGCGCGCACCGCGCGGCCGACGGCCTCTCCCACCCCGGCCGGGCCGCCGGATGCGTTGTAGCCGTAGTAGGTGGAGACCAGCATGACCACGACGATCATCACGATGGTCTGGAAGAACGACCAGGCCAGGTCCGTGGTGTTGAGGAAGGTGTCGAAGTAGTGGTCGTAGACCCCGGCGGCCTGGCCGTAGATCAGGGTGGTTCCCACCCGGGCCGCGGTGAACCCCATGATCAGTGCGACGGCGTAGAGCGGGATGACGACGATGGTTCCGGCGAGCACGCGGGTTGCCGCCAGGTACGTCACGCTGCGGATGCCGATGACTTCCAGGGCGTCGACTTCCTCGTTGATCCGCATCGCACCGATCTGGGCGGTGGCGCCCGCGCCGACGGTGGCGGTGAGGGTGACCTGGGCGGTTCCGGGAACGATGAGCCGCGGTATGAAGAAGGCGGAGGCGAAGCCGGTCAGCGCCTCCACCCCGATGGACTGGAACTGGGTATATCCCTGGGCGGCGACCACCGCGCCGGTGCTCGTCGTCATGAATCCGACGATCACGATCGTCCCGCCGATGGTCGCCAGAGCCCCGCTGCCCAAACCCATTTGAGCGATCAGCCGCAGCACCTCGCTGCGGTAGTGGATCGCGGCATCAGGAATCGCCGCCAGCGTGAGGAAGTAGAAGCGGGTCTGGTCACCGATCCGCAGCCACTCGGCGACGATCTTCTTCTTCATGCGCGACAGGCGTGCGTCTTGCTGCGGGGGAACCGCAGCCGTCGTCTCGGTCATCGCCGCCTCATTTGAGGGTGAACTGAACGCCGACGGCGGTGACGATGATGTTGATGGTGAACAGCAACATGAACGCGAAGACCACGGTCTCGTTGACCGCGTTTCCGACGCCGGCCGGTCCGCCCCCCACCGATATCCCCTTGTAGCAGGCGATCAGCCCCGCCCCCAATCCGAACAGGAACGCCTTGACCAGCGAAACGATCACGTCGCCCAGTCCGGTGACGACGGTCATGCCCGCCACGAACACCCCGGGCGAGACGTGCAGGGCGTGTACGCAGAACAGGAATGAGGCGACCATGCCGACCATGACGACCAGGCCCATGAGCGCCACCGACACGGTGGTCGCGGCCAGCACGCGCGGGATCACCAGGGATTGGATCGGATCGATCCCCATCACGCGTTGAGCGTCTAGTTCCTCCCGGATCGTCCGGGCGCCCAGATCCGCGCACATCGCGGTGGCACTGGCGCCGGCGGTCACCAGGACGGTCACCAGCGGCCCGATCTGGTTGACATTGAAGAACGCCGCCCCGGCGCCGGAGAAGTCCGCCGCCCCGAATTCGGTGAGCAGGATGTTGAAGATGAAGGTGTTGATCAGCGAGTAGGGAATCATCATCAGCACGGCGGGCAGGAACGAGACCCGTGCGACGAACCAGGACTGCGACAGGTACTCCCGCCACGCGAGTTTCGTCGTGAAAATCCCGACCAGCACGTCCAGTGACATGCCGATGAAGTAGCCGATGGACCGCACCGGCCGGAACAGCGGTGCCGCGTAGGCCGGAAGCGACATCACCACGGCGGACCACCCGGGTCGAACGGCATGGTGACGACGCCCCGGATGAAGTTGGTCCGGACCAGTGTGGGCTCGCCGGTGCTGAAGTTCGGCATCTGCGAATGCAGTTCGCGGAAGAGGGTCTTGAGCATCGTCCGGGCCAACTGAGCGCCGAGGCAGAAGTGGATGCCTCCGCCCCCGAAGGCCATGTGCGGGTTCTTCTCGCGCGCCAGGATGAACTCACCCGGCTTGTCGAACACCGTCTCGTCGCGGTTGCCGGATGAGTACATCATCACGACCTTGTCGCCGGGCAGGATCTTCTGACCGCCGAGCTCGTACTCCCGGACGCAGGTCCGACGGAAGTTCTGCACCACCGATCCCCAGCGCAGGAACTCCTCGACCGACTTGGCGATCCGGCCCTCGAAGTCCTCCCACAACCAGGCCCGCTGATCGGGGAAGTCGTTGAGCGCCTTGGCCGCGAAGCTCGAGGTGTGCCGGGTGGTGTCGGTTGCGGCGACCGAGAACAGCACCATGGTGGCGCCGATCTCGAAGTCGGTGAGCTGTTCGCCGTCGACTTCGGCGTGCACCAGGCTGCTCAGCAGGTCCTCGGTGGGGTTGGCGCGGCGCAGCGCGAGGAGTTCCTCGGTCATGTCGTGGATCGCCAGCGCCGCCTCGACCTGTACCTCGGCCGGGTCTCGCCCGGCGAGCAGTTCCGGATCGGCCCACGCCTGGGTCTCGTCGGCGGCGTGCGAATAGGCCGCGCGCAGGTCCGCGGGCACGCCGAACATGTCGCCGAACATCTCCACGGGGAGGTCCTTGGAGATGTCGGTGACGAAGTCGACCTCAGCCCCGTCTGCGGCCTTTTCAGCAGCCGCCGCGACGATCCGCTGGGCCCGCGTCGCGATGTCGTGCTCGATGCGGGCGATCTGGCGAGCGGTGAAGGCCGAACTCACCAGCCGGCGGACCTTCTGGTGCTGCGGGTTGTCCATCGCCAGGAAGGACATCGCCATCTGCAGGAAGACCGGCGGCAGGGTGTCGAACATGACCCCGTAGCGGGACACGAACACGTCGGCGTTCTGGCTCACCTCGACGATGTCCTTGTGCCGCACCGCAGCCCAGAATCCGAGGTCGTCCGGGTCGGGCATGACGGCGGTCTCGATCGGGGGTTGCCAGCTGATCGGGCGGTCCCGGCGCAGTTCGGCGAAGACCGGTTCCCGTTCGGGCAGATCGAGGTCCCAGAAGGCGTCGCTGGAGACGTTGAGCGGATCGAAGCTGCGGGTGGCCGCGACCTCGTTGGTGGGCGCCAGGTCGACGTCGCTGTCGTCGTCGAAGGAGAGGTCGGCGTCTTCGAAAGTCGTCATGGTGGTTCCTCGCTTGTCGGTCGGCTCAGTCGGGGCTCAGTCGTCGGCGTGGCTGAGCAGGATGTCGTAGGGCTTGGCCGCGCGGCCACCGGACAGATCCAGGTGGACGGTCTTGACCTCGGTGTAGGCGTCGAGGGCGTCGGGGCCCAGTTCACGGCCCACCCCGCTCTGCTTGTAGCCGCCGAAGGGAACCTGGCAGTTGATCTGGTGGGAATCGTTGATCCAGACGCTGCCGGCCTGGATCCTGTCGGCCATGTCCAGGGCGCGGGAGTTGTCGGTGGTCCAGATGCTCGCGGCCAGTCCGTACTCGCTGTCGTTGGCGATCGCCACGGCTTCGTCGTCGTCGCGGTACGGGATCACCACCAGAACCGGACCGAAGACCTCTTCCCGGGCGATGGTCATATCGTTGCGCACGCCGGTCAGGATCGTCGGCTCCACCCAGAAACCCGGGCCGGGCAGGGTGTTTCCGCCCAGAGCCACCGCGGCGCCCTCCCCCACCGCGCCGCGCACGTAGTCGGCGATGCGGGCCTGCTGGTTGGCGTCGATCACCGGACCCATGTCGGTGTCCCAGTCACGGGTGGCGCCCAGCCGGATGGTCGAGGCCCGCTGCACCAGACGGGCGACGAACTCATCGTGGAGATCGGCGGGAACCAGTGCGCGGGTGCCCGATTCGCACACCTGGCCGGAGTAGACGAAGCAGCCGTAGAGGACACCGTCGGCGGCCATGTCCAGGTCGGCGTCGTCAAGGACGATCGAGGGGCCCTTGCCGCCGAGTTCGAGGGTGACCTGTTTGACGGTGCCCGAGGCCAGTCGCATGATCTCGCGGCCCACCGCAGTCGAACCGGTGAACGCGATCTTGCCCACGTCGGGGTGGCTGGCCAGCCGTGCGCCGGCGTCGGGTCCGTCGCCGGGTACCACGTTGAGCACACCTGGGGGCAGACCGCTGCGCTCGGCGATGCGGGCGAACTCCAGGATCGACAGCGGGGTGTGCTCGTCGGGTTTGACCACGACACTGTTCCCGGCGGCCAGCGCGGGCCCGACCTTCCACAAAGTCAGCAGCAGCGGGAAGTTCCACGGAGCGATGGCGCCGACGACCCCGATCGGCTCGCGGTGCACGACGCTCTGGCTCAGCGCCGGGAAGGTCGCGATGGGCGCCGGGCGCTGCCAGGCGTAGGTCTCGGCCAGGTCGGCGAAGTAGCTGAAATGCGCCAGCGCATAACCGATGTGGAAGCCGGTGGCCTGGCGGACGGTGGCACCGTTGGCCGCCATCTCCAGTTCCACGAGTTCATCGGCGACGTCGTTGGCCGCCGCGGCGATACGGCGCATCACCGCGGCCCGCTCCTGGGGTGTGCGCCGCGACCAGTCCCCGGCTTCGAACGCCGCTTTGGCCGCGGCCACGGCCGCGTCGATATGGCTGGCGTCGCCCTTGGCCACGGTGGCCACGACGGTCTCGTCACCGGGGTCGATGATCTGAAACCGACTGCCGGAGTCCACATCGTGACCCCCGATGAGCATCAGGTGGTGGCGCACGTCAACACTGGTCATGTCACTTCCTCGGGTCCAGCACGACCTTGGTGGCCTGGTGGGAGGCGAACAGCTTGTAGGCCTCGGCCGCCTCGGACAGTCCCATCCGGTGCGAGACGATGCCGCCCGGACGCAACTTGCCGGCCGCCATCAGCGCGATGACCTCGTCGATGTATTCGGTGATGTGGGCGACACCCATCTGGACGGTGACGCCCTTGAGGTACAGCTCCCCGAACGGGATGGTGATCGCGTCCTCGGTGTAGACGCCCGGGATGGAAAGGATTCCGGCGGCACGGACCAGGGAGATGGCCGACACCAGCGCGGACTCGTGGCCGACGGCGTCGACGACGACGTCCGCGCCTCGCCAGTCGGTGAGGTCGAGCACGGCGTCGGCCGGGTCGGTCTCGGAGGCGTTGACCGGCACCGCGCCGTACCTGGCGGCCTCGGCGAGCCGGGCGGCCACCTTGTCGACCACGATGACCTGGCCGGCGCCCAGGGCGGCGGCGGCCATCGCCGCGCACAACCCGACGGGCCCGGCCCCGACGATCGCCACGGTGTCTCCCGGGCGCATCGCTCGTGCCACCGATTCGTAGCCGGTTGTCATGATGTCGCCGGCGAACAGGATGTCCTCGTCGCCGGCGGCGCTGCCGTCGGGAATCTTCCGGGCGCTCAGATCGGCGGTCGGGACGACGACGTACTCGGCCTGTCCGCCGTCGAGGTCGCCCAGCGCCAGGCCCAGACCGAAAATCCTTGAGCCCGCGCAGTTCCCGGGCTGATGGCGCCGGCACTGGTAGCAGGCGCCGCAGCTGACAACGCAGCTGCTGACCACTCGGTCCCCGTCGGTGAACTGGGTGACCGCGTCGCCGGCGTCGGTGACCGTGCCGATGAACTCGTGACCGAGAATGATGTCGGGCTCGAGTTCCAGGCGTCCCTCGTAGGGGTGCAGGTCGGTGCCGCAGATAGCGGTCATCTCGACCCGTAGCAGGATGTCGGTCGGACTCGAGATCCCCGGTCTGGGGACCTCGGCGACCTCGACCTGGTGCGGGCCGCGCAGCACCGCGGCCCGCATCGTGTCAGCCACCCGCGGCGTCCTTGGCGGCGACCTTGTCGCGGTACATCGGGAACAGCGGCTTGGTCAGGGGCACCAGCTTGAGGATCTTGTTGACCGGCCCCTTGGCCTTGACCTGTCCCTTGGCCAGCCCGAGGGCCAGGTTGTAGTCCCCGCGCCAGAACTGGTCGGCGGTGTCGCCGCGCATCAGCAGGGTGACGTCGGGCTTGACGTCGGTCGGGCCGGGGATCACCTGGTAGTCGTCGCGGAAGACGAGGGTCATCTCGCAGTCGGGGTCGTTGTAGAGCACCCGCATGACGATGTTGGCGGCTTTGAGTTTCGGTCCCGACTCGGGATGCTCACCGGCGTCGCGGAACACGCCGCCGATGTATTCGTCCAGTTCGGCGGGGTCTTTGAAGAATCCCATTGTGGTCCACTCCCGGGGCGTTCGATGACAGTTAGGGCCATGCAAGCATCAGAAACCGGCACTGACGTCCAGCACCGGCCAGGAATACCCCTTAGGGAATACGGATTGATCCCCTCAGGACGCCGTCGGGGTTCAGGCGCGGTCGGACTGGTACAGCATGGAGACGGCCTCGACCCGGTTGCCGGCCCGCAGTTTGCGCAGAATGCGCTTGACGTGCTGTTTGACGGTCCCCTCGGAGATCACCAGCTGGGTGGCGATCCGGCCGTTGCTCATCCCCTCGGCCATCAGCTCCAGGATCTGTGATTCCCGGCCGGTCAGCACGTCACGCACCGAGTGGACCGCCTGCTTGGTCGCGCGCGCGGCGAGGGTGAAGTCGGCGCTTCCGACACTGCGCGACGGCCAGACGGTCAGTCCGCTCACCGCGGCGGCACCCTCCTGACAGTCGTTGGCCATCCCGCGGAGCGTGGAACCGACGCTGTGCAGCTGCTCGGCGAGATGGGCCCGGGTCAGCGCGATCTGCAGACCTCTCGCGTAGGTGGCCAAGGTCTCGCAATCCTCCGCGTCGGGGTCGCGGCCCTGGACATAGCAGTCGCTGTGCAGCAGCCCCACCACGTGGTTGCCGGACATGATCGGGGCACCGACGTAGGACCGCGAGCGCGACGCGTCGGCGATCCGGCGGTGCACGTTGGCATCGTGCTGCACATCGGTGACGATCATCGCTTCGCGGCGGCGCACGATCTCCGTCTCGTGCAGACCCGG
Source organism: Mycobacterium sp. (assembly GCF_046095365.1). Classification (GTDB taxonomy): domain Bacteria; phylum Actinomycetota; class Actinomycetes; order Mycobacteriales; family Mycobacteriaceae; genus Mycobacterium. The sequence goes on from NZ_JBJTJF010000053.1 coordinate 49,005, forward strand.
CACCAGGGGTTGCGGGTGTTCCTGGCCGATCCGGTTGATCTCGTCGGCCCACTTCGGATCGTCGACGACGTACACGACTTCCGAGATCCAGACCCCGTCGACCACGTGCGACAGAATCGCGCGGTCGAAGCCGAGGCGGCAGGGCAACTGCGGCGCGAGCTTGACCAGTTCGGCCACCGTCGAGGGGGCCGCTTCCAGCATGCCGAGCACGTCACCGAGCAGACGGGGCCGTTTCGTCGCCCGGACCATGGCGTCGTCGGCGAGGCTCAACCGGCGCAGCAGATCCAGCACCGCTCCGGCTTGCGGTTTGTCGTCCAGGGCTTCGGCGAGCGCCGACCAGGCTCCGTCGACGATGGCCTTGGCGTCGGCCAGCTTGGGCCGCCAGGCCGGGGAGGTGGGCTCGGCGATTGACCGCAGCCCGTCGAGCACGTCGCGCAGGCGGTCCCCGGCGGCGTCTCCCGGCGACGCCTCCTGCTCCGGACCAGGCCCAAGCCCCATCCCTGAAACGATACCGGGGCTGCGTCTAGCTGCACCAATGGATCGCCGATATCCCCATCGGGTCAGCGAAACCTCCCGCAGGGGGCTTTCCCGGCGGTCCGATCCGGGGTGTGATGTCACCGGACCCGAGATCAGGAGGCGCGCCTTGCTCCGAGTGGCCAAGCCCGCGGTGGCGGTCATGGTCGCGGGCGTGCTCAGCGCACCGACCGTCGCCCACGCCGACGCGGTCGCCTACCTCGTCAACGTGACCGTGCGGCCCGGGTACGGCTTTCCCAGTGCCGACGCCGCGCTGGCCTACGGTCAGGGCATCTGCGACCGGGTGGGTGCGGGCATCTCCTACACCGCGGGGATCGCCACGGTGAAGGCGGACTTCGGGACCGACGACGACTACCAGGCGGCCTATCTGATCAACCAGGCCGTCAACGAACTGTGCCCGGCACTGATCTGGCAGTTGCGCCAGTCCGCCGCGCACTACACAGCCGGGCGGAGTGCCGCGGGATGAGCCACGTGCCACTCCGCACCGGCACGCTCGCGCTGGCGGGGATCCTCACCGCGTCGGCCGCGGCCGCGGCTCCGGCCGGCGCCGACAACTCACGACTCAACAACGGCGTGGTGGCCAACGTGTACACCATCCAGCATCAGGCGGGTTGTACGACCGACATCAAGCCCAACATCGCCCTGGGCGTGGCCGCGCAGTGGCAGGCCCGCGACGTTCTCGCCAACCGCGCCCTGGACGGCGACCTGGGCTCTGACGGCTCGACGCCCCAAAGCCGCGCCGCCGCTGCGGGATTCCGCGGTGTGGTCAGCCAGACCGTGGCGATCAATCCGGCGCTGGCGATCAACAACGTCGACGTCATCAACCAGTGGTACAACGACCCACGGGCGTTCGCGATCATGTCCGACTGCCGCAACACCGCCATCGGGGTTTGGTCGGAGAACAGCCTGGACCGATCGGTGGTGGTGGCCGTCTACGGCCAGCCGGCCTGACGCGCCCGGC
>NZ_JBJTJF010000054.1:0-23841 GCF_046095365.1 Mycobacterium sp.
CGGTGTAATTCACCGTCACCGTCGTCGTCGCCCCCGCCGCCAGCGACTGGAACACCGCATCCGCCGGATTCAGCGTGAAGGTCTTCGCCCCCGCGTCATAGCTCACCCCGGCCGGCAACGCACCCGGCGCCACCGTCAACGCGTCGCCGTCGGCATCCGAGGCGTTGGCCAGAGCCACCAACGTTGATGTCGAGCCGTCCTCGGTGGCTGCAGCGCTCAGCGGTCCACTGACAACCGGCGCGTTGCCTACGTTGGTGACCGTCCAGGTCGCTGTGGTCGACACCGGTGCTGCAACGCCGTCGGAGACGGTGTAGTTGACCGTCACCGTCGTCGAGGCACCGAGGGCCAGTGACTGGAAGGCAGCGTCGGTGGGATCGAGGCTGAACGTCTGGGTGTTGGGGTCATAGCTCACCCCGGCCGGCAGATTGACCTGCGTCGGCGCGGTAACCGTCCACGAGGTGTTCGCGTCGACGTCGCTGGAATTGGCCACCGCGGCGAGGGGCACCGCCGCTCCACCTAAGGTGGCCGCCCCGCTGACCGCCCCCACGATCGGGTCGTCGTTGACCCCGGTAACCGTCCACGACACCGACCCCGGCGTGCTGACTGTCCCATCGGAGACCGTGTAATTCACCGTCACCGTCGTCATCGCCCCCGCCGCCAGCGACTGGAAGGCAGCGTCGGTGGGATCAAGGCTGAACGTCTGGGTGTTCGGGTTGTAGCTCACCCCGGCCGGCAACGCACCCGAAGCCGGCGCGGTGACCGTCAACGCATCACCATCGACATCCGAGGCGCTGACCACCCGCGCCACCGCCGCACCATCCTCGGTCGCCGCCCCACTCAAAGCCCCCACCACCGGAGCGTCATTGACCCCGGTCACCGTCCACGACACCGACCCCGGCGTGGTCGCCAACCCATCAGAGACCGTGTAATTCACCGTCACCGCCGTCGTCGCCCCCGCCGCCAGCGACCGATAGACCGCATCGCTGGGATCAAGACTGAACGTCTTAGTCCCCGCGTCATAGCTCACCCCGGCCGGCAACACACCCGGCAGGTTCGTCACCGACAACGACGCGTTGGCATCGACATCGGCAGCATTGGCCAACGCATCCAGCGCCACCGACACCCCGCCATCGGTCGCCACGCCGGCCACCGCCCCGCTCACCACCGGCGCGTCATTAGCCCCGGTCACCGTCCACGACACCGACCCCGGCGTGCTGGCCAACCCATCAGAGACCGTGTAATTCACCGTCACCGCCGTCGTCGCCCCCGCCGCCAGCGACTGGAACACCGCATCGCTGGGATCAAGACTGAACGTCTTAGTCCCCGCGTCATAGCTCACCCCGGCCGGCAACACACCCGGCACATCGGTCACCGACAACGACGCATTCGCATCGACATCACCAGCCACGGCAAGCGCATTCAGCGCCACGGCCGAACCGTCCTCAGTCGCCGCACCGTTGACCACACCACTGACCACCGGAGCGTCGTTGACCCCGGTCACCGTCCACGACACCCAGGCCGCCGCGCTCGCTGTGCCGTCGGAGACCGTGTAGTCCACCGTCACCGTGGTGGTCTGGCCGGCGACCAGCGACCGGTAGGCCGCGTTTGACGGATCCAGCGTGAAGGTCTCCGACACCGCGTTGTAGCTCACACCGGCCGGCAGTCCGTCCGGCACATCGGTAACCGACAGGCTCGAATCGGCGTCGACATCGGACGCGTTCGCCAGAGCATCGAGAGTCAGCGCGGCCCCGCCCTCCGTCGAGGCTCCGTTCACGGCTCCGCTCACAGCCGGGAAGTCGTTCGCCCCGGTGACAGTCCACGACACCGCTGCGGCGTTGTTCGTGGTGCCATCGGTGACGAGGTAGTTCACCGTCACCGTCGTAGTCGCCCCGGCAGCCAGCGACTGGTACGCCGCGTTGGCCGGATTCAGCGTGAAGGTCTTCGTTCCCGCGTTGTAGCTCACACCGGCCGGCAGGCTGTCCGGCACATCGGTCACCTCGAGGGATGCATCGGCGTCTGCGTCAACGGTATTGGCCAACGCGTTCAGTGCCACGGCCGAACCGTCCTCGGTCGCTATGCCGCTCACCGCACCGTCGACCGTCGGCACGTCGTTGGCTCCGGTGACCGTCCAGGACACCGAGCCAGGGGTGATCGCGATGCCGTCGGTGATGGTGTAGTTCACCGTGACCGTGGCGGACTGCCCCGCCGCCAGCGAACGATAGGCGGCATTGGTCGGATCCAGCGTGAACGTACGACTCTGCTCGTCGTAGGTCACACCGGCTGGCAGCCCACCGGGCACACCGGCGACCGCCAGCGCCGCGTCGGCGTCGACATCGGCGGCGTTAGCCAGGGCGTACAGACCTACCGGCGCGCCGCCGTCAGTCGCGCCGCCGGTCACCGATCCGATAACCGTCGGGGCGTCATTGGTCCCGGTGACCGTCCAGCTCACCGAGCCCGGCGTGGTCACCACACCGTCGGAGACGGTGTAATTGACCGTCACCGTCGCGGTGTCACCGGCAGCCAGTGACTGGTAGTTAGCGTCGGCGGGATTGAGGGTGAATGTGGTTGTTCCGTCGTCATAGCTCACGCCGGCCGGTAGTGAGCCTGGTACGTCCCTGACCGCCAGGACCGAGTCGGTATTCCCCACAACGGCGTTGGCTAACGCGTTCAACGCTGCCGGCGAACCGTCCTCGGTCGCCGCCCCGGTCACTGGGCCGTTGACCGTGAGTCCGGTATTGACCGACGCGATGACGACGGACACCAATGCGTCCACTGAGCCGCCGTGCCCGTCGGAAACGGTCACGGTGAACGAATCGGCCGTGGAACCACCCGGCACCGCCGCGGCGCGGCGCGCCTCGGGGTCGGGCGTGTAGGTGAACGACCCGTCGGTGTCAACCACCACAACACCCAGAGCCGGGTCCGCAGTGGTCGTGTACGTCAAATCATCGAAGTCGGCGTCACTGCCATTGACCGAACCGACGACGACGCCGGTTTCCCGGTCGGGGGCGCCCACCGTGACAGCAGCCGTTGGAGCCGCGTTGACCGACGAAATCGCCACCGAGACAACCTGGTCCACCGAACCGCCGTGGCCATCGGAGACCGTCACCGTGAATGAATCGGTGATGGCACCGCCCGGCGCCGCAGCTGCATGGCGCGCCGTAGCGGTCGGCGTGTAGGTGAACGTTCCGTCTTCGTTCAACGTCAGCGACCCGTTGACCGGACCGGTCTTCGTCACGTAGCGCGGCGTGTCACCGTCAGCGTCCCGCGCCACGATCGCGCCGGCTACCGAGCCGGTGTCGGCAGTCGGAGCACCCGCTTCGTAGCCGACGGCCGGAGCTTGATTGGCCGGCGAAATCGCCACCGAGACAACCTGCTCGGCACGACCACCCTTGTCATCGTCGACGGCCACCGTGAAGGAATCAGTCGCCGGTCCATCGCCTGCAGCGCCGTGACGCGCCGAATCCGTCGGGGTGTAGACGAAGGAACCGGTGATCGCGTCCACTGTCGCTGTGCCCAGTTGGGGCGGCGCGGCGAGAGCGAAACTCGGCACGGCGCCACCGGCGGTGGTCGCCTTCACCGAACCGGTGACGACGCCATCGGCATCGGGAGTGTTGACGGTTAGGGAAGTCGTCGGGTCGGGCTGGGCGGTGGTCGCACTTCCGGCCGCGCCCGGTTCGGCCGAACCTCCGGTGCCGTCGCTGCCCCCGGCGCCGCCCAGCCCACCGCTGGCCTGCCCGGTCTGGCTGGCCGCGCTGCCACCGGGTCCGCCGATGCCGGCTCCCACCGTGGCGCTTCCGCCGTCACCGCCGCGACCGCCGGTGGCGCCGCCGCTGTCGCTGCTGGCGTTACCGCCGGGGCCGCCGTCGCCGCCGATCCCCAGATCCGCGGTACCTCCCGGGCCACCCGGGCCGCCGATGGCTGATGCCCCGTCGACGCCGGTGGCCGAACCGCCCTGACCGCCGGGGCCGCCGTCGCCGGTGACCGTTCCACCCGGTCCGCCCGCGCCTCCCCGGCCACCGCGGGCGACCTGGCCCGGGCCCTTGGCGGCTCCGCTGCCTCCGGCACCGCCCCTGCCGCCGTCGCCGATCGCACCGCCGGCCCCGCCCGCGCCGCCGTTGCCGCCGTCGCCGTCGGGATTACTCCACCCGTCCCCACCGTCGCCGCCGTTACCGCGGGGGCCGCCCAACACTGCGCCAGCGACTGCGTCGGCACTGGGAGTCCTGACTGTCCCCGCCATACGGGACGCGGCGGATTCGACTGTCGCCGTGGGCAAGACCTGCCGCAGGCGCTTGCCGAAGTTCTTCGCGTAGCCGCCGCCGGCGCCGGCACTTCCCTGGGCCCCGGCCACGCCCACCAGTCCCGGATCGCCCCCTCTGCCGCCGTCAGCGCCGTCGAGATGCTGGGCGTTGCCGTCGGCGCCGTCCCCGCCGTCGCCGGGGGTACCGGGGTTGCCGCCGGTGCCACCGCCACCGCCGCCGCCGGTGGGTCCTGCGTTGCTGAAGAAGAAGAAAAGCCGACCCGAGCCGGCGTTGCCCCCCGTTCCGCCGGCGCCGCCTGCACCGCCATCGCCGCCGCGTCCACCGGCGCCTCCGGCGATGCCGGCGTCGATGCCATCCGATCCGCCGGCAGAGTCTCCGCCCCGGCCGCCAGTGCCGCCGATCCCGCCGGTGCCACCGGCGCCGCCGGCGCCGAGCAGCCACCCGCCCCTGCCGCCGTTGCCTCCGGCACCACCGGCACCACCGGCGGTGCCCGCACCGGCGTCACCGCCGGCGCTGCCCTGGCCGACCGCGGCCACGGCTTTGAGGCCGATTCCACCGACGGCCCCGGCACCCCCGTTGCCGCCGGCGCCGCCGGCACCCAGCACGGAGAGGAACCCGGTGCTGCCACCGTCGCCGCCGCGACCGCCGTTCCCCGTCGTCGTCCGTGCCGCCGCGCCGGAACCCCCCTTGCCGCCGTTGCCGAGGATCAAACCCCCGCGGCCGCCGTTGCCGCCCGCTCCGCTGTTGTGTTCCGCGACGCCGTCGCCGCCGTCGCCACCGTGTCCGAACCAGCCTGCGGACCCGCCGTTGCCGCCGGTGTAGCCGCTGCCGCCGCTGCCTATCAGCCCGCCGCGGCCGCCGTTGCAACCGCTGGGATCGGAGCAGGTGTTGGCCGTCCAGCTGTAGCCGTCGCCGAAAAGAATGCCGGCGTCGGGGTGATCCGCGGTGCCGTCACCGACGAGAGTGCGAACGACAGTCGATATCGCCTGGACCGTCGGGGCGCCGGTCGAGGAGGCCACCCTCTTCTTGGCGGCGGGCTCGCCGGCTGTCGTGGCGGCGGCGGGGTTGACGGTGACGGACTTGGACGTCGCCTCCCGCCGGGTCACCGCGAGCGCGGCCCACATCAGCGGAGCCGCAACCGGGGCATCGGAGCCGCCCGAGCCGAGCGCATCAAGGACCCCGGACGACGCGTCCGACAACACTCCCGGCGAGGCCGCGCGCATCGCGGGGGCCTTGGGCGCGACGGACTCGACTCGCGCCGCCGCCGGCGGGTACCAGCGCATCTGGGGGCCCGATGCGGCCTCCACGGACAGGAAGCGGCCGGACGAGCTGGGCACAGCCGGGCTGGGCAGTGCCCAGTCCGGGATCGGCGGCGAGCTTGCCGGGGTGCGGCCGGCTTCGGGGGTGCGGATCGGGGCGCTGTCGGACGGCGCCGGACGAGAGTCCTTGCGCCGCTGCTCGAGTCGGCCGGTGTCCGCCGGACCGCCGGCCGACCTCGGCGAGTCGCCCGACCGGTTGCGCGCCGTCCGTGGCGGCCTGCCCGGGCGGGACGCTCCCGGCGCCGCCGATGCCTCGGACGATGTATCCGCAGAGGGTCCCGACATCCTGGGCGCCCGCGGTGCCGCCGGGCGCCGCGCGCTCGTGGCATCCCGCGTGGCGGAGCTGTCCGAAGTGTCGGGAGAGTCGGCGCGCGCGACTCCGGCCCCGGCCGAGACCGCGGTGCCGAGGGCGACGGTCCAACCAAGCCATGCATAAGGGACCGTGGGTCTAGCGGGGCGCTTCCGATGCTTCGCCGGCCTGCTCATCAGACCGACCCCATGACAATCATGTCTCTTCCCCGTTTAAGGTCTGCGATTCAAACCTTGCGTTGCGCTTTGCGGCAATTGTATTGACCGCTGAGAGAAATATCAAATTCCCCTTAGAGCAATTATCTGGATCAGAAGGTTACCAAAAACGGCCGCGAACAGGGGTTTCGCCCCGATTAGGCCATTTTACTGGGCGAATACCCGCTCAGCCGAGGACCTAGGACCCCGAATACCGATGACTAAAGGCCTCTTGTCCGAATCGGTTTTCGCTACTCCGACTTATCATCTTGCGCTACTCGGATATTTGCCGATGATTTCTCAGGCTACGTTCCTCTGCGCACAACTTTTATGCAATTTTTGATTTATCAACAAAGATTTTTGATTAATCAATGAATCTGGGAACTGCGCTCCCGCGTCGGCGGTCCCGGAGCCCGCTCTACACGGCCGGAATGTCGCGCGCGATCTCCTCCAGCCACACCGTGGCCGCCATGTCCGACGGCGCCCGCCAGTCCCCGCGCGGCGAGAGCGAACCGCCGTGGGACACCTTGGGCCCGTTGGGCAGGGCTGAGCGTTTGAACTGGCTGAAGGAGTAGAAGCGCTGGGCGAACACCGAGAGCCAGTGCCGGATCTCCGTCAGCGAATAGCCGTTGCGCTTGTCCTGCGGAAAGCCGGGCGGCCAGTCGCCGCGGTCCGGATCGCACCAGGCGTGCCAGGCCAGGAAGGCGATCTTGGCGGGCCGGAAACCGTGGCGCAGCACGTGGAACAGCGAGAAGTCCTGCAGCGCGTACGGGCCGACCTTGGCCTCGCTGCTCTGGACCTGCTCGCCCCCGCCGGCCGGCACCAGTTCCGGGGTGATCTCGGTGTCCAGCACCGACTGCAGGATCACCCCCACCTCCTCGTCGAACTCGCCGGAGGCGATCACCCACCGGATCAGATGCTGGATGAGGGTCTTGGGCACGCCGGCGTTGACGTTGTAGTGGCTCATCTGGTCACCCACGCCGTAGGTGGACCAGCCCAGCGCCAACTCCGAGAGGTCCCCGGTGCCCAGCACGATGCCGCCGCGCTGGTTGGCGATCCGGAACAGGTAGTCGGTGCGCAGCCCGGCCTGAACGTTCTCGAAGGTGACGTCGTAGACCGCCTCGCCGCGGGCGAAGGGATGACCGATCTCGGTGAGCATCACCTGCGCCGTGGCCCGGATGTCGATCTCGGAGAAGCTGACGCCCAGGGCCTTGGACAGCGCGATCGCGTTGTTCTTGGTGCGCTCGCCGGTGGCGAAGCCGGGCAGGGTGAACGCCAGGATGTCGCTGCGCGGGCGGCCTTCCCGGTCCATCGCCCGGGCGGCGACGATGAGCGCGTGGGTGGAGTCCAGCCCGCCGGAGACCCCGATGACGACCTTCGGGTAGTCCAGTGCGCGCAGGCGCTGCTCAAGGCCGGAGACCTGGATGTTGTAGCCCTCGTAGCAGTCCTGCTCCAGCCGGACCGGGTCGCTGGGCACGAACGGGAAGCGTTCCACCTCGCGGTGCAGACCGATGTCGCCACCAGGTGGGTCGAGCCGAAAACCGATGCGGCGGAAGGAAAGCCGGTCCCGCAGGTGGCGGCGGTTGTCGTCGAATGTGCCCATCCGCAGCCGCTCGGCGCGCAGCAGGTCCAGGTCGACGTCGGCCACCGACCGGCGGTCGCCCTTGGGGAAGCGTTCCGAGGACGCCAGCAGCCGGCCGTTCTCGTGGATCATGGTCTGGCCGTCCCAGGCCAGGTCGGTGGTGGACTCTCCCTCCCCGGCCGCCGCGTAGACATAGGCGGCCAGGCAGCGCGCGGACGCCGAGCGGGCCAGCAGCGCGCGGTCCTCGGCGCGGCCGATGGTGATCGGGCTGCCGGAGAGGTTCGCCAGCACGGTGGCCCCGGCCAGTGCGGCGTGCGCACTCGGCGGCACCGGCACGAACATGTCCTCGCAGATCTCGACGTGCAACACCAGGCCGGGCACGTCGACGGCGTCGAACAGCAGATCCGGGCCGAACGGCACGTCTGCGCCGAGCAGGCGGACGGTTCCGCCGGCGTCGTCGCCGGCCGCCAGCTGGCGGGCCTCGTAGAACTCGCGGTAGGTCGGCAGGTAGGACTTGACCGCCACCCCCAGGACCGTGCCGCGGTGGATCACCACCGCGGTGTTGTAGACGCGGTGCAGCCGGCGCAGCGGTGCACCGACCACCAGCACCGGCAGCAAGTCGGCCGACCCGGCCACCACCTCGGCCAGGCTCGCCTCGACGGCATCCAGCAGGCTGTCCTGCAGCAGGATGTCCTCGATCGAGTACCCGGACAGCGTCAGTTCCGGGAACACCGCCAGCGCCACCCCGTCGTCGTGGCACTCCCGGGCGATCCGCAGCACCGAGGCGGCGTTGGCGGCCGGGTCGGCGAGCACCGTGCGGTGGGTGCAGGCGGCCAGCCGGGCGAAACCGTGTGCGTAGGCCGAAAAGAAGTCCACGCCTCATTGTCTCAGGGCAGGCCCCGAAGTCGACGTTTTGGCGGGTCGTTCCCGGCTTTTCCGGCCCGTTTGGCGGTTAGAGCCGGACCGGGGCGAGACTGGGAGCGTGCACTCCGCCCCCGAACTCCTCGCACTGCTCGCCGGCCGGCGGGTGGCGGTGCTGACGGGGGCGGGCATCTCCACCGACTCCGGCATCCCGGACTACCGCAGCCCGGACTCCCCGCCGTCCAACCCGATGACGATCCGCCAGTTCACCGCCAGCCGGGAATACCGCCGGCGGTACTGGGCGCGCAACCACCTGGGCTGGAGGCACATGGCCGGCACCGAACCCAACGCCGGGCACCGGGCGCTGGCCGCCCTGGAGCGGGCCGGGGTGGTCAGCGGGGTGATCACCCAGAACGTGGACCTGCTGCACACCAAGGCGGGCAGCCGCACGGTGGTCAACCTGCACGGCACCTACGCCCAGGTGGTGTGCCTGGACTGCGGCCACACCCTGCCGAGGGCGACGCTGGCCGACCAGCTCGAGGCCGCCAACCCCGGTTTCACCGAGCGCGCCGAGCGGCTGGGCGGCCTGGCGGTGGCCCCGGACGCCGACGCGGTCGTCGCCGACACCGCGTCGTTCCGGTTCGTCGACTGCCAGTCCTGCGGCGGAATGCTCAAACCCGACATCGTCTATTTCGGCGAATCCGTCGCCAAAGAGGTTGTGGATCAGGCGTATTCACTGGTCGACACCTCCGATGCACTGCTGGTGGCAGGGTCGTCGCTGACGGTGTTCTCCGGCTACCGCTTCGTGCGGCACGCTGCCGCCGCCGGCATTCCGGTGGCCATCATCAACCGCGGGCCCACCCGCGGCGACGACCTGGCCGCGGTGAAGGTCGACGCCGGCTGCTCGCCCATGCTGACGCTGCTGGCCGAGGAGCTGACCGGCCGCAAGCCCGCGGTGTCGTAAGGTCGCCGCATGGCCACCGCCGACGACACCTCCCCCGCCGAGATCTCGATCGGCGACATCGCGGCCGCTTTCGCCGTCGGGATCGGTGGGGCGGGGCTCAAGCCGGTCCGCCCCGCGTCCGGCCCGGCCACCGGACGCTGGGGGGTCGGCGTCGGTGAGGCCGCGGCCAACCTGCCGTGGGTGCCCGGCCCGGTGCGCGGCCTGGCCCGCCAGCTCAACCAGTTCGGGTCGGTGGTGGTCAGCCCCGCCGGCATCGAGTACGACGGCGACGAGGTGGACTGGTCGAAGGTCACCGAGATCCGCACCCGCCGGCTGGTCGGGTACCTGTTGACCGACGCGGTCACCAAGCAGGTGAACCGGCTGCCGCTGTGGCGGTTCCCCGGCCGCGGCATGGTGCTCAAGGGGCTCAGCGAAGTTGCGCTGACCGCGGTGGCGGTCGCCGCCGGCCTGCGGCTGGACCGGGGCGTGTTCACCGTCTGCGTGCCCGCCGAGGTGCAGTACCGCGGGCTGCTGCGTGCCAGGCAGATGTCGGCGGGCATGCCCGCCGCGCTGGTGCTCGCCGATCCGGCGGTGCGCGATCTGGTGGAGTCGACGGCCCGGGCGAACGGGGTGCCGGTGCGGATGGCCGACGACGACGCGCTGGAGGTTGCCGCCCGGCGGGCCGCTGCGATCCGCGGCCTGGCCGGGCAGGCCGCCGCGGTGGTGGGGGCCCTGCTGGGTCAGACCGGGACGAGGTCGTCAGCGTGAACGGCCGGCCGGCGTAGTTCGGCCGGAAGCTCCGAGGTGGACCGCCCGATCATGGTGGTCAGTTCGGCCGCGTCGTAGGCGACCACCCCGCGGGCCACCATCTGTCCGTCGGGGCCGTGCAACTCCACGACGTCGCCGCCGAAGAACCTGCCGGTGCACGCGGTGATGCCGGCCGCCAGCAGCGAGCGGCGCTGCTTGACCACCGCCCGCACCGCCCCGGCGTCCAGACTCAGCGATCCGGCGGACTCCGCGGCGTAGCGCACCCAGAACTTCCGTGCCGACATCCGGGCCGGCCGCGGGGCGAACACCGTGCCCACCTCCGCCCCGGTCAGCGCGGGGCCGGCGTCGGCGGCCGCGGCCAGCAGCACCGGCACCCCGGCATCGGCGGCCAGCAGGGCCGCGGACAGCTTGGAGGCCATGCCGCCGGTGCCCAGCCGGCTGCCCCGGCCCGCCACCACACCGTCGAGATCGTCCGGCCCTGCGACCTCGGAAATGAAGCGCGCGTTGCCTTTTCGGGGATCGGCGTCGTAGAGGCCGTCGATGTCGGAGAGCAGCACCAGGGCCTCGGCGCCGACCAGGTGGGCAACCAGCGCGGAGAGCCGGTCGTTGTCGCCGAAGCGGATCTCATTGGTCGCCACGGTGTCGTTCTCGTTGACGATCGCCACGGCGTGCAGCGCACGCAGCCGGTCCAGCGTGCGTTGGGCGTTGGTGTGCTGCACCCGCTGGGAGATGTCGTGGGCGGTCAGCAGCACCTGCCCGACGGTGCGGTCGTAGCGGGCGAAAGCCGTGCTCCAGGCGTTGACCAGCGCCACCTGCCCGACGCTGGCGGCGGCCTGCTTGGTCGCCAGGTCGGCCGGACGGCGGTTGAGTCTGAGCGGCTCGATTCCGGCGGCGATCGCCCCGGAGGACACGATCACCACGTCGGTGCCGGCCTTCATCCGGGCCTCGATGGCCTCGGCGAGTGCGGCCAGCCGGGTGGCGTCGAACAATCCCGAGGCGTCGGTCAGCGCGGTGGTGCCGATCTTGACGACAATGCTGCGCGCGGCGCGGACGGCGTCGCGGTGCTCGCTCACCGGTCGTCTCCGGACTCGCGGCGCTGGCGGCGGGCCTCCTTGCGCTCGGCCGCGCCGACCCGGTCGTTGCGTTCCACCCGGATGTCGGTGCCGCGGCCCGACAGCGTGACGTCCACGCCGGCCGGCGTCTGCGGCTCCCAGTCGAAGGTCATCTCGCCGATGGTCACCGCGCAGCCCGGCGTCGCCCCGCGCTTGAGCAACTCCTCCTCGACGCCGAGGCGGGCCAGCCGGTCACCGAGGTAGCCGACCGCTTCGTCGTTGTCGAAATCGGTCTGGGCCACCCAGCGTTCCGGCCGGGCGCCGCGAACGATGAACCCGCCGGGGTGCGCCGGGTCGGCCTCGACGGTGAACCCGCTGGCGTCCACCGGGACCGGCCGGATCACCGGGCGGCGGGCCACCACCGGCGGTTGGGCGGCCCGGTAGGCGGCGACCATGTCCCACAGCCCGAAGGTCAGCTCCCGCAGGCCTTCCCGGCTCACGGTGGAGATTTCGAACACCGGCCAGCCGCGCTTCTCGACCTCCGGCCGGACGAAGTCGGCGAGCTCGCGGGCCTCGGGTACGTCGATCTTGTTGAGCACCACCGCCCGCGGCCGCTGCGCGAGGTCACCCAGCGCTGAATCCCCCTGCAGGGTGGGCTGATAGGCGGCCAGTTCGGCTTCGAGTGCGTCGATGTCGGAGATCGGGTCGCGTCCGGGTTCCAGGGTGGCGCAGTCGACGACGTGGGCGAGTACCGCGCAGCGTTCGATGTGGCGCAGGAAATCCAGCCCGAGGCCGCGGCCCTGCGAGGCGCCGGGGATCAGGCCCGGCACGTCGGCGACGGTGAAGGTGTGATCTCCCGCCGAGACCACGCCGAGGTTGGGCACCAGGGTGGTGAACGGGTAGTCGGCGATCTTGGGTTTGGCCGCCGAGATGGTCGACACCAGTGAGGACTTGCCCGCCGAGGGGAAGCCGATCAGCCCGACGTCGGCGACCGTCTTGAGTTCCAGGGTGAGGTCGCGGGCCTGGCCCTTCTCCCCGAGCAGCGCGAACCCGGGTGCCTTGCGGGCCCGGGAGGCCAGTGCGGCGTTGCCCAGGCCGCCCCGGCCGCCCTCGGCGGCGACGAACCGGGTGCCGGCGCCGACCAGGTCGGCCAGTAACCGGCCGTGCGCGTCGAGGACCACAGTGCCGTCGGGCACCCGGACTTCCAGGTCGGCCCCGGCGGCGCCGTCGCGGTTGGCGCCCATGCCCTGCTTGCCCGACGCGGCCACCACGTTCGGGTGGAAGTGGAAGTCCAGCAGGGTGTGCACCTGCGGGTCGACGACCAGGACGACGCTGCCCCCGCGCCCGCCGTTGCCGCCGTCGGGGCCGCCCAGGGGTTTGTACTTCTCCCGGTGCACCGACGCGCAACCGTTGCCGCCGCTACCCGCGCGGGTGTGAATCACCACGCGGTCGACGAAGCGAGGCATCCTCGCAGTGCCCCCGAGAAGCCTTAAGCCTCCGCGCGGACGGCGCGAACGACGTTGACGGTCTTGCGACCGCGCTTGACCCCGAACTCCACCGCACCGGGTGCGGTGGCGAACAGCGTGTCGTCGCCGCCGCGCCCGACGTTCACGCCGGGGTGGAAGTGAGTGCCGCGCTGGCGCACCAGAATCTCGCCGGCCTTGACCACCTCGCCGCCGAACCGCTTGACGCCGAGCCGCTGTGCGTTGGACTCGCGGCCGTTGCGTGAGCTGGAAGCGCCCTTTTTGTGTGCCATGTCTGTTCGCTCCCTGTCGCTACTTGATCCCGGTGACCTTGAGCACGGTCAACGGCTGCCGGTGCCCCTGCCGCTTGTGGTAGCCGGTCTTGTTCTTGAACTTGTGGATGCGGATCTTCGGACCCTTGGTGTGCTCGAGTACCTCGCCGGTGACAGCGACCTTGGCCAGTTCCTTGGCGTCGGTGGTGACCGTGGCGCCGTTGACGACCAGGGCGACGGGCAGCGAGACCGAAGCGCCCGGCTCGGTCTCGATCTTCTCCACCTTCACGATGTCGCCGACGGCGACCTTGTACTGCTTGCCGCCGGTCTTGACGATCGCGTAGGTGGCGTTCTCGGCTGCCATCGTTCCTCTTCCAAATTCGGCGACTCAGGCGTCCCTGCGTCGCGGCGCGCGCCACCGGAGGTTGCGCGAGCGGGTCTGTGGTCGCGAGCCGCGCCGGTCAGACCGGGCGGTCCGCTGCCGCCGGCGGGGCCAGGCGGCACCCGCCCAAGGTTACTCCGACCAGCGCCGGAGGGTCAAACCGCGGGTGGTCCGGCAGGCCGGGCCGCCGCGCGGCGCCGGGGGCGGCGAGCCGCGGGACCCGGATCGGCCCCGCCGACCTCGTCCTCGTCGTCGTCCTCGTCGTCCTCGTCGTCGTCCTCGTCGTCGAGGTCCTCGTCGTCCTCGTCGTCCTCGTGGTCATCGTCGTCGAGGTCGTCGTCGTCCTCGTCGAGGTCGTCGTCGTCCTCGTCGAGGTCCTCGTCGTGCTCGTCGACGATCTCGAGGGTGTCGTCCTCCTCGATCGCGTCGTCGTCGATGGCGTCCTCGTCGACATCGTCGAGTTCGATGTCCTCGTCGTCCTCGTCCTCGTCGTCCTCCTCGAGGTCGTCATCGTCCTCGTCGAGTTCCCCGACCAACTCGGCCCCGGCCTCCTCGCCCTCCTCGATGTCCGCTGTGAAGTCCTCGGCGAGTTCGTCCTCGACGCCCCCCTCGATTCCCTCCTCGCCGTCCTCGTCGCCGTTCTTGGCCGCGGCCATCGCCTTGAACATCGGGTGCTCGCCGGGTACGTGCGCCGGCACCCTGGCCACCGCCGCGTCCTCGGCCTTGCCCCTGCGGCCGGCGCCGGACTCGGACTTGCGACCGGCGGCGGGCGCGTGGTCCACCGGCTCGCCGCGCACCAGGATGCCGCGACCGCTGCACTCCGGGCAGGTGCTCGAGAACGCCTCGATCAGCCCGGTGCCCAGCCGCTTGCGGGTCACCTGTACCAGCCCCAGCGAGGTCACCTCCGAGACCTGGTGGCGGGTGCGGTCGCGGGCCAGCGCCTCGGTCAGCCGGCGCAGCACCAGATCGCGGTTGGACTCCAGCACCATGTCGATGAAGTCGACGACGATGATCCCGCCGATGTCGCGCAGCCGCAGCTGACGCACGATCTCCTCGGCCGCCTCGAGGTTGTTCTTGGTGACGGTCTGCTCCAGGTTGCCGCCCGCGCCGGTGAACTTGCCGGTGTTGACGTCGACGACCGTCATGGCCTCGGTCCGGTCGATCACCAGCGTGCCGCCGGAGGGCAGCCAGACCTTGCGGTCCATCGCCTTGGCCAGCTGCTCGTCGATGCGATACACCGCGAAGACGTCCGGGCCGGCCGGCTCGTACTTGGTGAGCTTGGTAAGCAGTTCGGGCGCAACCGAATTCACATATCCGGTGATGGTCTCCCATGCCTGGTCCCCGGAGACGATCAACCCGGAGAAGTCCTCGTTGAACAGATCGCGGACCACCTTGACCAGGACGTCGGGCTCCTCGTAGAGCGCGACCGCCGCCCCGGCCTTCTTCGACTTGGTCTTTTCGGCCTGCTCGGCGATCGTGGACCACCGCTCCCGCAGGCGGTTGACGTCAGCGCGGATGTCGTCTTCCTTCACACCCTCCGACGCGGTGCGGATGATCACCCCCGCGTCGGCCGGCACAACCTCACGAAGAATCTCCTTGAGCCGCTGGCGTTCGGTGTCCGGCAGCTTGCGGCTGATCCCGGTGGAGGAAGCGCCGGGCACGTAGACCAGATAGCGGCCGGCCAGCGAGACCTGGGTGGTCAGCCGGGCGCCCTTGTGCCCGACGGGGTCCTTGCTGACCTGCACGACGACGTAGTCGCCGGGCCGCAGCGCCTGCTCGATCTTGCGGTTGTTGCCGCCCAGACCGGCGGCCTCCCAGTTGACCTCTCCGGCGTAGAGCACGCCGTTGCGGCCGCGGCCGATGTCGATGAACGCGGCCTCCATCGAGGGCAGCACGTTCTGGACGATGCCGAGGTAGATGTTGCCGACCATCGACGCCGACGCCGCCGAGGTCACGAAGTGCTCGACGACGACACCGTCCTCGAGGACCGCGATCTGGGTGTAGCGGGCACCGGCGTGCGGAGGCTCGGTGCGGACCTTGTCGCGCACCACCATCACCCGGTCGACGGCCTCCCGGCGGGCCAGGAACTCGGCCTCGGTCAGGACCGGCGGGCGCCGCCGGCCGGCGTCGCGGCCGTCCCGGCGGCGCTGGCGCTTGGCCTCCAGGCGGGTCGAGCCGCTGATGCCCTGGATCTCGTTGTTGTCCGACTTCTTGGCGCGCGGGGCGCGCTCGTGGACCACGGTGTTGGGCGGATCGTCGGCGGAGGAGTCCGCGTCATCCCCGGATCCGCCCCGGCGCCGGCGGCGGCGGCGACGGCGGCGGGTGCCGCCCTCCCCTCCGGCCGCTTCCTCCTCGCCGGCCTCATCGTCCTCGGCCACGGACTCCCCGCCGGCGTCGGCGTCCTCGCCGGTCTCCTCGCCGTCGTCGTCGGCGTGCTCGCCGCGGCCCCGGCCCCGGCCCCGGCGCCCGCGCCGCCGGCGGCGCCCGGCCGGGCGGTCGCCGCCCTCGGCGTCGGCGTCCTCGGCGTCGTCGGCGTCGTCGTCGTCCTGGCCGTCAGCGGCCGCCGGGCGCGGCTCCGCCGCGACGGCCTGCGGGGCGACGAACAGCGGCAGGTAGGCAGGCGGCTCGGCGCCGGCGTCGCCGGTCTCCAGGATCAGCCGCGACTCCGGCTCGGTCTCCTGGGACGCCACGATGACCATCGCGCTCTCCGGCGGAAGGGGCTCCGCGGCGGCCTCAGCAGCGAGTTCGTCCGCCAGCACCTCCCGCACCCGCTGGGCTTCGGCCTGGTCGATGGTGGAGTGCGCGCTGCGCGCCCGTCCGTCGATCTCGGTGAGCGCGTCGACGACCCGCTTGCTGGTGGTGCCCAGCATCCGGGCCAGCGAGTGAACTCTCAGCCGGTCGGGCAGATCCGGGTCCGGCGCGGCCGGTTGCCCGGGCGACTCGGATTCGGGCAGATCCTGGTTACGGTCTTCATCGGACACTTAATCTCCTCTAAGCCCCCGGGCGCGTCGTGTCGACGCGGCCACGCGAGGGCTCTCCGCTGTACACCCGGGTTGCGCCCGGGCTTGTCATGGTCTCGCTCCGACGGGTTCCGGAGAACCCGTTCAGTGCCTGGCGAAATGACGGCTGTTGACGGTCCGCGCCACACCGCCGTCGGCGATGGTCGCGCACGTCTCGAAGTCTCATTCCGGTCGCCCGTCGCCGGGCGGCCGTCCTTAGTATCCCATACCGTCCGCCGGTTCGGCGCCTAGTGGCCGGAACCCCGGTGGTCAGCCCCGAACCACAGGGCGATCTCGCGGGACGCGGACTCCGGTGAGTCCGAGCCGTGCACCAGGTTGAACTGGGTCTCCAGCCCGAAATCACCGCGGATGGTGCCCGGGGTGGCCTTCTCCACGGGGTCGGTTCCGCCGGCGAGCTGGCGCCAGGCCGCGACGGCCCGCGGGCCCTCGACGACGGCGGCGATGACCGGGCCGGAGGTGATGAACTCCAGCAGGTCGCCGAAGAACGGGCGGTCCTTGTGCTCGGCGTAGTGCGCCGCGGCGAGCTCGTTGCTGACGTGTTTGAGCTCGAGGGCCGTCAGTGTCAGGCCCTTGCGCTCGATCCGGCTGATGATCTCGCCGATCACCCCCCGCTGCACGCCGTCGGGTTTGATCAGCACCAGGGTCCGCTCAGTCACGACTCGGAAGCGTACCGGGTCAGGTCTGCGGCGGCTGCTGGCCGGGCAGCAGGCCCAGCCGCTGCCGGCGCAGCACCTCCGCACGCAGGTAGGCGATGACACCCCACACCACGGCGAAGAGCACGCCGATGAAGCCCACCGCCGGATAGACGAAGAACCCGGCGATCAGCAGTAGCTGGACGCCCAGGTCGGCCCAGATCGCCCACGGGCGCCCCTGCATGCCGGCGAGCAGGGCCAGCAGTCCGACGAACCCCAGCAGATAGACCGTGGTCCAGCCGGTCAGCCCGCCGCCGACCACCGCGACCACCGGCAGCGCCAGCAGCACGGTGATGATCTCCAGGATCAGCGTGGCCGCCGTGACGCCGCGGAAGCTCTTCCAGGGATCGCTCACGCCGGATCCTTGCCGAACAGGGTGCGGGCCACACCCGCGGTGACCACCGATCCGGTGATGACGATTCCGGCGCCGGAGAACCCGTCGGCGTCGGCGGCGGCCTCCTCGACGATGGCCGTTGCGGTCTCGATGGCCTCGGTCAGCGTCTCGGCCCGCACCACGCGCTCCGGCCCGTACACCTCGTCGGCCCGCCAGGCCAGTTCCTCGACCTCCAGAGCCCGCGAAGACCCGTTGTGGGTCACCACCACCCGGTCGAAGACCGGTTCCAGCACCGAGAGGATTCCGGTGACGTCCTTGTCCCCCATGACGCTGAGCACACCCACCAGGTAGCGGAAGTCGAACTCCTGTACCAGTGCCTTTGCCAGCGCTTCGGCGCCGGCCGGATTGTGGGCGGCGTCGATGAAAACCGTTGGCGCACTGCGCATCCGTTCAAGACGTCCGGGGCTCGTGGCCGCGGCGAAACCGGCGCGCACCGTGTCTATGTCGAGCTGGCGATCCGCGCCGGCACCGAAGAACGCCTCGACGGCAGCCAGCGCCACCACGGCGTTGTGCGCCTGGTGTTCGCCGTGCAAAGGCAGGAAGACGTCGGGGTAGAGCCCGCCGAGACCATGCAGGTCGAGCACCTGCCCGCCGATGGCGGTCTGGCGGTTGAGCACAGTGAACTCGCCACCCTCCCGCGCCACGACGGCGGCGACCCGCACCGCGTGCGCGAGCAGGACGTCCATCGCCTCGCGGGGCTGGCGGCCGATGATCGCGACGGTCTCCACCGGGACGACGTCCCCGCGCGGCCCGCGGATCACCCCGGCCTTCTCCGCGGCGATCTCGCCGACGGTGGCGCCGAGGTACTCGGCGTGGTCCATGCCGATCGGGGTGATCACCGCGATCGGGGCGTCGATGACGTTGGTGGCGTCCCAGCTCCCGCCCATCCCGACCTCGATCACCCCGACGTCGACCGGGGCGTCGGCGAAGGCGGCGAAGGCCATGCCGGTCAGCACCTCGAACTTGCTCATCACCGGTCCCTTGAGCCCGAGATCGCCGGCCTTCGACTGGGCGTCGACCATCTGCACGAAAGGCTCGATCTCCCGGTAGATCTCGACGTACCGGGCCGGGCTGATCGGGTGGTTGTCGATGGCGATCCGCTCGATCGCCGACTGCAGGTGCGGGCTGGTGTAGCGGCCGGTCCGCTGTCCGAAGGCGGTCAGCAGCGCGTCGATCATCCGGGTCACCGACGTCTTGCCGTTGGTGCCGGCGACGTGGATGCTCGGGTAGCTGTTCTGCGGCGATCCCAGCAGTTCCATCAGCGCGTCGATGCGGATGGTGCTGGGCGCGAGCTTGGTCTCCGGCCAGCGCTGGTCGAGCAGGTGCTCGACCTGCCACAGCGCGGCGATCTCGTCCAGCGTCGGCCGGGGGTGCGTGTCCGGTGCGTCGGGATCCTCCGGGCGGTCGTCGTCCGGATCGGGCTCGGTCATGACAGCGAAGCCAGCCGGGCGGCGATCCGGTCGGACTCCTCGCGGGCCAGTTTCTGGCGATCGCGGATCTTGTCGACGACGTCGCCGGGCGCCTTGGCCAGGAAAGCGTCGTTCTCGAGTTTGGCTGTGGTGGTGGCCAATTCCTTCTGCGCGGCGGCCAGATCCTTCTCCAGCCGACGGCGCTCGGCCGCGACGTCGACGGTCCCGGAGGTGTCCAGTTCGACGCCCACGGTGCCGCCGGACAGCCGGACCTCGACCTGGGCGGTGGGGGTGAAGTCCCCGTCGGGATCGGTCAGCCAGGCCAGCGCGTTCACCGGGGCCGCCAGGGCGTCCAGGCCGGCGTCCGCGATGCCCTCCAGTCGGGCCGGCACCTTCTGGCGGTCGGCCAGCCCCTGGTCGCTGCGGAACCGGCGCACCTCGGTGACCAGCCTCTGCAGATCGGCGACCCGTTGCGCCGCAGCCGGATCCAGCGCGTGGCCCGAGGGCGCCGGCCACTGCGCGATCACCAGCGACTTCGCTTCTCCCGTCGCTTCGCTCGCCCCGATCCCGCCCGTCAGCTGTTTCCAGAGCACCTCGGTGACGAACGGCATCACCGGGTGCAGCAGCTTGAGCAGGGTGTCGAGCACGGCGGCCAGCACGGCGGTGGTGTGCTGGGCGCCCCGAGCGAGTTGCACCTTGGCCAGTTCGAGATACCAGTCGCAGAACTCGTCCCAGGCGAAGTGGTAGAGCGCCTCGCAGGCCCGGCTGAACTCGTAGCCGTCGAAGGCCGAATCCACCTCGGCGCGAACCTGTTCCGCCCGGCCCAGGATCCAGCGGTCGGCGTCGGTGAGTTCGGCGGAGTCGGGCAGCGGCGCGGGCGCGGCGCCGTTCATCAGTGCGAAGCGGGTGGCGTTGAACAGCTTGGTGGCGAAGTTGCGCGACGCCCGGGCATGGTCCTCCCCGATCGACAGGTCGCCGCCGGGGCTCGCGCCGCGGGCCAGGGTGAACCGCAGGGCGTCGGCGCCGAACAACTCCACCCAGTCCAACGGGTCGATGCCGTTGCCGCGCGACTTGCTCATCTTGCGGCCGTGCTCGTCGCGGATCAGGCCGTGCAGGAAGACGTTCTCGAACGGAACCTGCGGGCCGCGGGTACCACCGCAGGTGATCGCGTCGTCGGCCGAGACGAATGTCCCGAACATCACCATCCGAGCCACCCAGAAGAACAGGATGTCGTAGCCGGTCACCAGAACACTTGTGGGATAGAACTTCTCCAGATCCGGCGTGCGGTCCGGCCAGCCCATGGTGGAGAACGGCCACAGCGCCGAGGAGAACCAGGTGTCCAGGACGTCGGGGTCCTGCTCCCAGCCCGCCGGCGGGGTCTCGTCAGGCCCGACGCAGGCGAGTTGGCCGTCGGGGCCGTGCCAGATCGGAATGCGGTGGCCCCACCACAACTGGCGGGAGATGCACCAGTCGTGCATGTCGTCGACCCAGGCGAACCAGCGCGGCTCCAGGCTCTTGGGATGAATCACGATGTCGCCGTTGCGGACCGCGTCGCCGGCGGCCTTGGCCATGGACTCGACGTTGACCCACCATTGCAGACTCAGCCGGGGCTCGATGGGTTCGCCGCTGCGCTCGGAATGCCCGACGCTGTGCAGATACGGGCGCTTCTCGGCGACGATTCGGCCCTGGGCGGCCAGTGCCTCGCGGACCTTGACCCGGGCCTCGAAGCGGTCCATGCCGTCGAACTGCGTTCCGGTGCCGGCGATGCGGCCACGAGTGTCCATGATCGAGGGCATTTCCAGTCCGTGTCGCATGCCGATCTCGAAGTCGTTGGGGTCGTGCGCGGGAGTGACTTTGACTGCGCCGGTACCGAATTCAGGATCGACGTGGGAGTCGGCGACGACGACGATCTCGCGGTCCTGAAAGGGATGGGGCAGGCTCTTGCCGACCAGGTGTCCGTAGCGCACGTCGTCGGGATGCACCGCGATCGCGGTGTCGCCGAGCATGGTCTCGATCCGGGTGGTGGCCACCACGATGTGCGGCTGGCCGTCGTCGAGCGAGCCGTACCGGAACGACACCAGTTCGCCTTCGACCTCCTCGTATTTCACCTCGAGGTCTGAGATCGCGGTCTGCAGCACCGGCGACCAGTTGACCAGCCGCTCGGCCCGGTAGATCAGCCCGGCGTCGTAGAGCCGCTTGAAGATGGTGCGCACCGCCCGCGACAGGCCCTCGTCCATGGTGAAGCGGTCACGGCTCCAGTCCACCCCGTCGCCGAGGCGGCGCATCTGGGCTCCGATGGTGCCGCCGGAATCGTGCTTCCACTCCCAGACCTTCTCGACGAACGCCTCTCGGCCGAGTTCCTCCTTGGTCGTGGCGTCGGCGGCGAGTCGGCGTTCCACCAGGGTCTGGGTGGCGATGCCGGCGTGGTCCATCCCGGGCAGCCACAGCACCTCGTAGCCCTGCATGCGCTTGCGGCGGGTCAGGGCGTCCATCAGGGTGTGGTCCAGTGCGTGGCCCATGTGCAGGCTGCCGGTGACGTTCGGCGGCGGCAGCACGATCGAGTAGGGCGGCTTCGCGCCGGCGGCGTCCGCGGTGAAGTAGCCCGCGTCGACCCAGCCCTGGTACAGGCCCGCCTCTACCGCACCCGGATCCCAGGCCTTGGGCAGGTCGTCGGGATCGGCAACGGCGGGGCTGTCGTCAGGCACCGATTAATTCTAGGAACGCCCTTGTGCGGGCGCTCGACCGGACCTGCGCCCCGCCGGCGCGGATCAGCGTCCGCCGCGCAGGAGACCGCCGAGGATGTTGCCCAGCGCGCCGCCCTGGCCGCCGCCGAGCACGCTGCCCAGGATGCTGCCCAGCGGGTTGTTACCCGCCGCGGCCCCGCCACCGCCGCCACCGAGGATGCTGCCGAGCACGTCGCCGATGCCGCCGCCCGGGGCGGCCTGCGCCTGGGCCTGCGCGTCCGCGCCGGCGGCGCTGCGCTGGGAGAACTGCTTGCCGACGTAGGCCAGCACGATCGGGGCGAGCATCGGCAGCAGCCGCTTGATCAGGTCACCGCCCGGCGCGCCGGCCCCCGAGAGTGCCGAGGCCACCTGGTTGGTGTCGTTGCCGCCGAACAGGCTGGCCACCAGCTGGTTGCCCTGGCCCTCGTCGAGCTGGTCGACGTTCACCCCGCCCTCGAGCACCTCGGCGTGCTCGTCGGCGACGATGACCGACTCCAGCTGGCTGGAGTCGATGTCCTCGGCCTGGACGTTTTCGTGGATGCTGCCCAGCAGGGTCGGCACCAGGGTCTGGATGGCCTGGTTCACCTCACCCTGATCGGCGCCGAGCTTATTGGCGATGTCCGCCACCGGGATCTGGTTGAAGAGGTCGTCGAGACCGGCCATGTTGGTTGTCACTTTCGCGAAGTCGGGGCGGTTGCCAGGTCTCGACAGTAGTCAGACCGGCGCGTATCCGCACACGATTACGCTCTGGGCGTTCCGTTCAGCCGGGCGACCTCAAGGGAGATCCCCGCGCCCGGGAAGCGCGCCAGCAGAGCGTCGCCCATGGCGGCCGCGGGAGTGAGCACGCCGTAGAGGTCAGGCAGTTTGTCGCGATCCAGCGCCAGCGCCAGCCCGCACTCGCCCAGCATCACCGAGGTGGCCTTGTAGCCGGGGTCGCCGTCCTGTGCCATGGTCGCCACGTAGCGTGCCCCGCTGGACGTGGTGGCGTAGGTCTCGACCCGGTAGTAGCCCGTCTCGCGCACCTTCTCGCTGGGCCCGGTTCCGGGTTTGGGCGCCAACCGGTCAACCAGGGGACGGGGCAGGAAACGGAAGAAGCGGTAGCCCAGCACCGCGGTGCCGGTGGTGACGACGGTGGTCAGCGCTGAGACCACCGGGGCGATGAGCGATCGGCCGGTGCCCATGTACTCGGCGTAGCGGAAGCGCCGGCCGTAGGCGTAGTCGAGCAGGGCGTTGCTGCGCCGCACGATGCGGGTGTTGTAGGGCGCCATCACAAAGCCGCCGGCCCATGTGCCGGCCAGTTCCGGCGCGATCTCGCGGCCGCGCCGCCAGGGCAGGTCGGGCTGCGGGCCCAGTTCGGGCTCGGCGCCGCGGTCGCCGGTCAGCGTGTAGGGATCCTCGAGCATCTTGCGGATCTCGGCGTCGCCGGATGCCGAGCGCATGAGTTCGATCATCGAGGCGATGGTGCCGCCGGACACCCCGCCGGCGAAACTGCGCAACACATAGTTGGTGTCGAGCAGGTCGCCCTCGCCGTCGCGGCCGGCGCGCCGGAACAACGCGAAGACGCTCAGGTCGGAGGGAACCGAGTCGAACCCGCAGGCGTGCACGATCCGCGCGCCGGTGTCGATGGCCTGCTTGTGGAAGTCGTCGATGCTCTGCCGCACGAACGTCGCCTCGCCGGTGAGGTCGCAGTAATCCGTGCCGGCTTTGGCGCAAGCTTCGACCAGGGGCAGGCCGTAACGGGCATACGGGCCGACGGTGGTGACCACGACCCGGGTGCGCGCGGCCATGTCATCCAGCGTCGAGGGCTTGCCGGCGTCGACGGTCAGCAGCGGCCAGTCCCGGGCGGTCTCGGGCAGGGTGGCGCGGACGGCGGCCAGTTTCTCCGGGGACCGTCCGGCCAGCGCGACACGGGCGGGTCCGCCGGCCTTGGCCAGGTACTCGGCGGTGAGCTTGCCTACGAAGCCGGTGGCCCCGTAGACGACGATGTCGAATTCACGCTCGGTCATGTGTCGAACTTACCGGGCGGGCGGGGACCGCCGGGCTCGCGGTCCGGTGCGACTCGGCGCCGGTTGCGGCAATGCCGCGGAGAGTAACTACGGGACTATCGGACTCGACTATTCAATGTTCGTATGCACCCTGACGCGGTTGCGGGATTTTGCTGTTCCCGCTCCGGCGATTCCACCCTCTCGTCACACGCC